>NC_016604.1:305511-611022 GCF_000230895.2 Mycolicibacterium rhodesiae NBB3
CTCGCCACAAACCGCGAAGACGTCAGGCCCGCACGCTTCACATAACCCGCAGCCACACCTTCACCGGCCACATACAACTCACCAACCACACCCACCGGCACCGGCTTCAGCCAGGTGTCCAGGATGAACAAACCTGCACGGGGTACCGGCAGGCCGATCGGAACCACACCCGACCCTGGTTCCAACGGCCGGCTGATCACCACACACATCGAGGTCTCGGTGGGGCCGTAGGCATTGATCATCACCCGGTTGGCCGACCACCGATCCATCAGTTCGGGCGGACACGCCTCACCGATCACCGCCAGGGCGGTGTTCTCCAGACCTTCCATCGGCAGCATCGCCACTGCCGACGGGGTCTGGGTCAGGACCGTGACGCCCTCGCTGACCAACAGACGATGGAACTCCTCGGGCGACGCGGCCACCGATTCGGGGACGACCACGAGCCGGCCGCCGTGCAGCAGAGCGCCCCAGATTTCCCAAACCGACCCGTCGAAGGCCAGCGAGTGGGCCTGCGGCCACACCCCTGGCAGCGGCAGGCTGAAATCCATAGTCGTCATTAGCTGGGTGACGTTCTGGTGGGTGACCGCCACACCCTTGGGCACGCCCGTGGTGCCCGAGGTGTAGATCGTGTAGGCGAGGTCGTCGGACGCCGGCCCTGGCAGCGGAGTGCTGGGCTGCGCGTCGATGGCCGGGTCAGCGATGTCGATGACCGGTAGGTCGACTCCGTCGAACCGCGACCGCAGCGCGCTGGTGGTGATCGCGGCGATCGGCTCGGAGTCGGCCAGGATGAACTCCAGCCGCGCGGCCGGCACCGACGGGTCGATCGGCGAATAGGCCGCCCCCGTCTTCAGCACTCCCAGGATCGCGATGATGGCCTCGGCAGAGCGCCCCGACATGAGCGCCACCCGCTTACCCGGGCCCGCGCCGTGGCCGGCCAGCAGGTTGGCCATCCGGTTGGCCGCCTCGTCCAGTTCGCGGTAGGTCCACGACCGTTCACCGCACACCAGTGCAACCGTGTCGGGGACGGAATTCACATGCACGCCAAAGGAATCCGTGATCGAGAGCGGGGGCAAAGGCCCGGTCAATACTGCCCGGTTACCGAATCGATCCAGCTTGGCGCGCTCGTCGGCGTCCAACCCATCAATCGACGACAGCGGCCGATCGGGATCGGCCGCCATAGCGACGACGACCCGCTCCAGGCGCTCGGCCAGGTTGGCGACTCCGAAGTGAGCGAACGGCTGACCCGGACCGGCCGTGCCGAGGAACATCTGGTCACTGGCACCGGAGAAGAACAACCCGAAATGACCCATCGGACCGTGGTTGGTGAAGGCCGCGGTTGCCGGGACACCGCCGAGGTCCAGCGTGAGCCGCGACGGCAGGAAACTGATCGCCACCCGGTCCGACGTCTGCCGGGGACCGTTCAAGCCGCCGTCGTCGTCGAGTGCGTGGACCGGAAATCGCTGATGCGCCAACAACTCCCGTAGGCGTGTGTCGACGTGTTGGCAAAACTCGCCCGCGGTCGCCTCCGGCGGAGCCGACAGCACCAGGGGCACGATTCCGGCGAGCATCCCAGGAAGCGTCTTCGAGTCTTCTGCCACGCGCCTGCTGACCGGGAAGTCCAGCGCGACTTCGGAATTGTTCCCGGAATATGACCGCGCCAACAACGCCATTGCCGCAGTCATGACCGTGTGCCGACGGATGCGCAGCGCCTTGGACAGCTGCTTGATGCCGGCGATAGCAGGCTGGCTTATCTGCACCTGCGCCGACGGCGCGTACCCGCCATGGCCCTTCGCCGTTTGGGGTGTCCGCCGATCCAGCCCGCTTTCGGGCGGACGGTTATTGCTCCAATACGCCTGGTCTTCTTGGAAGTCTGCGGAGTCGGTGTATCCGGACTCGAGGTCGACCAGGTCCTGCAGGGAGCCGAAGTATGCGTCGGGGACGGGTTGCCCTTTGGCCAGCGCCGTGTAAATCGTCGCGATTCGGCGGCACACGAGGGCCATACCCACACCGTCGACGGAAATGTGGTGACCCAATCCAAATGCATAATATTGATCTGGCTGAGTTTTAAATAGCGCAAATGTCACCAACCGCCCCGTGAGCGGCATCGGTGTGTGCTGAATTGACGAGGCAATCTCGCGGACTTTCTCCGCGGGGTCTTCTGAATCGGTGACGTCATAGAACGGCAACTCGAGGTCCGAGTAATCCACCGGACGCTGAACGACCTGGCCGTCCACCTCGTGAAATGAAGCTCGAGCCGGTTCAGCTTCCTGCAGGGCCTGGCGGATCGCCTGGTGGAGAAGATCGGGCTCGATCGCGCCGTCGACTCTTACCAGGAGGCCGAGTTGCCACTCAGTACCAACGAGGCCACTCTCCTGCGAGAGCCAGATGTCTAGCTGGCCTCGAGATAGCGGCAGTCCCCCATGGTTAGGTCCCATACCTCGACTTCCCCCGCCAAACCGGCTATCCGTCAAGAGTCCCGCCCTGCGCCAACCGCTCGCGCAGGCTCTTCGGCCGTATGTCCGGCCAATGCTCCTCTACATACTCGAGGCACGCAGCGCGGTCCGCTTCTCCGTACACCACCTGCCATCCGGCCGGCACGTCGGCAAAGCTCGGCCACAGGCTGTGTTGCTCCTCGTCATTGACCAAAACGAAGAAGCTACCGTTGTCGTCGTCGAACGGATTGGTGCTCACGTTCCTCCAGGTAATCGTCACCTACCGCAAACCGTAAGTGAGCCTATCGCAAACCTACCTTGGGGCGCAGGGGTAGGCCAAACATTCTCATCAGGTTCCCAAGGTCAGGCATCCCAGCAAACTGTATCGAGCCTACCTTGGTAATTAACTCGGACGTCAATACCCTGTCCCGTTACCCCAGCTTAGCGCCAAATCGGTCGCGTAGCGCGTTGTTGCGGAGATAGCGAAGTCATGGTATTTCTGTGCGCTCGCTAAGCCTCGACAAGTTCTTCTCCGTGAAATTTCCCACAAAACTCCTTCGTCACAGCAAACGGGCAGGCAAAAGCGATCGGCATAGCGCTGAGCACGCTGAACCGAGGCGCCGAGCGTCCTGGAATTTCTTCACGTTACGGATGTCGCAGCGACACGTTCAGCAACCGCGAACCGTGGCAACAAGGCGACCCATCGCTGCCGGTGAAGACCGGATTTATTCTACAACACGGCCTCGGATCGCAGCGTCGCGCGATTGGTCGCGAGCACGGCTACGGTCGCGTCCCGAGTGACTGCCCGAACCGCAGATCAACGCGTGTTTTACCACTCGGCGGGGCTGTCCCATGAATGTAGAGACACCCGCTCAGCGCACAAATAACGTTGCTACTCGTTTATGAAACCGACACAGATTATTTGCAGGAGCTCCTCAAGCCGCCACTTTTCACTGGTTCTTAGATTGGCGCCGGCTTATTCCCAGTTGTCGGTGGAGATGGCCCTCAAGTTCGCCAAGTTATCCGTACCGATAGTCGGCAGTCGTTGGGGTGCGGAGTGGCACGGTCACGCGATGCGGTCGGCTCTGTGAATCGAATGTGACTCCCGGCTAACTATTCGCCGGCTGGCTTGGACTTGTCGGGCTCAATGCTGGCAACTCGCCATTTTCGGCACCGAAATGTTGCCGAGGTCAAGCCTCATCAAATCGGAAATGACGAGTTGGTGACCGATAGAAGTTGTTATTCGCCGTCCTGCCGAGTGGGAACCCGCGAACCCTGGATGGGCGAAGACCCGACCGGCATGATCGCGACGAATATCGGGATCCGCACCTTCGCACCGCTGGGTATCGGCACACGGACGGTGAACGACACGATCTCTAGCTCCAGGCGCTTGCCGCGCTGCGTCTCCATCTCCAGGCGACCTGGAATCCACCTGGGCTTTGACAACCATTCCAGGCCGCGTTCGATCGACTCGACCAGATTCATCTCTCGACTATACCTGCAGGTAGGCACGGGCAAAGATAGCGATCATCTGCATGCCGATACTGATACGTCAGTCCCATTGCACTACAACGTACTTCATCGACTCTTGCGTGCCCGGCATCCGAAATGGCGACGGTAGGCAAATTCCTGACTTGGTTATGTCCCCGCGGAAGAGCGGTACCGTTGCGCGCGTGTGGAGTTCGGAGCCTGACGGTAGATTCCAGACGGCAGTTACCGGCACGACCAGTGAAAGGTTCGGATCCGCGCAATGAAATTTGTCCTCGCGTGCTGGGGAAGTCGCGGCGACGTCGAGCCTTCGCTAGCCGTCGGTCGCGAACTGCTGCGCCGGGGCCACGAAGTACATATGCCCGTGCCGCCCGACCTGGTGGGGTTCGTCGAAACCGCGGGTGTGCCGGGGGTGCCGTACGGCCCGGAAGTGGAGGCCATCCTCAACGAGGACTTCGTGCGCAATCTCTGGGCGAAGTTCGTCCGCAACCCGGTCGAGTTACTGCGCGAGATGTGGTCGGTGATCATCGACAACTGGGAGGAGGCCGGCAATACGCTGATGAGGCTGGCGGACGGCGCCGATCTGTTGTCGACCACGATCAACTTCGAGCAGGCCGCCGGCAATGTCGCGGAGTACTACGGCATTCCCTTGGTAGCCATGCACCACTTCCCCGTCCGACCCAACGGTCAGCTCATCCCGATGATTCCGTCGCCGCTGATCCGCTCGGCGAGCACCATTTCGGAGTGGCTGTTCTGGCGCGCGACACGCTCCGTTGAAGACGCCCAGCGCAGCGCGCTCGGCCTGCCCAAGGCCACCTACCGCGCACCGCGGCGTCTCGCCGAAAACGGATGGCTGGAAGCCCAGCTCTACGACGCGGTGTGCGTGCCGGGGCTGGCCGACGAGTGGGCCAAGTGGGACGGCAGACGACCTTTCGTCGGTGCGCCAACGATGCAACTGAGCACCGCGGCCGATGACGACGTCGCGGCGTGGATCGCCGCGGGAACCCCACCGATCTGCTTCGCCACCGGCAGCATCCCCGTCAAATCGCCTGCCGAGACCATGGCCATGATCAGCACCGCCTGCACGGAGCTGGGCGAGCGAGGCCTGATCTGCGCGGGCGGGACTGACTACAGCGACGTCCCGTATCCCGACCACATCAAGGTGGTGGGGGTGGTCAACTACGCCGCGGTCTTCCCAGCCTGCCGCGCCATCGTGCACCACGGCGGTGCGGGCACGACCGCGGCCAGTCTGCGCGCAGGCACCCCAACGCTGATCCAGTGGAGCTCGGCCGATCAGCCGTTCTGGGGAAATCAGCTGAAAAGACTACATGTAGGCACCGCCCGGCGACTGTCGGCCAACACCACCAAATCACTGGTCGCCGACCTGCGGCAGATCCTCGACCCCCAGTACAGCGTCCGAGCCCGACAACTCGCGACCCAGTTGACCACGCCCGCCGATGCCGTCACACGCACGGCCGACCTGTTCGAACACGCCGCGAGCAACGCTGCGGCAAGCAATCGCTGAGTCAGCAGCAAGACGTGACGTTTGTACACGCCCCTACTGCCTGGAGGCGGTACTGCGTCCCTCCGTTTGGGCGTCGCCGCCGGGTTACTACCATTGCGACACAACGCATTACGAGAATCTTGAGCGTCTACAATGCGTCAATTCGACCTCAAAAACTCATCTCCATCAACCGCGAGAGTCCAAGGTCACACATTAGCTACCGAAAGACGAAATCTTTGCTCTTCTACCCCAGACGGCAAACCCGAGCCGTTCGCCATGGAATACTCCCCCCGTGAGCAATTTGGCGATCGACGTGGTCGACCTCACGAAGACCTTCGGGCGAGACACGCATGCGCTGTCCGGCGTGAGCTTTTCGGTGCCCGCCGGGACGGTCTGTGGTGTGCTCGGTCACAACGGCGCCGGCAAGACCACCACCATCAATATCTTGTCGACCTTGCTGCGACCGACTTCTGGCACTGCCACGGTTGGCGGCTACGACATAACCCGCCAATCCGCTCGCGTGCGCGCCAGTATTGCCACGACCGGCCAATCCACCGCCCTGGACCTGTTTCTGAGCGCGCGGGAAAATTTGGTGCTGTTCGGCAGGCTCCGAGGATTGAATCGTCGTCAGGCAAAAGACCGCGCCGACGAAATGATCCATCGGTTCGACCTCGTCGAGGCGGCCGACCGTCCCGTGTCGACCTACTCCGGCGGGATGATGCGGCGGGTCGACATCGCCGCTGCATTGATGGTGCTGCCGAGAATTCTTTTCCTGGACGAACCAACCGCAGGCCTGGACCCGAGGAGCCGGCGCGACGTATGGGCGCTAGTGAGCTCGCTTACCGTACAAGGCGTCACCGTGCTCTTGACGACGCAGTACCTAGACGAGGCAGACATTCTCAGTGACTCGATCGTCGTCATCGACCACGGGAGGGTGATCGCGAGCGGCACCGCCGAAGAGCTCAAGCGCAGGGTGGACACCAGCTATTGCCAGGTGAGTCCCACCAATCCGGCAGACCTGTCTCGGGTCGCATCGGCGCTGGCCGGCCTGCGCGGTGTCGACATCGATGTCGATACGAACTCGGTGTCGGTGTTCGCCCCCGATGGCGTGGCGACGCTGGCCCACGTTTTTCGACGTGTCGACGCGCTCGGAATCGAATTGGCCGACATCTCCTTGCGCAAGCCGTCGCTGGACGAGGCGTTCTTGCACCTCACTGAGCGCACTACCGCTCCGTCGTGAGTGCACTGGCCGCGTTGACCGAACGGTCGCTGATATCCGCGAGGCGCGATGGCGAGCTGATCTTCGAAATCGTTTCTCCCATCGCATATCTCGCAGGCTTCAGCGTGGCATTGCAGGGCCTGATCGATACCGGCGAAGTGAGTTATTCGCAGTACCTCGTGCCCGCGGTGGTGGTGCAGTCGATGATCTACGTCGGACTCGTCACCGCGGAGCGCGCACTGCGTGACAGGATCAGCGGGTTCGGCAAGCGGCTGCAGACGATGCCCATTTCCGCAGCAGCGCCAGTGGGTGCCCGCATGGCGGCCACCATGTTTCGCGCGGTAGGCGTTCTCACGGTGGCCATAGTCGGGGGTTTCGCGTTCGGTTTTCGGATGTCCGGCGGGCCGGTGTTTGTCATCGGTTTCGTGCTTTTTGCCCTACTTCTGTGCCTAGCCGTTGCGCTGGGTGCGGACGCCCTTGGATCGAGTTCGCGCAGCATCCACGGCGTTAGCTACTTACTGTTTGTCGGTTCGCTACTGCTGTTCATGTTGTCGAGCGGAATTGCTCCGGTGAGCACCTTTCCGCAATGGCTGCAGCCATGGGTGCGCAACCAACCGGTGTCGCAGGTCGCCGAAACGCTGCGAGGTCTGGGAAATGGCCACGTAGACGTCAGCAATGTGACGGTGAGCCTGGTGTGGTGCTTAGGTATGGTGCTGGTTTTCGGCGGGATATCGGTGCGTCTGCAGAGGCGGGATCCGTAATGTCACGGCATCGAATCCACGGGTCGCTGTCGACAGAAACCGCGCTCCAAGCTGGCCGGATACTCACCCGGTGGCGACGGGACCGCGCCGTGCTCGTAGGCTCGCTGGCATTCCCAATCGGCTTGCTGATTCTCTACGACGTGGTCCTAGGCGAGAACGTGCACAGAATCACTGGCAATGCGAGCGTCTACGGCTTGGTCCCTGTCTGCGCAGTGCTGTCTGGGCTGTTCGGTTCCCTCGGCAACGCGATGAGCATCACGATGGATCGCGAGTCGGGAATGCTCAGCCGAATGTGGACGCTTCCGATTCACCGCGCCAGTGCGCTCACCGGACGGCTGACCGCGGAGGCGGTTCGAGCCCTGATCGGAACGAGCCTGATCACCACTCTTGGAGTGATCATGGGGCTGCGGTTCAACAACGGCGTGGCGGCGGCACTTCTGTTCGTACTGATCCCTTCGATCGTGGCGATCGCATTCGCGGCCTTGGTGATGGCCTTCGCCGTGCGTACGAATGCCCGAACCATCATGATCTTGATGGTGAACGTCACCGTCGCGTTGGCGTTCGTCAATCCCGGTTTCACTCCGATTGGCAACTTCCCGGAGTGGTTTAGACCGTTCGTCCGCGCGCAACCTATGGCGCCGCCCATCGAGACAATGCGCTCCCTCGCTCTCGGCGGCCCGCTGTTGTGGCCCCTGACCATGACCCTCGTTTGGGCGGTGGCCATCCTCGCGGTGTTCGTTCCCCTGGCGGTGCGTGGCTACAGGTCCGCGGCAGAGGCCGGCGCGTGAACCGGCTACTTGGCCTTGAAGCTAACCCTGAATTCGCGTAAAGCAGCTCGACGCTCGTCTTTTCGCCTCAGTACTGCAAAAGTCCTGCCCAACACTTCCATCGCCGAAGCCCAAAAGAACACCGGCAGACGCTTCCTGAATTCTTTATCAACCACGCTGCTGATTCCCGAAACGTCGTTGTAGTTCGTCACGACGATATCCATGTAATCGGCCACTAGCGCTGGATTTGAGAAGCAGCGAATATTCAAATCCCAGTCAGCCCATATCTTGTAACGGAGGTTGTACGGCCCAATGCCGTCGAACAGCGCGCGACGGTAAAAAATTGATTGATGGCACATGTTGGTTTCGAAGAGCAGGCGGTCGAGATCGAACACGCCGGCACGACGAGTTCCGTTGGAACGAAGGATCACGTCTCCATAGACCAGGTCTGCATCCGCATGCTGCCCGATGAAGGCGGCTACGCTCTCCATCGTGTCGGTCGCGTGGAGGGTGTCGTCCGCGCCCAGGAAGAGGAGCCACCCTCCCGAGGACATCGCGATACCACGATTCATGGCGTCGTAGGGTCCTTGATCCGGCTCGTTATGGCTGACTAGCCGTATACCCGACTGCTGCGCAACGCTTTTCGCGATGTCAAGGGTGCTGTCAGTTGATCCGCCATCAACCAGAACCAGTTCGAAATCTCGGTAGGTTTGAGCGACGATGCTGTCGAGACACGCTGGAAGCGTCGCCGCTACGTTCAACGTTGGCACGATGATAGAAACCGTTGGATCCGTCATGGCGTAGTCACCCTAGCAGCGCCGAACCGGGCGTGACGCTTCATCTCTGGGTCAGTTTCCCTTGCGGAGGAAAATGCCGTCGGCCTGTAGCATTTCCCCGTTCCGCGGGTCTGTAAAGCACGGCCGCAATCCGGACAGCGTGAACCCGGAATCGTATGCCAGGTCGAGTGCTTCACGAATAAGGATCCCGCCTTCGTATAGCGGCAGAAAAGACAGTTCGAGCTGAAGCCCGACGCATCTGTCATCGATCGTCGATTTTCCGCCTGCGAGGACGTGCTTTTCAAAGCCCTGGACGTCGATCTTGAGAAAGATCACGTCGGAGTCTTTGAGAATTATTGACGCCACACCATCGAGCCGATGAATGGGCACCTCTTCGGTTCCGACGTAATTAGCAGGCGGATAGGCGTCCTGGTGGCTTTGCAACATGGGCAGGACCGAACTGCTCTCACCAGCGTTCCCGGCCACATTCACAGAGACCGTTCCCTCAGTGTCGCCCAGGGCGTATTGGTGACAATCCCAGAGAGGGTCCTTCGCGGCATTGCCTGTCAGGGCAGCGAACGGCGCCGCCAGTGGTTCGAATGAAATGATCCGGCCTCGGAAGCCCGACTGGCGCACGCCGATGGCGTATTGCCCAGAGTTCGCGCCGACGTCGAGGACAACATCCACCGCACGTGACTGGAGTTGCTTCACGAAATGCCGGTTCAGGTCGCGGTCAGAGTACTGGCGTGACACCTGAAGAGCGACGCCACGCCCGACTAGTCCAGCCTGACGAAATAGATCTCTTGCACCCACCTTTACCGCCTCACTGCGTCAAAATTTGCCCGATACCACGCCACTGTTTCCTCGATGCCTTCTCGCAGCGGCACCTGGGCATGCCACCCTGCCTGAAGCATCAGCGACACGTCCAACACCTTGCGTGGCGTGCCGTCGGGTTTGGTTGAATCCCAGCGTGTTTCGCCGGTATAGCCCACAGCTGTCGCTACCATATCCGCGATCTCACTGATGGTGTGGTCGACGCCGGTCCCGACATTGACGTGACCCGCCCTGTCGTAATGTTCGAGGAGGTGCAGACACGCGCTCGCAAGATCGTCGACGTGCAACAACTCACGCCGCGGAGTCCCAGTCCCCCAGTTGGTCACCGTCGGCGCCCCCCCGGCTTTAGCTTCCTCATACCTCCGGATGAGCGCAGGCAACAGATGGGAGCTGGTATTGGAGAAGTTGTCCTCGGGCCCGTAGAGGTTCGTCGGCATCGCCGAGATCCACGACAGCCCGTACTGGCGCCTGACGGCCTGAATTTGAAGAATGCCCGCGATCTTCGCGATGGCGTAGGCATCGTTGGTCGGCTCCAGCGGGCCGGTGAGGAGTGCAGCCTCTTCGATGGGCTGGCGCGCGAGCTTGGGGTAGATGCACGAAGACCCGAGAAATAGCAGCCTGGGCACCCTGGCGGCGACCGCTGCGTCGAGCAGATTGACCTGAATCTGGAGGTTCTCGGACAGAAAATCAGCAGGATAAGTGTTGTTCGCCATGATGCCGCCGACACGGGCTGCCGCATCGATAACGACCCGCGGCTTGGCCTCGAGCATGAAATCGAACGTCGCGGCGCGATCTGTCAGATCGAGTTCGTTGTGCTGCCGCACAAGCAGATTCGTGAATCCCTCGCTCTGCAATTTTCTATACAGAGCGGACCCGACGAGACCGCGGTGGCCCGCGATGTAGACCGAGGCCGCTCGGTCAAGAGCGCCGATTGAGGAAGTCATCTCGTCGGTCATGCTCCGTCAGAAAATGTCGGCTTGTCGATCCACGGCTTGCCCTCGCACTCCCACGCTGCAATGTCCGCGTCCACCATGATCCGCGCGAGTTCGTCGGTGTGGACGGAGGCTTTCCATCCGAGCGCGTCGGCGGCCTTGCTCGCATCGCCTATGAGTGAATCCACTTCGGTGGGTCGCAGATAGCGCTCGTCGAATTTCACATGCCGCTGCCAGTCGAGTCCAGCATGGTCGAACGCGGCCTGGACAAAATCGCGCACGGTGAATCCGCGCCCCGTCGCGAGAACAAAGTCGTCCGGCTCAGCGACCTGCAGCATTCGCCACATGCCTTCGACATACTCAGGTGCGTAGCCCCAGTCGCGGACAGCATCGAGGTTCCCCATATAGAGGTTCTCCTGGACGCCGGCCTTGATGCGTGCCACAGCACGCGTAATCTTGCGTGTCACAAATGTCTCACCGCGCCGCGGTGACTCGTGATTGAACAAGATCCCGTTCACTGCGAATAAGCCATACGCTTCCCGATAATTGCGCGTTACCCAGTAGGAGTAAACCTTTGCCGCGCCGTACGGTGAGCGCGGATAGAACACGGTCTGCTCACTCTGAGGCGGCGGGGAAGCACCAAACATCTCCGACGACGACGCCTGATAAAAGCGGCATTGAACTCTAGATAGACGCACGGCCTCCAGCAGCCGAATCGACCCCACGCCCGTCGTGTCGCCCGTGTGCACGGGTTCGTCAAAGCTCACGCGCACATGTGACTGCGCGGCAAGGTTGTAAACCTCATCGGGTTCGATCGTGCTGAGCAGAGTCACCAACCGCGTGCCGTCAGTGAGGTCGCCATAGTGCAGAAACAACTGCGCGCCGGTCTCATGCGGATCCACATAGAGGTGATCGATCCGCGACGTGTTGAAGGTCGACGCGCGCCGGATCAGCCCGTGTACCTCATATCCCTTGTTCAACAGAAGTTCAGCGAGATATGAGCCGTCTTGACCGGTGATGCCCACTATGAGTGCTCGCTTCATTGGACCCTCCCCTATCGGTCACCACACGTTACTGGCTTTGAGACGACCATGCGGTTGCCGTCGGCCGATGGTAGATGCCGGGTCACCGCCTCAGCCAGCCAGCACGAACGGAGTGACCGACGTCTGCGGAGGCGGCGTGCATCAATGCGAAGAAGGCGCCCTGACCCCGATTGCTCGCCACACGGCGTCGGGTGGCGAGGTCATCCATCACCGTGGCAGAGAATACTATCCCGAAGATTTCAGAGCGACGCAGTACGCTTCAACGAAACACGCTGGTGCGACGATCACGCAGATCCCGCCCTGCCACCGCTATTATTGCCCCCTCGGTCGCTCACCTATCTTCTTTGCCGGGCTCCCCACGTATATGCCCCATGGTTCAAGGTCTTTGTTGACGAAACTCGCCGCTCCGATGATTGCGCCCTCGCCAATTGTGATGTCCGGCATCAGCGTGCAGCTTGCGCCGATATACGCATCCGTGCCAATAGACAACTTCCCGTAATTAGCAACTGCTTCGTCTTCTTCCAGGCCATCGACCATTTTCAACCCGTCGGCGTGGGTATACACCGCAGTTAGCAGAACACTATTCAGGCCGATCGACACCCGATCGCCGACCTCTAGGGCACCGCCGCCCCAAACGGTAACGTGCGGTTGCACATCGCAATTCTTGCCGATTTTGACGCCGAGCCCACCCCATATGAATACAAAATCGCAGACACGACTGTGATCACCGACTTCTACCACCTCGGGCCGGCAGATCTTGGCGAGCGGCAAGATATTGACGCCGGTTCCCACTTTCTTCAGCGATTGCTTGACGTTCTCGCCCATGAACTCTGCGCCGTCCACGTTATATACAGCCATTGCATTTCCCCCTTATTTCCCCGTCGCGGTGTCAACCGCATGCGACTTATTCGTCATGGCTCGTGCCATGATCGCCTTTCTTTTCTTGATCAAGAACGCGAACCGTCCGCCGTCCCTCTCCTCACGGAAGTCACACAGCATCTCCTCGAAGGAGTACTTTGGCTGCCATCCCAGAACGTCACGCGCCTTGGTGATGTCGTACACGAAGGTATCGAGGTAATGGGACTTTTCCGGCTCGTAACGAATTTCCGAAGGTGCTCCTTCGGCGGAAAACACGCGCACCACACATTCCGCCTGCTGTTGCAGCGACAGCAGTTTGCCAGACGAGATATTGAACAATCCGGTAACGCCGTTTCGGCGAAGCGCCAAGGCGATTGCCGCGACCACATCTTTTACATACACGATGTCGCGGGAGACGGACGGATCACCCCACAACGGAATGGGGTCGCCCTGCTCCGCCTTTTCTATCAGGGCAAGAAAGCCTGTCACGATAGGTTTTCCATCCTTGAATATTTCCAAGTGTGGGCCAAATCCGTACACAGGCGGCAGGCGAAGAACGATGCCTTCAACCCCGTACTTTTGAGTGTAATGCTCGACGCAGTCCGTTGCCGCAGATTCGGAGATACTGAACATTGTGTAATCGCCGGTGTACATGATCGAACGTCCGTCCGACTCCGCGATAGGCTCGCCGGCCTTGTCAGCCCAGAGACCCTGCGTATTGCGGTGCGAGCACGCGTAGACGACTTTAGGAACACAGTGTTCTCGGCAAAATTCTAGAATGTTCAGCGTGCCGATAACATTTACCATCACATAATCCGTCGCACTGTAGTCGCGCTCACTCACGCTCGCCGGTTGGATGCAAGCCAAGTGCACGACGGCCTCAATATTCTCTTTTGGCAAATTGTCGAAGTGATCCTTTTGAGTGATGTCTAGATACGCATATGACACATCAAGATCGTTATAATACTCAGCCGCGAGTTCGGAGACATCGGTGGCAAAAACTTCGATTCCATCTGCGATCAACTGGTCGACCAAATACGTTCCGATAAAACCCCCCGCGCCAAACACAATAACCATCCAGCGTCCCTTACAGTCAACACGAGTGAGGGGTCGAGCTCGTCCGCCACCGGCAGACTGGCCCCAGAATATGGTAGCGGCCGTGTGGCTGCAAGAATTAGAACTTGCCGAAAGTTCGCCGTTAGGCCCGGCTCCGAAGGACACAGGTCGCCTCAGGCGCGCGTCGAGCGCCGTCCTCGCCGAGGTGCATCGTCATCGAAAGTGCCAGCGCGGCCAACGGACGGCGATAACGGCAACCTCGCACGTGGGCCCGCTGGAAAACCCCTCGATCCCCCCAATGTCGAGATACTTCCCGCGGCCGCATGCAATGACCTCCGATGACCGGCTACGTGCCTTCAGCACGGGCCGGGGTCTGCGCCCGAGGTCTATGTCCCTGCGGGGCGAGCTCGCAATTAGCAACTTCGTGCGAGCGGACGGGCCGCCGCAGTGATGTGCGTTTTTCAGCCGTGGTATGCGGTATATTCAGTACGAACTCACCGACCTTCAGCGGAATCTACGCCCTGCCGAAGAGTCGACTGAATCGGAGAGTGTGTACAGCTCATGGAGAGATGGTGGGTTAGATTTCGACTTGGAGAACGTGTCGTTGAAGAAAGTTGCGATAGTTCAGTCGAATTACATTCCCTGGCGGGGTTATTTTGATCTGATTGCATTCGTCGATGAGTTCATCATCTACGATGACGCGCAATATACGAAAAATGATTGGAGAAACAGGAATCGCATCAAAACCAGCCAGGGACCGCAGTGGTTGACGGTGCCTGTGCTGAAAGGACACCTAAGTCAAAAGATTCGCGAAACGCAAATCGATGGAGCCCATTGGGCAAAAAAACATTGGCGGACACTGGAAGTAAACTACAGCACCGCTACTTATTTCGCGGAGATCGCTGATTGGCTTGCTCCAGTTTATCTGGAAGAACGTCATTTCAGCCTGTCCGAGCTGAACCGAAGGCTACTGGAGGTGATTTGCGGCTATCTCGGCATCCTGACGCGCCTTACAAATTCGTGGGATTACGAGTTTTTTGGCGACAAGACCGGAAGGGTGGCCAGCCTCTGTCAGCAAGCCGGGGCGACAGAATACGTGTCTGGGCCGTCAGCCCAGTCCTATATCGATAAGCGCGTCTTCGACGAACTTGGAATTCAGCTCACGTGGTTCGGCTACGACGGATACCCCGATTACCCGCAGTTGTGGGGAGCGTTCGAGCCGGCTGTGTCTATTTTGGATCTCCTCTTCAACGCGGGAGTCGAAGCTCCAGACTATTTGAGGTACTGCCGCCGGTGAGATTTCCCATGCGGTTTCCTGCTCCAGCTGACCAACAACTCCCTTCACGCACTGCACTCCATCGTCCAGTGCGTGTAGGGAATCCAAGCCTGATGAGCCACAGCGCCGGCAATGGCGGAAAACGTACCTTCGGCTAGGGCACGGTAGCCCTCCTCGGTCCGGACGTGCTGCCCACGGTCTTTGCTAATGAGAAGGCGTGCGATCGGGTTCTGCCTCTCACAAAAGCAGGGATCGAGTGTCATCGTGCGCCCGCCCGGTTTCAGTGCCGCCTTCGCCAGCTTCATGAATTGCCGCGCGGTACTGTCGTCCAAATGGTGCAGCACACCGATGCCCATGACGAGGTCGAACGGTTGTAGCGTCGCCACTTCAGCGTGCTCGAGCCGGCGACAATGGAAGGTCCCGCGACCACTAAACCTCTCGCTGGCAGCTGTGATGTACTCCGGGCTCATGTCATACCCGACGTACGTCACATCCGAGGGTAGATAGCCCAGTATCTGCGCTGGGCCGCAGCCGAGGTCGAGAATGCGCATACCCGAGAAAGGGCGGATGAGGTCCCGTGCGATCCATTCCCGTCCGCGTTTTGCGCCCATTACCCGCTGACACGCCTCGTAGACGAGAGGAAGGGATAGTAGTCCACGCACCCCTGATGTGACCTGAGACATATCCTCACTTCTTAGTCATCTGTACGTCCATGATTGGTTGCAGCACCACCGGAATACACCCAACCAGACGGTGCAGCCGGAATCTCACCATCGGGCGAATCACGGCAATCATCCATCCTGACCGGCGATTCGCAAATTCTTGGTCATTCAGAGCGCGTTCCAGCATCCACACCAGAGTTGTGCGCTGAAAGCGCAGCTCCAGCGTACTATCACTCGCTACGAAGCGCCGTACCTGAAGCACCGTAATCCAATTGAGCGAGCGCCAAAGTCCGTGCGGATCAGCTATCCCCCCGCCAGTCTCGATACGCCGGCGCATTACCCGCCGAGATAGATTCTTTGTGAGGAACGTCGGGATATTAAAGTGCGGCTCATACGGGAAAATATAATTCGGGCAGAGAAAACGGTGGACTGCGCCCGGCTTCAAAGCATCCGACACCCGTGCGATCGCGCCATCCGGTGAGTCTATATGCTCCATCACATTCAGCGAGAAGGCATAATCGAAACGTGCATCAGCGGTGTAATTTTCGGCTTTGCAGTGCTCGATACTGGGCCTTTCCGAGGATAACTCAAGAACAATATTGCCTAGCTGTTCGAAGTCCTCAAAGCCGACACCTGTGGGCTCAATAGCAGTAACGGCGAACCCGTCTGCAGCGAGCTGACAACTCAGGAGGAACACGCCAGCACCAACCTCTAACACTGCCGCGTTGCCGGGTAGCCGCGCCAGATCCTCGCTCAGCCAGGAATACGCAAATTTCGCTTCGGTGGCCATGGTGTCGAATAGCGTCCGCAACTGGGGTGCACGCTCGTCCAGATACGAGCGGATTCGAACGATGAAGGCATCCATGCTCACGTTCGCATATTGCGGTCCCCCATTCAACCCAGATGCCCCGAACGCTCACAATTTAACGGGTGCCGCGTTTCGGACATCCCATCAAGAAATAGACGCCGATCGGTCGATAAACGGACAGCTAGCTTCGTGTCCAAATACCTTCGTTGGCTAGGAATTAACATGGGAGTCAGCTGAATATTCATAAATTTTCCGAACTATCGAGAGGGGACGATCTTTTACTTCCTGGAATATTTTGCCTAGGTATATTCCGATTAGACCGATGCAGAAGATTATGATTCCGCCGATGAACCATATGGAAACTGCGAGCGATGGCCAACCCGTCAAGTAACCATCGGAGACAAGTCCGACTACTACGAGACATATTCCTGCCACACCCGCAAAGAACGAAATGAACAAACCCAAGTAGAATACGAAAATTAGCGGCCGGCTACTGAATGACGTCACAGCATTTACGAGCAACGAGAAACGCTTTCGAAAGGTGTAGGTTGTATCCTTTCTTGCTATCTTATCAACGATAAGTGGTACCTGCTCAAAGCCTGCCAGGACAAAAATACCGTCGAAGAACAGCTCCCGATCGCGGAACCTCAGCAGTGAATCTACATAACGTCGCGTCATTAACCGCGAGGTGACGATTTTTGGATTAATATCCAGGTCAGAGATTAGATTGAAAAACTTCCAGAACCATGCCCCCCCAACGCTTTTGATAACCCCACCCTGGCGTACTCTTTGGACACCGTACACGACATCTGCGTCAGTACGGTGCATTTCTGCATAAAATTCGGGGATTGCTCGAGGATCCTCTTCCAGGTCGATGTCTATTAAAAAGATTCTTTCTCCGCGTGAATGCTCAAGACCAACCATGAGAGCACGATGGTGCCCGAAATTACGGGAAAGGTCTACGACACGTACATGCGGGTCCGAACCAATAAGCGCAGTCGCCTTCGCCAGCGAATCATCTGGCGACCCGTCATTAACAAAGACAATCTCGTACGAAACAGCCAATAACTCAAGGACTTTTCGCACGCGTTCGTAAAACTCAGCAACGAATGCCGTCGAGTGGTACATAGTCGCCACTACCGACAATTCTATTGTTTCGACGTCGCCGTCATTGAGTGCGGTCACGATATGTCCTAAGAGGTGAGAGTACTTGAGCATTATTTCGGACCACACGGCTCAAGGGACTACGTCGGTGGGCCTTTACCAAAGAAACTCGTAGTTCACTGATTCGTGCCTCAGGGCACTTGAAATAAACCACTGCAACACAGCTCAAATTCTGAATGCGATGCAAACGCCCACCCTGTTGACCGGTTCTGGCGATGCCGACTTGCCAATGTCGCCCACGCGCGACTTCGACGCCGAAATCGTCAAATGCGGGCGGCTGGCGGGTCACTGGGCGCAACGACCCCGGTAGAAGTCCAGAACGCTATTGGCGACCTCCTCGACCTCCAAGTCGGTGAGGTCGAAATACATTGGAAGTCTTAACAAACGGGCGCTGAGCTCTTCGGTCCAAGGCAGATCCGTCTGCGGCAAGCCAAGTGATTGCGCGAACGGCGAGGAATGTAGCGGTACGTAGTGAAAAACGGCGTGAATGCCAGCCGCAGCAAGATGGGCGATGAGCGCCGAGCGCTCCTCGATGTCGGCGGTCAGCAGGTAGAACATGTGGTAGTTAGTCGTGCATTCCGGGGGCACCACAGGTATGCGAATCTGGCTCCGCTCTACCAGCGGCGCCAGAATCGAGACATAGCGATCGAATATCTCGCCGCGCCGGATGGCTATTTTCTCCATGTGCTCAATCTGGCCCATCAGGAACGCAGCGAGTATGTCTGAGGGACCGTAGGACGAGCCCACGTCGCACCAGGTGTACTTATCAGACTGGCCGCGCATGAACTGGCGACGGTTTGTGCCTTTTTCCCGTAGGATTTCTGCCCGATACGCCAGCGCCGGATCGTTGACGACGAGAGCGCCGCCTTCGCCGCAGGAGATGTTCTTCGTTTCGTGAAAGCTGTAGCAGCCCAGGTGGCCAATCGTGCCCAGCCACCGCCGCTTATACCGGGCAGACACACCTTGGGCTGCATCTTCCACGACCAGAAGGCCATTGCGAGTCGCAATATCCATGATCGCGTCCATCTCACAGGCCACCCCGGCGTAGTGGATTGGAAATATGGCGCGCGTGCGTGGCGTGATCGCCTGCTCGATCAACCGCTCATCGATGTTGAGCGTATCCGGCCTGATATCGACGAAAACTGGCGTGGCACCGCGGAGCACAAATGCGTTTGCCGTGGAGACGAAGGTGTAGGACGGCACGATCACCTCGTCACCCGGCTGCAGATCACACAACAGCGCCGCCATCTCGAGCGCGGCGGTACACGACGTGGTCAGCAGCACCCGCCCCGCGGCAAAGCGCTTCTCCAACAGAGCCTCGGCTTGCTTGGTGAACGGCCCGTCGCTGCTGGCGTGCTTGCCCGCAAATGCTTGGCCGACGTAGGTCAGCTCAGATCCGACAAGAGCGGGCTTGTTGAAGTGGATTCGGATAGTCATCGAACGGTCCTTCTCGCAATTATTCCCCGAGACCGTCGATGCGCCCCGGTGAATACCCCCAGCACTTGCATTTTTAGCAAACTACCCCCAGCTTCAGGATGACGCATCCCCTGCGAAAAGTCACGCCCTGTGCGAAAGTCAGCCAAACTTCCTCTCTACCTGGGCAAACGTTTCGTAGATCGATGCCGCGTACCGGCAAAACGTGCGCGCTGCTGGCGTTCCTGATGGATGAGTCCAACCAGTTTTTGAGCCCTGTGGCTCGATATTTGGCCGGAAGGGACGGTGAACACAGGGCTGGTCGGAAACGAATTTCCGCCTTGCGCAAACCGCGCCGACGGATCAGCGTGCCGCCGAGAGCACCCCTTCGAGGAAACGGCCGTGAACTGGCGGTCTCGCCGGCCGCGCTGTACAACTTGCGGCGCAGCTCTGGCGGGATGGATACCGACGCCGCCAAAGACCGCGAGGAGCTGCGCGCCTAGGACGGCTACTGAAGCGGCTGCTGGCCCAACCCCAACCGGAGAAAAGCGCGCTGCAGAAGCGCGCCACGGGCAAAAGCTGAACGCAGCTGCCAAGCGCCGCGCCGCGGACACTGTCAAGGAGACACTGACCATGTTGAAACGGCCGGTGTGCAAGGCCGTTGGGCTGGCCCGCTCCACATATCGCCGCTTGCTGCTGACACAGGTCCCGACCGATCCGGGGCCGAAGAGAGGGCTGGCTGTGCGCTACGACGAGCGCAGTGGGATGAATACGAACAAGGTCTACCGACTGGCGCGAGGAGTGACTAGAGGTGCTGTGCACAGTCCGCGCAAGCGGGCCGAAGCTTCCTCGGTGTTGTCGGTACGCCCATCCGAAGAAGGTCTTTCGAGGGGATTGCCTCCAGTTGATTCCGCCATCCGCGGCAAGGCAGCTAAGACTGCCTCGATGTTCGACAACACACAGGACAGTCGCGACCTGATCCAAACGATCGCTCGATCACCGGCGAGACGCTCGTCGAGGACCTCAGCCCAGACCGTGTTCGCCTCTGATGGTGGGCTGCCGATTATGCTGTGGATGTATAACTGTCCGTACTTGATTTTGAAGTCCGGCAACGGTCTCGCGACAACAAGATCGGAATGGCCTAAATTCCGCCAGGCCCCTTTGCGACACCACTACATCGATCGTTCAACGTTCGCGTACTTGGAGAGTGCTTGCTTCGCATTTACTGAAAACACCCCGTACGAGGCCCGCGGGGCAATCGGCGGCTTCAGGCGGAACGTAACACCCGCGACCGTCACGGCCTGGTGACCGAAACTGGCCGAGGACGCCGTGGTCTGCAGGCGCACCCGTCGCCGTCGCTTGCGGCATCAACGCAGGACGGATCAAGCCACCCCTACTGGATAGCTGCGTGGACTCAGTAAGGAGGACCCACTAAGGCACCCGATGTTGACACAGCTAATTCGCGTGAGGTGCCACGACCGAGCAGCAGATCGTGCCGCCCTGCCGGCGGGTTGTGGGCGTCTACGGGTTTCGGCCGGTGCACCGAGCTACATCCACCGCTGAGATACTTTCGCTGCAACCGCAGTCGGCGTCGTTCCACAGCGTACGCGACATTCGCCATGACCCCGTCAAATGGCGGTGAATAACTACCGCTCGCGCGTCAAGAGGTGGGACGTCGCGGAGCGGTCGGCAAGATACCGGGCGGGACTCAGGCTGAACGATCTTGGTGCACGCCGCTGGCGGTTCTCCGAACGCTGGGGCCTGGGCGCCATTCGCTCAGCTCAAGGCTGCCGGCGGCTGAATTTTTCCTGCTACCGTTTCCGCGAACAAGGGGGATTTGAGATGAATCAGCGTCACAAGCTGTCCAAGGGTGGTGTGCGCTCCGCCGCTCGGGCGCGGTTCGCAAGAATTACCGACCTGCCCGACCGCACAGTTATGCTCGGCGCGATCTTGCTTGGTGCAGCGGTTTCGGCGGGTTTAAGCTATTTTCTGGCCCAGATTTTTTCGATCGACGTGTTCTCCTCTCTGTTGGCGGTCCCTGAAGATTGCTGGCTCGATTGGGATTTAAATATCGGTCGACATTGCTTTAGTGACTACGCACAGATCGTGCCGGCCGGACTGCAGCCCAACCCTTGGACATACGAGTTTTCCTTGCCGTGGGGTGATTACGAGCCCTTCCCGTTGGGGGGGCCCGCCGGCGAAATGGTTCCGCATATGTTGTTCGGTTTCCCCGCACATTTGGTGGGGAGCCCGCGACTGGGTCTGATCGGCTATATGTTTGCGCTAGTGGTTGCGGTCCTTAGTCCGGCGGTATGGGCTGCCAGGGGGACGCATGGCGTGGAGCGAGTGGTGGTCTTTGTGGCGTTGGGCGCCGCGGCTATCCCCGCGTGGGCTGTAATCGATCGAGGCAACTCGGCGGGCTTCCTGGTACCGATCGCCCTTCTTTTTTTAGTGGCCTTGAGCCGTCGGCAGTGGCGTCTCGCCGCCATCATGGTGGTGCTCGCGGCCCTGGTGAAACCATGGTTCGTTGTCCTTGTTGTCGCTCTTTTCGTGGCCCGGCAGTGGAGGTGGGGTGGCCTGGCTCTCGCCGGCGTTCTGGTCTCGAACGTCGCCGCATATCTCTTATGGCCGCAGGACTTTCCTAAGACCATCATGCAGTCGATCAACAACGTTTCTGCCGTGGCTTCATCCCCCGGAGCACTAATCGACTTGCGCAACGTGTCTTTCGGCCGAGCGCTCTTACTGCTCCCAGACACGCTTGCGTCTCTTCAGGGGGGGAAGGTTCCGGACGGCTTCCTGGCCGGCCCTCGATCGATTATCGGATACGCCATATTGGCGCTAGTCGTTGTCGCCTTGCTGATACTCGGTCGGCGAATTCCGCCCCTCATGGCGGGGATCGTGCTACTTGCCACGGCTGCACTTTCTCCGCCAATCGCCTACTACTACTACCTAATATTCGTCTTGCCAATAGCTGCGATAGTCGTCCGCAGTCCCGATGGATCGCTTGGTACGGGTATATTCGAGCACTTTGCAGCAAACCGCGAGCGCCGACGCTTAGTAGCCGTCTCTGTGAGCTTGGCCACTGCATTTACGATCGTCCAGATTGCGTTGCCTACCCCACCGATCCCCGCTCCGATCTTCGGCCAGTTTGGAGCCCGAGGAATCATCGGAACCACGCCGATAGTCCTCACCACGTCGATTCTGGCCCCGCTCCTGTGGCTGATCGCGTGTGTTGTAGTCATCATCTCGTACGCGCGTAGACCAGTTCACGTGCGGGGACTCGGCGACGATGACGACCCAGTGGCTCTCGAGGACGGCTCTCCAAGCACTTCGGCAGATAGATCCGAGGCGATTAGTAGTCACCCACCAGCGGAGGACTAGTTGAACCTAGAGCACCGCTGTCACGCTGTCACGCTGTCGACGTTAATTGCCCATTTTTGGTCGGTGGCACATGTTGCGGAGTCAACCCCGAGTCGCACCCCAGGTAACGCGAAACTGCTAAAAAGTTCTCTGACCCACGAAGGAATATGGGAGGCACGTTTTCGTGATATTTGCCTTGGCTAGCTACGGAACTCGCGGCGATATAGAGCCGACCATCGCTGCCGGCCGTGAACTGCTACGCAGAGGGCACATTGTTCGCGTAGCTGTCCCACCCAACTTGGTCGGCTTCGTTGAGTCGGCCGGACTAAAGGCTGTCGCCTATGGGCCAGATCAGCAGGAGGGCTTCTGGGACGTGGACTTTCTCAGCAAGTTCTGGAAGGTCCGAAAGACGATCGACTCTTGGCGCGAAGCCCAGAGGCTTCTCATTGAGGCTTGGGCGAAAATGAGCCACACGTTGTTGACGATTGCCGACGGAGCCGACTTGCTGTTCACTGGCCCGGGGTTCCCGGGGGTACCCGCGAATGTCGCGGAGTACTACAACGTGCCGTTGGCCGTGATGCACTACTTCCCAATGCTGCCTAACAGTCAGCTCGCCCCGAAAATGCCGGCTCCGGCAGTGCGCAGCGCAATGAGGATGCTGGACTGGCCCCAGCATTTCGTGACCAAGAAAGCCGAGGAGGTACAGCGCCATGAATTGGGGCTGCCCACGGCAACTCGTCCTGCACCGCGACGTATTACCGCGCGCGGATCGCTTGAAATCCAGGCCTATGACAAGGCGTGCTTCCCTGAGCTGGCAATCGAGTGGTCCGAATGGGGCGACCAAAGGCCGTTCGTTGGTACGCTGACCATCGAGACGGCGACGGACACCGATGAGGAAGTCGCCTCGTGGATCGCTGACGGGACTCCACCGATTTTCTTCGGCTTCGGAAGTACCACGGTGAAGTCTCCTATCGAGACGGTCGAGATGATCGCCGCTGCGTGTACAGCGCTCGGTGAGCGCGCGCTGGTGGGCTCTGGGCGAAGCGACTTCAGCGATGCGCCGCATTTCGACCACGTCAAGGTGGTGGGCTTGGCGAACTACGCGTCAGTCTTCCCCGCATGTCGAGCGGTCGTGCACCACAGCGGTGCCGGGACCACGGCTGCGGGGCTACGCGCGGGGGTCCCCACGCTTAGCCTTTGGAGCCTGGGCGATCAGAGAATTTGGGCAAACCAGATCGCACGTCTGAAGGTAGGTACCGCCCGGCCTTTCTCTACTACCACGCGCGAGACGCTTGCAAGCGACCTGCGCAAGATCCTCACCCCGGACTACGTGGCCCGAGCGCGCGAAATCGCCACACAGATGACTGCACCCGCCAAAAGCATCACCCGCACTGCCGATCTCTTGGAGAACTTTGCTCGCTCGCGGTAAGTCGCTGATCTCGCCTCAAACGGCCGGTTTCATCAACAGACCCTGTCCGGTGGGCAACGTGCAGATCGGGACACCCAACTCACGGGCCACGGCATCCATACCCAGCCTCTGCTGGTCGCGGCCCCGCTGCCCGTAATCGTCTAGGAGAACGAAGGCTCCCGGAGTGAGGCGCGGCCAAAAGAAGCGCAGCGCAGCGACCTCCGGCGGCGAGCAATTCATGTCGATATGAAGATAGGCCACAGATTTGGACTCGACCTGATCCAGCGTCTCGGGAACCGTACCGGCGACGATGCGGACGTTCTTCCACTCCGCAAAGTTCTTGCGCACACTCTCGACCGAGTTGGCGTAGATGCCGAAGTCGAGGGCGGCTTGGCTTTTGGCCAGAGCCCCTTCATCCTCTTCGGCATCCGTGACAAAGCGTGGATCCATCCCGCCGAAGGTGTCCAACAGATAGAAACACTTGCCCAGCCGATCCCAGTCCAGATGCTGCATGATCGCACTGCTCAGAAACCCATGGCTGACTCCACACTCGACGAAATCGCCGTCGAGCTTGCTCGCGCTGATCGCCGCCCATAAGCCGATGTGGAATCGCCACTCCCAATGGTAGAAATCCTCACCGCCAATCGACTGCACACCGCGCGCATACGCACGACGAAACGCCGGGTCGTCCCTGAACGCATCGTTGTTGAAACAAATCAGCGCGTCGTCGGAATACACGTCGGGAAGGAAAGTCCGAGGAATGGCATACCCGGTACGCAGCGCCGCCCACATCAGTCGAAACTTCACTGGCCACTGCTTGGAAATCCCCACGGCGGTCACCATACAACTGCACGTAACACTTCTGTGGTAAACGGGACCGTTTCGCAGCAAACTCATTAGAGGAGCACAGAGTCAGCGCCTGTTGGAGTCGCTGACCGGATGCTGGCCCTTGTGAGCCGGCCCGGGCGTCAACCTGCGGGTTTGATGATCAAGCCTTGGCCGGTGGGCAACATGCACACGGAGACACCCAATTCACTTGCCACAGTATCGATGGCCAGTCGCTGTTCGTCACGGCCGCGATTTGCGTAGTCGTCGAGCAGCACAAAGGCACCCGGCGTCAGCTTCGGCCAGAAATAGTGGAGTGCGGCGACTTCTGGTGGAGCGCAGTTCATGTCGATATGGAGGTACGCAACCGCGTCTGAATCCACCTCGTCCAATGTCTCGGGCACTGCACCTACGATGATCCGCTGGTTCTTCCATTGCGCGAAGTTGGCCCGGACACTATCGACGGAACTCACGTACATACCGGTGTCGACGTGGTGCTTGCTGACCTCGAGTGCTCCCGCCTCGCGTTCGGCCGCGGTGACAAAGCGGGGATCGAGCCCCGAGAATGTATCGAGCAAATAGAACGTCTTGCCCAGCCGATCCCAATCCAGGTACTCCATGATGGCACTGCTGAGAAACCCGTAGCTCACGCCGCACTCGACAAAATCACCCTCGAGCTTGCTCGCGCTGGACGCCGCCCATAGACCCACATGCACCCGCCACTCCCACTGATACCAATCCTCGTTACCGAGGGAGCGAGCGCCACGCTTGTAGGCGCGCTTGAACGCCGGGTCGTCGACAAACGCATAGCTGTTGAAGCAAATCAATGCGTCGTTTGCATACACCCGGGGTAGCAGAGTGCGCGCAAGCCAGTATTCGAAACGCACAAACTGAAGCCAGATGCGCGTCTTGGTTGACAGTCCAGGTGCCACGCCAGCAACCCTAACATCGGCCGACTTCGGGGACCGGCTTGCCAGTGGAGCGCTTAGACGCAGACTCTCGTGCGAGCATATTTCTCCAGCAGATCCGCTGTGCGGCCTACGCTTTCACTAGGCTTAGTCATCCGAGCGGCGAGGTCGCGGGCATTCGCTACGTATTCTGGGGCGAGAATTCGACGAAGATCAGCGACCAATGTGTTCGCCGTTGTGCTCGCGAAGCGCCGACCGCCGCCCACTTTCAATCGCTTCAACTGATTGGCGAAGAACGGTTGATCACCTGCTGTCCACAGGATCAGTGTGGGTACCCCGGCGCGCAGACTGGCGGCTGTGGTGCCGGAACCGCCGTGGTGGACGATCGCGCGGCAGGCCGGAAAAACTCTCTCATAGTTTGCAGCGCCGACGACCATCACGTGGTCGTAGTCAGGTACGCCGGTAAAGTCAGTCCACCCAGAGCAGATCAGCGCCCGCTCGCCCAGTTGTGTACATACGTTGCTGATCATCCTGACTGTGTCGGCAGGAGATTCCACCGGCATACTGCCGAAGCCGAAGCAAATCGGCGGCGAGCCGGACGCGACCCATGACGAGATTTCATCATCCCGATCCGTGGTCAGCCCCATCGTCAGAGCACCCACAAATGGCCGGCGGCCATTCCACTTCCGCCACTCTTTCGCCAATCCCGGAAAGACCACCTCGTCGTAGGCCTGAATCTCAAGAGACCCGCGCTCGGCGATCCGCCCCGGAGAGGCCTCTGTCGCGACCGGCAATCCGAGTTCACGGCGCTGCGCGTCCTCGGCCTTTTTGTTCATACGCCAACACATCCAGTCGTACGCCTTAAACCCTGTGCGGGCCAGGGGCGCCGGAACATACGGTATGAGGTGGCCGTTTGGTCGCATGGGAAAGTAGTGCAGTACGGCCAGAGGGATGTCGTAGTACTCACCGACGTTGACGGCAAGGTCTTGATAGAGCTGCCCGGTGAACAACAGATCGGCGCCGGCAGCAAGTGCTGTCAAGGTCCTACTCATATCCGCCCAGTGCCTCAGCACTGGTTCCCAAGCTTCGCGCATCAGCTTGATGGGCTCGCGGACTGTCCAGAAATTGCGGTACAACTTCGAGAACTTGAGGAGAATCTCGTCATCCCAAAAATCGTGTGGCGGCGGTCCGTAGGGAACCGCGGTCAGCCCGATCTTGCCGGCGAGATCCATCAAGTTCGGCGGAACCGCCATCCGCACTTCGTGCCCACGGCCTTGCAGCTCTCGGCCAGTGGCAAGCAACGATTCGATATCACCCCGCGTCCCGTACGCTGCCAGCACAAACTTCATCGATGACCCCCATGCGCACGCCGTGCACGTTGCGCTGCACTTCACGACCGGCAGCCGCATACGCGCGCCTTGACGGGCGAACCAACAGCCGACGGACTACTCCCATCGCGAACGTATCAGAATCGCACTCAACTAGCCCAGGCAACCCTCAGATTTTTGTGTCAGACACCACAGCAAGCACCGAGGACACCACCGACCAGCGAGTTGGCGATACTGCCGCACGCTACGAAAGGGGGCCCTATCTGATCAGCAAAACTTGGCGCCGACAGGCAACCGATAAAGGTTGTCGATCAGCCGGAGGCCGAACCGGCGAACTTCTCAACACGATCAGCCGCGACGGCAACGTTGTCGGAGGGCTTGGTCATCTGAGCACCGAGCTCGCGGGCTCGGATGAGGTATTCCGGCGCGAGGATACGGCGTAGATCGGCAATCAACGTATCCCGGGTGGTTCTTGAAAATCGCCGGGTGGCGCCAACTTTCATCCGGCCCACCTGAGTTCCCCAGAGGGCCTGATTGGCGTCCATCGAGAGGATCAAGGTGGGCACGCCCGCGCGCAGGCTTGCGGCTGTGGTGCCGGAGCCGCCGTGATGGACGACCGCACGGCACATTGGAAAGACGGTTGCGTAGTTCACGCCACCGACAACCTTGACGCGGTCGGAGTTTGGCACACCGCTGAAGTCGCTCCAGCCGGCGCACACCAGTGCGCGCTCGCCCAACTCCCCGCACGCGGAACTGATCATCTCGACAGTCTCAGCCGGAGATTCCACCGGCATGCTGCCGAAGCCGAAGCAGATCGGTGGTGATCCCGACGCAATCCATGACGTGATGTCGTCATCGACTTCGGTGCCGAGCTCCAGCGTCAGAGCGCCGACGAACGGCCGAAGACCATCCCACTTCACCCATTCCTCGGCCAACCCTGGGAAACACGCCTCATCGTAGGCCTGGATCTCCAGAGATCCGCGTTCAGCAATCCGCCGGGGCGAGGGAGTCGTCGCTTTCGGCAATCCGAGTTCACGGCGCTGCGCGTTCTCTACTTTCTTGTTCAAACGCCAGGTGAACCAGTCGAACAGCGTCATCGCGGGTCGGCGAAACGGCATTGGAAGGAACGTGACGAGTTGGCTGTTGGGCCGCATCGGAATGTGGTGCAGCGTCACCAGCGGGAGGTCAAAGAACTCGGCCACACTCACCGCGGTTTCTTGGTAAGCCTGACCAGCCAACACCACATCAGCATCGCGGGCCAGCGACGTCAGGGTAGTATTCATCTGCGCCCAGGACTCGTCGCTGAGATCCCACATCTGCCGCCACAACGCCCTGAGTTCGCGAACTCTCCAGAAGTTGTGGAAGGCGGACGTCCAAAACTTGCGGTAGATCTCGAGCCATGTCCGGGTGTCGAGCCCATAAGCGACTGTCTGGAGCCCGGCGGACTCGGTGAAGTCCATCAAGTCTGGTGCGACGGCCATAGTCACGTCGTGACCCCTGCGTTGCAACTCGCGAGCAATGACCAGCGAGGGTTCGACGTCGCCACGGGTTCCATAGCAAGCCAGCACAATCTTCATCGCGCAGCCAACATATCGGTCAGGCCGCAGGAGCGACCGTCAAGAGTGGACGAATTCTGGTCACGCTTTGCGCCAGAAGACGCCAGTCCCGTCCACTTCGTGGATCTCTTCGGTGATTCCGTAGGTTGTCCGGAAATCGGTTACGGCTTTTTTGCACGCCGCGATGGCATGGTAATCGTCGATGATGCAGAAGCCCCCCGACGAGAGTTTCGAATACAGCCCGTCCAGCGCTTGGATCGTGGATTCGTAGAGATCGCCGTCGAGTCGCAGGACTGATATTTGATCGATGGGTGCGTCGTGGAGCGTGTCTTTGAACCACCCCTTCACGAAACGGACCTGATCGTCCAGCAGGTCGTAACGCTTGAAATTGGCCCGCACTTCTTCTTCGGACACGGCCAACGCGGCATAACGATACAACTTGTCGCCCTTGTCGTGCTTGTACTTTGCGGCATCGGGGCGCGGCAGGCCCTCAAACGAATCGGCGAGCCAGACGGTTCGCTTCTCGTCTCCGTACGCCGCCAGGATCGCGCGCATGAGAATGGACGCGCCGCCACGCCACACGCCACACTCGACCAGATCGCCGGGAACGTTGTCTTCAAGAACTGTCTCGACGCAGTGCTGCAGGCTGGTGAGCCTTTGCATTCCGATCATCGTCAGTGCGTCCGCCGGCCAGTCAAGTCCCAGATCGCGGGCATGCGCGTTGAACGGGACCCTGCGGACGAGCATGAGGTTGCGCGTTCTGAGGAGAGCCCGTCCGGCGGTATACCAGCCAACCGGCACCAGCTCGTCAGCTCCGTACCGGGTGAGGTCCCGGCGAAGCAGATCCAGGTACGCAGCTCTCGTATCGCGCTCTGTCACAGTCAACAAACGCCCCTTGTCTGGGATGCGGCCTGCCCGCCAATGCGGCGAGCATTGATGAACTCGGAGTGTACCCCGTCACGGTGTAAGCGCTGTTGCTGGTATTTGGCCTCGGTCGGACCAGATGAAGCAATATCGTGCCCGCGATGAGGTTGCGTAGGAGTCACTTACTGGCCTTCTGCATGTCTGACAGGTAGTCCATTCGTGGCCGAGATCACGATTTCGGCCTTTGCCCTCGTTTGCCGGTCCTGCCAGCTGTTGCTGGTAGCAGCCGCCGACCGCATCGGTGCTGCGTCGCTTTTGAACGCACAACGAGGCCGGAGCGACGGACGGTGTCGCCGGACCGTGAGGACACTGGCGTCTTCTTACGGCTGGTCGCCTCTGATCCTTACACTAGGAGCTCTCGGCGGACCTGACACTCTCTACAGGGATGCTCGTCTCGCGCCGGAGACGAGATTTCAACTGCATCGCGCGCTTCTCCACCAGAAACCAACTCAACGCAGCAACTGGCAAGGTGGCCAGAGCCGAGACAACGAAAAAAGCAACCGGGTTCAAGAATGTGAGGCCAACGATAGCTAGTAGCTGCTGTATCGGGAATGCGTATATATAAAGGCCGTAAGACAGATCTGTGCGCAGCCTCAGCCGCTTGTCGCGGATCAGCGCGCCGGTGACGATGACGGCGTACGCAAGCGGAAGCGCTGCAACGAGCCGGTAGTCAGGCAGCAGGATCGAGGCCGCGACGACGGTCACCACACTCGCCGCGACAAGTGACCATTTCGCCGGGATAACGTCGCGCCAGTGATACATCACCGCGCCGGCCAAGAACATCAAGGCACATCGTGCCAGCAGCTGAGGGGCCGTCCATACACCCGGAAATGTAAGTGGCGGCAGCAACAATGCCCCAACCAATGCCACCGCGAAGAGGACGGGTGAAACCCAGCGGCGCGATGCTAGGCCGACCACGCCCAAAACTGCAACGGCCAGATAGCACAACACCTCCCAAAAGAGAGACCAGAGCGATGCATTCCAATCGCCGCTGAACGGAACCTCGAGCGGCGTGCCGCCGACATCGTGCTGAAGATTGAGTACTCCGAGATTCTTGAGGACGTACTCGAAGGGCGCTGTGGACATCAACAGCTTCGTAACCGACCCGCCCTGGATCGCTACACTGATCGGGGCGATCACGAACGCCGTCACGATCAAGCACACATAAAACCCCGGAAGAATGCGGAGCGCTCGCGCCGCAAGATACTCACGCAAGCGCGGGTTGGTAAGCCAACTCCTGGCAATGAGAAATCCTGAGACCGCGAAGAACCCGTCGACGCCCACCGCGAAAAGAAACTGAACGAGTGCCGCAGGCGGCATGCGGCCAGTGACCGGGAACGAGTGGAAGAGCATCACCTCGGCGGCCAGTGCAAGCCTCAAGGCGTTCAGGGCATTGTTTCGCGGATCGAAGACCTGCTCGAGTTTCATCTAACCTCCACCGACTGTGTTCCGATCCATTCCAGAAGGGCTTTGACGCCGTCGTCGAGCGTCCAATTCGGACGCCAGAGCAGGTCGTCCTGCGCCGCGTCGATGGAGCAGCTTGCGGCGCGTACATCACCGTCACGGAATTTGGAAACGACTTTCGGCTCGGGCGCACCGCAGTTCGCGGCGATCATTCGAGCAAGCTCGTGGATTGTTGTGCCGGTTCCCGAACCGATGTCGACGCAACGCGATTCGGTCGCAGGCTTTTTCACCGCCGCTAGCAGCGCGTCGGCGACATCGTCGATGAAGACGAAATCCCTGATGATCCTGCCGTCTTCGTAGACCTCCAACGTTTGGTGGTCGCGCGCCAACCGCGCGAAGAGCGCGACGATTCCGGTGTACGAGTTCGTCAGCGACTGACCGGGGCCGAACACGTTCTGCAGACGTAACACGCTGAGGTTGGTGTCGTGCGCCGCCGTCCACGCGGCCAGCATGTGCTCCTGAGCGAGTTTGGTCGCTGCGTAGATGTTGGTCGGCCGGGGCTCGGTCCGGTCCGCGGAGCTGGGTAGCGGTGCCGCGGATTCGCCCGATGGTCCTTGGGGGTCCCAGATACCGGCTGACAATTGAGCATGGCTGCGAGGCCGCGGATAGAAGGCCTGTGTCGCGCATTGCCACGCGCCCTCGCCATAGACAGCCCTCGACGACGCAACGACGAGCTGTTCGGGTACCAGCCCCGAACGCGTCAGAGCATCGAGGAGCTGCGTAGTTCCCACCACGTTGACCGACCCGTGGCGGGTCGCCTCCGCCAGCGACTGTCCTGTTCCAGTCTCGGCCGCCAAGTGGACGATCTGGGTGGGTCGGAACAGCCGGAGCACAGCATCTATGTCAGGCGCATGAGTGACATCACCGGTGAACAGCCGTACCGAGGGTGGAAGATCGATAGGCTGGCTACCGGAATGAACTTGTGGATGCAAGACGTCCATGACTGCGACGTCATAGCCGTCCTTGACGAGGCGCCGCGAGAGCGCGGATCCGACGAATCCCGCCCCGCCAGTAATGAGCACGGATGCTGACAACGAACCGAACCCTCTCACTATGTGCCAGGGAGGCGAAAGCCTCCGACCGCGTCGTCTCTTAGAGGCCGCGGCGGCTTACCATCACGCCTCCAGTGAACCTATGCGGATGGCCTCGGAAACTCCGTGGTAGGCGTGTCATCGTCATGATCGTCGTTTTTCCGACGGTCGTCCCCCAGCAGCAAAGTCCGCACCATCGGCCGGGTTCCCAGGGGCTCGAGGAGGGCACTGGCTGGGCGCTGCCTTATACGAAGAGGCCACCAGAACCAGCGTCCGAGCATCGCCGCGATCGCCGGCGTCATGAACGATCGCACAATCAACGTGTCGAACATGAGCCCCAGTGCGATGGTGGTACCGATCTGACCGATGATGCGCAGGTCGCTGACCACCATCGACGCCATCGTAAAAGCGAATACCAGCCCCGCTGTCGTGACAACCTTGCCGGTGCCCCCCATCGCACGGATGATGCCCGTGTTGATACCGGCGGCTACTTCTTCCTTCATTCGTGACACCAGCAGCAGGTTGTAGTCTGACCCCACCGCCAACAGAATGATCACCGACATCGCGAGCACCATCCAGTGCAGGTGGATGCCGAGAATGTACTGCCAGACCAGCACGGAGACGCCGAACGAGGCGCCAAGGGAAAGCACCACTGTCCCGACGATCACGAGAGCAGCAATGAAGCTGCGCGTGATGAGCAGCATGATGATGAAAACCAGACAAATCGCGGCGACACCTGCGAGCCAAAGATCGCCCATGGATCCGTCGTGCCAATCCTTCGCGGTCGACGCGGCACCGGCCAAGAAGACTTGCGCGCCTTGGAGAGGCGTCCCCTTCAGCGCTTCCTCGGCCGCTGTCTTTACCTGATCTACACGTGCGATGCCTTCCGGGGTTGCGGGGGCACCGCGATGCGAGATGATGAATCGCGCCGCTCTCCCGTCCGGGGAGAGGAAGGACCCCATCGCCTTCTTGAAGTCTTCATTTTCGAAGACTTCCGGGGGCATGAAGAAGGATTCGTCGTTATTGCTTTCGTCGTACGCCATGCCCATGGTGGAGAGGTATTTATTCGAGAAGTCCATTTGGTCATAAAAGCCGGTCATGGTGCTGTGCATGGTGAGGATCATGGTCCGCATGAACTTCAAGATCTCGATGTTCTCGGGCAACAGGGCGGCGATTTGTGGGAGTAGCACGTCCAGTTTATCGAGATTGACCAGAAGTTCCTCAAATTTGACGTTCACCCGGTCGATACCATCGAAGCTGTCGAACAGCGATCTGAACGACCAGCAGATTGGGATATTTATACAATGCGGCTCCCAATACAGGTAATTTCTAATTGGCCGCAAGAAATCGTCGAAATCGGCCATGCTATCACGCAGATCGTCAATGACATCCTTTATCTCATGCGTTTTCAGCGTCATTTGATGCGTCAGCTCATTCAACCGCAAAGTCAACGCATACTGCGCCTGCATCAGGGTAATCATTTTGGACATGTCGTCCGCCTGCACCAACATGTCCCCCATGCGATCGTTCTGATACTTCATCACGGTGCCCATATTGGCGTTCTGCAAACTGAGCATGAATGGTATCGACGTGTTACCGATCGGGGTCCCCTCTGGCCGGGTGATGCCCTGCACACGAGAGATACCGGGAACCCGGAAGACTGCCTTGGCGATCCTGTTCAATATCAGGAAATCCGCCGGATTGCGCATGTCATGACCCGATTCGATCATCAGAATGTCGGGCATCAGGCGCGCCTGAGAAAAATGGCGTTCTGCGGCGTTATAACCCTGATTTGCCGGGATATCCCCGGGTATGTATTCGCGATCGTTATAGCTCGTCTGATACCCGGGCAGCGTAAGCAAACCGAGCAACGCAAGTGCGAGAGAGGCCGCCAGGATAGGGCCGGGCCAGCGGACCACCGCCGTGCCAATCCCCCGCCATCGTTGAACCGCCAGTTTGCGCTTGGGTTCCAACAGCCCGAATCCGCTGCCGAGCGCTACCACGGCGGGGCCCGCTGTCACGGCAACGGCGACCGCTACAAGCATGCCGATGGCGCAGGGAATACCCATGGTCTTGAAGTAGGGCAGACGGGTGAAGGTCAGACAGAAGATCGCTCCGGCGATCGTCAAACCGGAAGCCAGGACAACCGGGGTGACGCTGCGATACATGGTGTAGTACGCGGATTCTCGATCCTCGCCGGCCTGGCGCGCCTCTTGGTATCGACCGAAGAAGAAGATCCCGTAATCGGTTCCAGCTGCAATGGCCAGGAAGACCAGCATGTTGACGGCGAACGTCGAGAGCACAAACGCGTCGTTGTGGCCGAGGAAGGCAACGACGCCCCGGGCTGCTGCCAATTCCAGGAACACCGTGATCAGGAGCAGGATCACCGTGACGATCGAACGGTAGACAAAAAGCAGCACCGCGAAGATGATCACCACGGTCACCGCGGTGATCCTCAGGATTGAGTGATCACCTGCGCGCTGCATGTCCGACGCCAGCGGCGCGGCGCCGGTCACGTAGACATCGATACCGGCCGGTGGCGGATTCCGATTCACGATTTCGCGAACCGCATTCACGGATTCTTCGCCCAGGGCGGTGCCTTGGTCGCCGACCAGATTCAGCTGGACATATGTGGCCTTGCGGTCCGGGCTTTCCACGCTCGATGAGGTGAGCCGGTCACTCCACAAGTCCTGAACATGCTGGATATGCGCGGGATCGTCTCGCAGCTGACCGACCAACTCGGAGTAGTACGCATGTGCGTCGTCGCCAAGCGGCTCCTGCCCCTCGAGCACGATCATCGCCGAGCTGTCTGAATCGGATTCCTGGAAGACCTGGCCCATCTGCCTCATCGCCAGTCCCGACGGCGCATCTTCGGGCATCACCGAAACCGAGTGCTCCCGACCGACCTTTTCCAGCGCCGGAATCATCGAGCGCCAGCTTCCATCGACCGCGATGAAGGTGGAGATCAGGATCAGCGCTACCCACGCCAAAATGATGATGGGCGCTGCCGCTCGTGTGATCCGCGCAAAGAAGGGCGGCCGAGAACGTTGTTCGCTCATAGGCCTGCGCTAGTCCCTCAGCAACAACGATCGGACCAGCGGACGGGGACCAACCGGTCGGAGCAGACCGCTGGCTGGGCGTGTGCGAACCCGTAGAGGCCACCAGAACCAGCGGCCCAGCAGTGCGGCGGTCGCAGGCGTCATGAACGCACGAACGATCATGGTGTCGAACAAGAGCCCCATGGCGATGGTGGTCCCGACCTGACCGATGGTCAGGAGGTCGCTCACCATCATCGACGCCATGGTGGCAGCGAACACCAGACCAGCTGCGGTGACCACGCGTCCCGTGCCGCCCATCGCGCGGATGATGCCGGTGTTCAGACCTGCGCCGATTTCCTCCTGCATTCGCGACACCAGCATCAGGTTGTAATCGGATCCGACCGCCAGCAGCACGATCACGGACATTGCCACCACGACCCAGTGGATTTGGATACCGAGCAAGTGCTGCCAGACGAGGATGGACAACCCGAAGGACGCGCCCATGGATATCACCACGGTGCCGACAATGACCAAGGCGGCGATAAAGGCTCGCGTCATGATCAGCATGATGATGAAGATGAGGCACAATGCGGCCACGCCGGCAATCATGAGGTCGTACCGCGATCCTTCGACGAGGTCTTTCGCCGTAGCCGCGGTGCCGGCCAGGTAAATCCGGCTACTTTCCAGCGGCGTCCCTTTGAGGGCCTCCTCTGCTGCCGTTCTGATGGGATCAACCCGGGCCATGCCTTCGGGCGTCGCAGGATCACCGACCTGCGAGATCAGCATTCGCGCGGATTTCCCGTCCTTTGACATGAAGATGTCCATGACGCGCTTGAAATCTGCGTTCTCGAAGATCTCGGGCGGCAGGTAGAAGGAGTCATCATTTTTTGCCGCGGTGAATGCCTTCGCCATCGCCGTGGAGTTTTCGCTGTTGTCCTGGAACGCGCCGATGGTGCCGGACATGGTGCTGTGCATGGTCAGCATCATCGTCCGCATACTTTCCATGATCGGAATCATGGGGGCCAGTTGAGAAACCATCTGCGGCAAGAGCACATCCAACTGGTCGAGGTTCTTGATCAAGTCCTCCATCTTGAGGGTGATCTGATCGACGCCGTCGAATGCGACAAAGATACTCCTAAATGACCAGCAAACCGGGATATTGATGCAGTGTGGCTCCCAGTGGAAGTAATTGCGGATAGGTCTGAAGAAGTCGTCGAAATCAGAGAGAGAATCTCTTAGTTCATTTGTGACATCCGTCAGCTCGTGCGTGGTTCCCACCATGTTATGCGTGGTAGTGACCATCTGTTCCATCAAGGCCAACATTCGCTTCAAAATGTCGACCGATTTTTCCATCTGCTCTGCCTGCACGAGCATGTCGTCCATGCGGAGCGACTGGAATGGCATGTTCAAGAGCTGGCTGGCCTGCCCGACGCTGATCATGAACGGAATGGTCGTTCGGTCGATCTGAGTACCTTCCGGGCGCGTCACGGATTGAACAGTGGCAACGCCTTGTACTGCGAACACCGCCTTGGCCAATTTGTTCAGATTGATCATGTCGGCCGGATTGCGCATGTCGTGGTCACTTTGGATGACAAGCAGATCCGGAACCGTCAGTTTCGATTCCGGGAAATGACGCGCCGCGGCGTTGTAGCCCTGATTAGCAGGAATATCCTGCGGAATGAATTTCTGGTCGTTGTAACTTGGATGATAGCCCGGCAACGTCAACAGGCCGATGAGTGAAATTGCCAACGTCGCCAACAGGATGGGAACCGGCCATCGAACCGTTGCCGTTCCTACGCGCTGCCAGCCGTGCGATTTGATCCGCCGGCGTCCTTTCGGATCGAACATCTTGAACCGACTGCCGAGTGCCATGATCGCGGGAACCAGCGTCAAAGCCACCGCGACGGCGACCAGAATTCCCACCGCGCCTGGAATGCCGAGTGGCTGGAAGAAGGGCAACCGGGTGAAGTGGAGGCATGCAATGGCGCCGGCAATGGTGACGCCGGAAGCCAAAACAACTTTCGCGACGCTCTTATAGGTGGTGAAGAATGCCGTTACCCGGTCCTCACCTGCTTGCCGAGCCTCCTGATAACGCCCGACAAAGAATATGCCGTAGTCGGTTCCGGCCGCGATGCCGACAGACACCAATAAGTTGACCACAAAGGTTGTGAGGCCAACAATTCCGTGCATTCCCAGGAATGCCACAATTCCTCGGGCCACCTGCAGTTCCACGGCAACTGTCAGCAATATGACGACTGTGGTGATAAACGAGCGGAAAACGATCAGCAGCATTATGAAGATCACCGCGAAGGTAACCACTGTGATCAGGATGATCGTCCTGTTGCCGCTCGAGCCCATGTCCGCCACGATCGCGGCGGGGCCCGTGACGAAGGCCTGCACGCCCGGAGGCGCAGGCGTGTCCTTCACGATCTGCTGAAGCGCGATGACTGATGCGTTGCCCTCGGCCGATCCCGTCGCCCCTATGAGAGAGACCTGTACGTAGACAGCTTTTCCGTCGGTGCTCTGGGCGGCGGCCGCGGTCAGCGGATCGCCCCAGAAGTCCTCGACGTGCTGCACGTGCGCTGGATCGTCTTTCATCTTGCGAACCAGGTTGTCGTAGTACTCGTGCGCATCGGCGCCAAGGGGCTCCTGCCCCTCGAGTACGAGAACCGCCAAAGTGCCGGTGCCCGACGCGGAAAACGCTGCACCCATTCGCTCCGCGGCCTTCGTCGAAGGCGCGTCTGGGGTGACCAGCGGTACCGAATGTTCTCTTTCGACTACCTCCAAGGGAGGCACGAAGAGCGTCAGGACGACGGTGAGTCCCACCCACAGCAAGATGATCGGAATCGCTAGACGCCGGATCCACTTGGCCGCAAAGGGCTGCTCGGCACCTTGCTCAATCGCGTGGGTGCTCATAGTGCCGTCACGCTGCACGAGGTGAAGGCTCTAAACGCGTCCTTGACCTTCTCGGATCTCACGGTGCTATCCACCAGGATCCGGCAGCCGATGCTGTCGCTGTCACCTTGCGCCATTACGGTTCCCACGGCAGTTGTATTGCCGATGGGGAATGACAGCGACCATGGCAGGGCCGCATTTTCGACGAAGGTAGGAATGGAATTGGCGTCGAAGTAACTGATGCTGGCCGTGGCTCCCGGTGATCCCCACACTTCATACGTCAGGTGCTTGGGGTTATACGGTGCCTCATCTTTCTGCGTGTCGGCATAGGCGGGCCGGTTGTCCGATCCGAAAATGCTGTGCAGACGCGACACGGTGAAGGCTCCAGCAACGGCGACCACGAGCACCACCAGCGGCACCCATATGCGCCCGAGAACCCTGAAAATCACAGACCCCCACCTATCTCGATCCCAGTCACCGTAACGGCGACCATGCAACTACACACGGCCGCCCCCCGCAAGAAAGAGCGCCTTTCTCGCGGTGACATCGCGAGCTGGTCGCGAGGCGTTACCGCAAACACGGTGGCCTCGCCGCGCGTCATCCGATCTCGACGAGTAAACCATGCCGGCGGCCTCCGTATCGGCTCGTTCCCGGACGTGTACGTGATTGCAATGCATACTCCCTGCGTAGTGGCACGGTACGGTTAGCCCGGACCACCCGCAAATTAGTCCCAACCCTGAAACTCGCGCAGCGGTGTCTATCACCGTCCCGAGACAACTCGGCAGCTAACTGCGGGACGAGCCAAAAACTCACCTTTACCAGGGCATCGCGCCGCGCGTGGGCAGTCTCGCGCTCACGGGCGACGAATGACGCAATCCGCGCTCAGCAGGGAAAACAAGTAGAGCGACGCAGTTCGCAGCCGAGGGTGTAACACCGCCCAAACGGCGCCCGATAGGCATAGTGCGCCTTGGCGCTAGGTTTGAGGCTGCCGGGAAGATGGTAGTCGAAACCATGGTTACGCTTGGCGCAGTCCGAGCTGAGCAACTTAGAGTTTGGGTACTAATTAGCTAGAGGGAGGGACCCCACACATGATGAAGACGACGATGACCAAGGTGGCCGTCGCGATCGGCGGTTTGGCCTTGTCGGTGACCGCGGGCACCGGGATCGCATCCGCTCAGCCCTACGTTGACACGATGGTCAATTCGCCCTGCACGTACGACCAGGCGATCGCTGCGGTGAACGCGGAGAACCCGACGGCCGCTTCATACCTGATGCAGTCGCCGCCGAACCTCGAGTTCATCCGCGTGTTCCTGAGCTCTTCGAAGGATCAGCGCCTGAACCTGCTCAACCAGATTAAGGGCAACCCGGGGATCGATCAGGCCCTTCCGGTGTTCACGCAGATGATGTCTAGCTGCGTCAACTACTGAGCATCACTTCAGCGCGGGCACCCTTATGACGAGGGTGCCCGCGTTGTTGCTGAGTCGAAAACCTCTGCGCCACAAGCTATGCGAACGGCTCTCGGCCGCTAGCGCCCTTGCGTGAAGAACTCCAGGACGGCCGCGTTCACCGCATCCGGCCGTTCGAGAAATCCCAGGTGGCCGGTATCGGCGATCTCCAGATAGTGCCCATTCGGGATGGCGTCTGCTACCGCGGCGCCCAGGTGCGGAGGTATCACCAGATCATCGGCGAATCCGATCACCAGCACAGGCTGGGTGATCGCCCGGTAGGCGGGGAGCCGGTTGGTCGCCGGAGCGACATCATGCTGCGCGCGAAGCCCTGGAGTCGACCGGGTGGGCCACAGGGTGAACGTGTCGATCCAGTCCGCAACGGCCGCGTCGTCATTCAAAGTTTTCGGCGAAAAGCTCTCTAGCAGACGGAGTTTCGCTTCATAGGTAGCGGGCAACTGGACGCCGGCATTGGCGAAATCCTCTTCGGCGGTGCGGAAGAACGTGCGGGCGCGGTCATGGTGCCCACGGGTCGCCATCAGCACTGCATGGCTCACCAACTCGGGGCGTGCGAGCATCAGTTCCTGAGCGATGAAGGAACCCATCGACGCGCCCACCACCCGGGCGGGACCGGCGTCTAACTTCTCGATCAACTCTACGGTGTCAGCCACCATCGTCGCCGTCGTGAAGCCGTCCTCTTTGTCCGTCGCGCCCACTCCCCTGTTGTCGAATGTCACAACGCGGTATCCAGCCGCGAGAAGCGCAGGCGCCTGGTGGATCTGCCACGTGCGGCCGGCTCCCCCCTGGCCGGCGATGAAGAGCACTATCTCGCCTTGGCCACTATCGTCATACGCAAGATTCCCCACGTTACGGACGGTACTACTTGCAGCAAACTCCTGTGGTGGAGCCCCTGGGGGTTAACCCCCAGAAAACTGTCTGGCAAACCGCGGGGATAACCCCCAAGGATTCGTCCGGTAATCGCAGTGTCCTGGCGGTGCCGCGATCCGTAGGTTGGGCGTATGGTCACACTCGCGGATCAAAAAGCAGAGCCGGTCACGGCTGACACAACCACGCCGCCAGCGCCCCGTCGCATCGGCTTCGGACCCAGCGCGTCCCTGATTGCGGGCGCGGTGATCGGCGCCGTGTGGATCTGGGTGCCGATCATGCTCGTGATCTTCGGAATCTCAGCGCTTCCGACGGTGATCGGGTCCGCGATCGCCCTCGTGGTGTTCGTGTATCTGATGCGTGCCGTGGGGTGGCTCGAGCGGGTGCGCAGCGAAGCCGTCTTCGGCATGGGCCTGGCGGTGCCGCCCCGGAAGATGTCTCACCACACCGGATTTTCGCGCTGGATCCACCAAATGTGGCTCGACCTCAACAGCACCCGGTTCTGGAAAGGCGCCACACACCACTTCGTCCGGCTGGCTTACGACATGGCAGCCGGTGGTATCGCCTTTGCCCTGCTCGCATTTGCGTTTCTGGCGCCGGCCGGCGCATTCGCCATCGGCCGCAACAGCTCGGACTCCCCCGCGTTCTACCTTCCGCCGGTGCTGGCCTGGCCGCTGGCTGTGCTTGCCTTCGCAGTAGCCGGCGCGATTGTGGTGTTCGCTCCTGCGCTCGACGCGAAGATCGACAGCTGGTTGCTACCGCCGTCTCCTACCGAGGTGCTGAAGCACGAGATGAGCGTGCTCGCCGACGCCCGGCTGGGCGCGTTAACCTCGGCGCAGACTGAGCGCTACCGCATCGAGCGCGACTTGCACGACAGCGTGCAGCCGCGGCTCGTGTCGCTGGCGATGACGATCGGCCTGGCCCAGACGAAGCTCGATACCGACCCGGCCGCTGCCAAGACACTCATCGCTGAGGCGCACGGCGACGCCAAGTCCGCTCTGCTGGAACTTCGCAACGTCGTGCGCGGCATCGCGCCGTCGATCCTTGCCGATCGAGGACTGGACGCCGCACTCTCGTCCGTGGTGCAGCGCGCCGCAGTCCCCACCCTGTTGGACATCAACCTGCCCGGCCGGATCTCCGAGGAGACCGAGTCGGTGGCGTACTTCGTCGTCGCCGAGGCGTTGACCAACGTCGCCAAGCACGCGCAGGCGTCGCGGGCGGTGGTGACGGTCCGACACGATCAAGACGAAAATGCGCTCCACGTCTCGGTATTCGACGACGGCCGCGGTGGCGCGGAGATCACCGATAGCGCTGCCAACACCGGACTGCGCGGTCTGGCCGAGCGGGTGCGCGCGGCCCGCGGCACGTTCACGGTTTCGAGTCCCTTCACGGGGTCCACAACGGTCACCGCGGTGCTCCCATGCGAATAGCGATCGCCGAGGACTCGGCGCTGCTGCGCGCGGGCGTCGAGCGCATCCTGACCGACGCCGGCCACGAAGTGGTCGCCAGCGAGCCGGATGCTTCGAACCTGCTGCAGTTGGTCAACGAGACCAAACCCGACCTGGTGATCGTCGATGTCAGGATGCCGCCGACGTTCACCGACGAGGGAATTCGCTGCGCCGCAGCACTCCGCAAGCAGAATCCGGAGTCGCCCGTCCTGGTGTTGTCGCACTACGTCGAGGAGCGCTACGCCTCCGACCTGATCACGTCGGACACCCGCGGCTTCGGCTACCTCCTGAAGGACCGCGTCGCCGACGTGCCGGCATTCCTGGACGCAGTGTCGGTCGTCGGCAGCGGTGGGACGCTACTCGACCCCGAGGTCGTGTCCCAGATTCTCGCGCGATCGAACCGCCGCAATGCGCTCGATCAGCTGACCCCCCGCGAAGTCGAGGTCTTGCAGCTGATGGCCGAAGGCCGGACGAATTCGGCGATCGCCGCGACCTTGCACATGTCGACGGGTTCCGCCGAGAAGCACATCGCATCCATCTTCGCGAAATTGGCGCTGGTCCAAGACGACACCGAGAACCGCCGTGTCCTTGCCGTCCTGCGCTATCTCGAGTCGTAATCGAAAGGAATGCAAACATGAACGTGAAGACCGACCGCGAGGTCATCGAAGGCGCACTGGCAATCATCGAGACCGAGAACGGGTGGACACAGGGCACATACTGCCGCGACGCCGAGGGCTACGAGGTGCTGCCCGACGTCGACGCGCCGGGCGAATGGGTGCGGTTGCGCACCGAGCGCGTCGGAGATGGAGGCTACCGGGCGCATACCGACACCGGCGCGAAGCCGTGCAGCTTCTGCCCGCAGGGAGCGCTGCGCGCGGCGGCCGGGTGCTGGAGTTTCGGATTGCCCAGCGCAGAACGCGAGCAGCAGATCGATCGACTCGAGCAGCTTCTGCTCGAGACCGCGAACTCCGCTGCGATGCCTGGCTGGCCGAGCTTACCTGCTTTTAACGACGACTCGCGTACCACCCAAGCCGACGTAGTGCTGGTGCTCAAGCGCGCCGCCGCGCACCTCGAAGCGCAGGAAGACTAACCGCGGGGAGCACCAACGACGCCTCGAGCTAGGCGCCGTCCCGACGCGCTGCGATGCGAGTCGCGCCCGCGGCCATCGCGGTACTGGTGACCCTCGGCAGTCTGGTCAGCCTCGCGTACTTACGGTCGGGTTCAGCAGCATCCGCGTCGTCACCGAAACACGCGCGCTACCGACCGATATGCGTCTGCTGTCCATCGACACCGGAGATGTGCCCGCCGTCGTCCGCGTCGTCACCGATGCCGGCGCTCAACAACCGCGCATCGACCTGCGCATGGTCACCCGCGGGCAGACTCAACTCGATGTGGCCGACGATGCCCCCACAGCGGAGTCACGCTGAGCGACAACGGTTCCGGATTTCTGTGGTTCAACCGCACCGGCGAGATCAGGGTCGTCATGCCGCCCGATGTCGCACGGGATCTGAGCATGACCGTCAACGAGCAGGCACGCCCGATCACCACCTGAGGCGACCGCTTTCGGCGTAAAGCACCACGTCGAAAGACGCACGATCGTTCTCCTCTTCAGAGGCCCACTGATCGACTGACAGCACGGTGTTCCCGTTGCCGTCCAGCAAGTGGACGGTGTGGGCGTCCACGGTGGACGTCAACGTGCATGCTTTCTCGTTGATGACGCGACGCGCTGGGGAGACACTGTTGTCGTCGTACGAGACGTCCGGCAGGGGGTGGCCGTACAGCTCCTCATAGCGTTGACGAAAATCGTTGAAGGAGGCTGCTTCTTGCGGCCGACCCTGCGAAGGCCATAAATTTCATCGTGAGGACCCCGAACTTCCATGTGCGCGAACCGCCGGGCGACCTCACCGACGAAGAGAATGTCGGTGTGATCCAGCCACTCGTTCGGCTCGGCGTGTTACGTCTGGCACCCAAACTACCGACGTGCATGAGAACGGCCCCCGGAGTTTCCTCCGGGGGCCGTTCCATTTAGTAGCGGGGACAGGATTCGAACCTGCGACCTCTGGGTTATGAGCCCAGCGAGCTACCGAGCTGCTCCACCCCGCGACGGGTAAACGCAAGGTTACCGAAGCCCCAGGTGCAGCTCCAAATCGAGTGCTCAGCGGGTCGACTGGTACTTCTTCACGGCGTCGTCGAGGCGTTGTAGTGCCTCACCGAACTCGGCGAAATTGCCACCCGACTGAGCGCCTTGCAGCGCGTCCAGCGCGGTGTTGATATCTTGCAGCGCCGCGGCTTTGGCCGGCGACAATTGGACCGGTGCACCGGGCGGTACGGCCGTCGGTAGCGGCGTCGGGGGTGTGCCCTGGTTCGTGGGCGGTTGCGCCGCCGGCGGCTGACCGTCCGCGCCTGGCGTGGCCTGCGGCTGGCCGTTCACCGGACCGGTCGGTGCTGGACCGGTGGCAGTGGCGTCCGCACCCGGTCCGAACAGCTCGGTGAGCGCGTCGCGCACCGTCGGGCCGTAGCCGACCTTGTCGTTGTACATCATCGCCACACGAATCAGACGCGGGTACGACGACGCCGCATCACTGGCGCCAGGCGACGCGTACACGGGCGCGACGTAGAGCAGACCGCCCTGCGCCACAGGCAGCGTGAGCAGGTTGCCCCACCGGATGCGGTTCTGGTTGTCACGGCCGATGACGCCGAGGTCCTGGCTCACCGCGGTATCGGTGCTGATCGCGTTGAACGCCAACTTGGGACCGTTGACCTGGCCCGGAATGGTCAGCACCGTGAGCTTGCCGTACGTATCGGGGTCCGAACTCGCGCTGATGTAGGCCGCGAGGAAGTCGCGCCGGAACCGGTTCATCGCACTCGTCAGCTGGAACGACGCCGAATTATCATTGCTCGCAAGGTTTTTGGCGACGATGTAGTACGGCGGCTGGTAGCTGCTGGCCGTGGGGTTGGGGTCCAAGGGCACATCCCAGAAGTCCGACGTCGAGAAAAACGTCACGGGATCGTCCACGTGGTACTTGGCCAGCAGCGCGCGCTGAACCTTGAACAGATCCTCGGGGTAACGCAGATGTTGTTGCAGTTCAGGGGTGATGTCGCTCTTCGGCTTGACCGTGCCGGGGAACACCTTCATCCACGCCTGCAGCACCGGGTCCTGTTCGTCCTGCGCGTACAGGGTCACCGTGCCGTCATATGCGTCCACAGTCGCCTTGACCGAGTTGCGGATGTAGGACACCTGCTTGTCGACCTGCAGTCGGTTGGCCGCCACCTCCGTGGAGTCCGCGGTCGCGCTCGACAGCGTCGTCAACTGCGAGTACGGGTAGTTGTCCAGCGTCGTGTAGCCGTCGACGATCCACACCATCTTCTTGTTCACAATCGCGGGATAGACGGTGGTGTCGGTGGTCAGCCACGGCGCGGCCGCTTCGACGCGTTCGGCCGGATCTCGGTTGAACAGGATCTTGCTGTTCTCGCCAATCACGTTGGAGAACAAGAAGTTCCGCTCGGCGAACTTCGCGGCGAACACCGAGCGAGCCAGCCAGTTGCCGACGGGCACCCCGCCGGAACCACCGTAGGTGTAGTTCTTGGTCTCGGTGTTGGTCTCGTAGTCGTATTCGCGGTCGGGACCGCCGTTGTTGCCCACGATCGCGTAATCGGCCGACGTGTCGGCGATCACCGGGCCGTAGTAGATCCGCGGCTGATCCAGCGGAGCCGGACCCGGCGAGACGACGCTGCCGTTCGCGCCGACGACGCTCGCCAAAAACTCCGGGTAGCCGCCGTTCTGGTTCGGGTCGTTGGCAACTCCACGAACAGTGTTGGCCGGCGACGCAATGAATCCGTTACCGTGGGTGTACACCGTGTGCCGATTGATCCAGTCGCGCTGGTTGTCGATCAGCCGGTCGGGGTTGAGCTCACGGGCGGCGACGACGAAGTCACGAAGGTTTCCGTCCCGTCCGGTGTAGCGGTCCATCGCCAGGTGGTCAGGGAAGTAGTAAAAGTTCTTGCCCTGCTGGAACTGGGTGAACGCGGGGCTGACGATCGTCGGGTCGAGCAACCGGATGTTCGACGTGGTCGCCCGGTCATTGGCCACCTGCTGGGCCGTCGTCTGGGCGTCACCGCTGTAGTCGCGGTACGTCACGGTCTCTTCGGTCAGCCCGTAGGCCTGTCTCGTCGCCGCGATACTTCGACTGATGTATTCGCTTTCCTTCTGCGCCGCATTGGGTTTGACGCTGAACTGCTCGACGACCAACGGCCATCCTGCACCGATCACCAGCGACGACAGCAGCAGCAGCACCACACCGATCGCGGGAATCCGCAAGTCTCGCAACACAATCGCAGAGAAGACGGCCGCCGCGCAGATGACTGCGATGGCCATCAGGATCAGCTTCGCGGGCAGCACCGCGTTGATATCGGTGTAGCCGGCGCCGGTGAACGGCTTGCCGCCGCGGGTGTGGCTCAAGAGTTCGTACCGGTCCAGCCAGTACGCGACGGCCTTGAGCAGCATGAGGATGCCGACCAACGTGATCAGCTGGATACGCGCCGCGCGACTGAGCGCGCCGCTACGGCCTGACAAGCGGATGCCACCGAACAGGTAGTGGCCCAACAGATTGGCGATGAAGGCCAGGAATGTGGCGATGAAGAGGAAGCTCAGCACGAGCCGGTAGAACGGCAGATCGAACGCGTAGAAGCCGAGGTCCATGCCGAACTGCGGGTCGTTGATCCCGAAGCTGCCGCCGTGCAGGAACAGCTGGATGCGGGTCCAGTAACTCTGCGCCACGATTCCGGCGAGCAGCCCGATGAACGCCGGAATGCCGATGCCCACGAGCCGCAACCGGCTCATCACCGCGGTGCGGTACCGCGCGACCGGATCGTTGGGACCGTTGGTCGGGACGAACACGGGGCGGGTGCGGTAGGCCAGTGCCAACCCGGCGAACACGATCGCACCGATGACCACCGCCGCGACCAGGAACACCACCAGGCGGGTGACCAGCTGGGTGGTGAACACCGAGCGGTACCCCAACTCGCCGAACCACAGCCAGTCGACGTAGGTGTCGATCAGGCGTGGCCCGATCAGCAGGATCAGAACGAACGCCGCGGAAACCGCGATGAGGACTCGGCTACGTCGTGTCAGCTTCGGCATTCTTGCCGCGGGCCGCATACCCACTCGTCAACTCCAGTTTCTAACGTTGGCAGACGTCGTGACCGCCGTGGGGACAACTCTACGCAAGTGAAAAGCGCCGATGACTCCGCAGCGGCCCTAGCAGTGCGGCCGTTCGCCGCCAGCAGACAACGTCTCCAGCGCCGACACGGCCTGATCCAGCGTCTCGACCTTGATCAGCTCCAACCCGACGTCGTGGGCCGTTTTCGCTTCCTCGCAGTTCTCGGCGGGCACCAGGAAGATCGTCGCGCCGGCATCGGAGGCCGCCAGCATCTTGTGGGTGATGCCGCCGATCGGACCGACCTTGCCATCGCCGGTGATCGTTCCGGTTCCCGCGACGAACTTGCCGTCGTTGAGGTTGCCGGTGGTGAGTTTGTCGACGACGGCGAGGCTGAACATCAACCCGGCCGACGGCCCCCCGATGTTGGCGAGATTGAAATCGACGGTGAACGGCGCCCACGGCGCGTCGAGCACTCCGATCCCCAGGTATCCCTGGTCTTTCTCGGGGTGTTTACCCAGCGTGATGGTGGCCGCGCCAAGGTCTCCGTTCCTCCGTCGGTAGTCCAGCGTCACGGTGTCCCCCGGCTTGGTGTCCTTGATCAGGGCCTGGAAGTCGTCCAGATTGGTCACCGGCTTGCCGTTGACGTAGTCGATCGCGTCGCCCGGTTCGAGCTTGCCCGCCGAAGGGCCGTCCTCGTTGACCGTCTGCGCGGTCACCGCCATCGGGTATTTCAGGTAGAGCAGTGCGGCGTATTCGGCGCTGTCCTCGGACTGGCGGAAGTCGGTGTTGTTGGCCTCGTCGACCTCGTCCTTCGACTTGTCCGGCGGATACACCAGATCCCGCGGCACCAGCTGCTCGCGGCCCGACATCCACAACGCGAGCGCCTGTCCCAGCGTCAGGCCGTCGCGCTGCGACACCGTGGTCATGTTCAGATGCCCTGACGTGGGGTGCACCTCGGTGCCCTCGATGTCGACGACCTGCTTACCGTCGACCTCAGCCAGTGTGTCGAACGTCGGTCCCGGCCCCAGCGCGACGAACGGCACCGTCACGACCGACAGCACGACGCCGAACACGACGATGGGGACCAGCGCGACGAGCAACGTCAAAATGCGCCTGTTCACGCCGCCCAATGTAGAGGTTGGCCTCGGATTCGCTCTCGGCGTGACGTGCCACGGCACAAGGCGGGGCGGCTGTGAGTACCGTTGAGGGCATGGCTGACCTGCCTTTCGGCTTCTCCTCCGGGGACGACCCCGAGCGAGACAAACACAAAAAGGACCCGGAATCGGGGTCCGGCGGTGATCCGTTCGGCATGGGCGGGGCCGGGTTCGACATGTCCCAGCTCGGGCAGATCTTCAGCCGTCTCGGCGAGATGTTCAGCGGCGCTCAGAACATGTCGGCGGACGGCACGCGGTCAGGTCCGGTGAACTACGACCTGGCGCGTCAGCTCGCGTCGAGCTCGATCGGTTTCGTCGCACCCGTGAGCGAGAAGACCGGCGCAGCGATCTCCGATGCCGTCCACCTCGCCGAGACGTGGCTCGACGGCGTGACGGCGCTGCCTGCGGGCACCACCAAGGCGGTGGCGTGGACGCCGACCGACTGGGTCGACAACACCCTGGAGACGTGGAAGCGGCTGTGTGATCCGGTGGCCGAGCAGATCTCCACGGTGTGGGCATCGTCGCTGCCCGAAGAGGCGAGGTCGATGGCGGGTCCGCTGCTGTCGATGATGAGTCAGATGGGCGGCATGGCCTTCGGTTCGCAGCTGGGCCAGGCGCTGGGCACGCTGTCCAAAGAAGTGCTGACCTCCACCGATATCGGATTGCCGTTGGGCCCCAAGGGTGTTGCGGCGCTGATGCCTGCCGCCGTGGAATCGCTCGCCGAGGGACTGGAGCAGCCGCGCAGCGAGATCATCACGTTCCTCGCGGCGCGCGAGGCCGCCCACCACCGCCTGTTCAGCCACGTGCCGTGGCTGTCCACCCAGCTCCTCAACGCGGTCGAGGCGTTCGCCAAGGGCATGAAGATCGACATGAGCGGCCTCGAGGAACTCGCGCAGGGCTTCAACCCCGCGGCGCTGGCCGATCCGTCTCAGATGGAACAGCTGCTGAACCAGGGCATCTTCGAACCGAAAGCGACGCCGGAGCAGACCGCGGCACTGGAGCGGCTCGAAACACTGTTGGCGTTGATCGAGGGGTGGGTGCAGACCGTCGTCACCGACGCGCTGGGCGACCGAATCCCCGGCACGTCGGCCCTCTCGGAGACCCTGCGCAGGCGGCGCGCCACCGGTGGCCCCGCCGAGCAGACCTTCGCGACGCTCGTCGGCCTGGAACTGCGGCCCCGCAAGATGCGCGAGGCGGCCGCCTTGTGGGAGCGGCTGACCGAAGCGGTCGGCGCCGACGCACGCGATGGCGTGTGGCAGCACCCCGATCTGTTGCCGAGCGCAGAAGACCTCGACGAGCCCGCCGGCTTCATCGACCGGATGATCGGTGGCGACACCAGCGGCATCGACCAACTGCTCGCCGATCTCGAAAAGGACACTGGGACAGACGAACCCGAGCGCTGATCCGAGCCCTGTGGATAACTCGGCGGGTTTGGCGCCTGACGTGTCAGACTCCTCGGATGGGGCGCTACGTCCTCGACCCTTCCAGGCCGGTGTTGTTGCGACCCGACGGCGTCGTACAGGTGGGCTGGGATCCGCGGCGCGCGGTCCTGGTCCGTCCGCCGCCGGGGTTGACCGCCAAGGACCTCGCCGATCTGCTGCGTCGTCTGCAGTCGGGTGCCACCCCGGCCGAGATCCAAGCACACGCAACCGAGGCCGGCGCTGACGACGTCGCCGACCTCATCTCCTCGCTCGTCGGCGCCGGACTCGTGACGACCACGCCGCGCCGACGCACCCGCGCCGCGTCAATCCGGATTCACGGGCGCGGTCCGCTGTCTGATCTGCTCGGCGGGGCCTTGCGCTGCTCGGGAGCCCAGATCACGCACAGCAGCCGCACGCATGCCGGAGCGCCGACCGAATCGACCGATCTGGCGGTGCTGACCGATTTCCTGGTGTCCGATCCGCGCGTCGTGCGCGATCTGCACGCGGCCGGGGTTCCGCACCTTCCGGTCCGGGTGCGCGACGGTGTCGGCCTCGTCGGCCCGCTCGTCATTCCCGGCGTGACCAGCTGTCTCGGGTGTGCTGACCTGCACCGCAGCGACCGCGATGCCGCCTGGCCGGCCCTGGCCGCGCAACTACGCGACACGGTCGGCAGCGCTGACCGAGCCACGGTGCTGGCAACAGCGGCGCTGGCGCTCAACCAGATCGACCGGGTCATATGCGCCATTCGTGACGAATCCGGGGTGTCGCGCTCCCCTGACCCGCCGCCCACCTTGGACGCGACGCTCGAGTTCGACGTCAATGTGGGTTCGATCGTGGCGCGCCGCTGGTCGCGGCATCCGCATTGCACCTGTTGACAACGTTTAGCGCCAAGTCGTTGCAGGGTGTTCAGCGATGTCGTGGATGATGGACTGGTGAGTGAGATCAAACGGGGCGGCGCCGCTCGCAATGCCAAGATCGCGGGGCTCGGGGCAGGCATGGCAGGCCGGGCGGCACTCGGCTTCGGCAAGCGGCTGACGGGCAAGTCCAAGGACGAGGTCAGCGCGGAGCTGATGGACAAGGCGGCTCAGCAGCTGTTCACCGTTCTCGGTGAGCTCAAGGGCGGCGCGATGAAGGTCGGCCAGGCCCTTTCGGTCATGGAGGCCGCCATCCCCGAGCAGTACGGCAAGCCGTACCGCGAAGCGCTCACCAAACTGCAGCGCGAAGCTCCGCCGTTGCCCGCCCCCAAGGTGCACCGCGTGCTCGACCAGCAGCTGGGCACCAAGTGGCGCGAACGGTTCACGTCCTTCGACGACACCGCCGTGGCGTCGGCCAGCATCGGCCAGGTCCACAAGGCGGTCTGGTCCGACGGTCGCGAGGTTGCCGTCAAGATCCAGTACCCGGGTGCCGACGAGGCCCTGCGCGCCGACCTGAAGACGATGCAGCGGATGGTCGGCGTGCTTCGCCAGCTGTCCCCCGGCGCGGATGTCCAGGGTGTGGTCGACGAGCTGATCGAGCGCACCGAGATGGAACTCGACTATCGGCTCGAGGCCGACAATCAGCGTGCGTTCGCCAAAGCCTATGAGGGACATCCTCGCTTCGTCGTCCCGCGCATCGTCGCCAGCGCCCCCAAAGTGGTGATCCAGGAATGGATCGAGGGCATCCCGATGTCGGTGATCATCCGTGAGGGCACGCAGGAGCAGCGCGATCTGATGGGGACCCGACTGTTCGAGCTGACCTACGACGCGCCCAAGCGTCTCGAGATGATGCACGGCGACGCCCATCCTGGGAACTTCATGCTGCTGCCGGACAACAAGATGGGTGTCATCGACTTCGGCGCGGTCGCGCCGATGCCCGGCGGCATTCCTGTCGACATCGGGCTCGCGACGCGATACGCGCTCAACGACGACTACGAGAACCTGCAGGCAGCGATGCAGCGCATCGGGTTCATCCAGAAGGGTGAGCAGGTCTCGCACCGCGAGATGGACGAGATGATGAAGCAGTACGTGGAACCGCTCGAGGTCGAGGTGTTCCATTACACGCGAAAGTGGCTGCAGCGGATCACGGCTGCGAATATGCGACCGGAACGCGCGGCCGGCCAGATCAAAGCTGCGCGGCAGATGGACATCCCGGCGAAGCTGGCGATTCCGATGCGGGTGATCGCGTCCAACGTCGCGATCTCGTGTCAGCTCGATGCCCACATTCCGGCCAGAGCGCTTGCGACAGAACTGGTTCCGGGATTCGCTGAAGACGCGGCGTAGGTCTCTAGCCTCACGCCGAAACTGTCCGCGGTGGCGTATTGCGCCGGCAGAACCCGGCAGCCGCCACTACGCCGCTGCCGGGCTCCCCTCGGTGTTCTTACGTGGCCGACCGCGCGGACGCTTGCGCGCGATGACCGTGCCTCGGTCGAGGATCTCGCCGCCCCAGACACCCCACGGTTCCTCCCGCTCGAGCGCTGCGGCCAGGCACTCGCGACGGATCGGGCAATCCGCACACAGCGACTTGGCACGTTCGAGTTCGACTGGGTTCTCGGCGAACCACATGTCCGGGTCGTTCAGATGACAGGGCACCGCAAGCTTCGTCCGTTGTCGGCATGTCTGCGTCTGGACGCTCTTCGCGGGAGCGCTCATCGCAAGTGACATGGCTCGTACCTCTGCTTCCTGGTCGTTGGTTTCGTATCTCATCGGTCTTTTCGATGGATCCTGACCAGGTCTTTCGGGGGTCCGAATGATTCCCAAAAAACTTTGGCCACGGATCCGGTAACTGCGGGTCCGTGGCCTCTCGGGCGAAAATCGTGGGCTTTCTAGATGATGCCCCGATTCACGGACGTTCCAGTCGCGGCGGCGGTGCGGCGGCGCTTGGGCTGCGGCGTAATGGCAGCTGCACCCGCGGCGGCGTGCGCCTTGTACGCGGGATGCGCCGCGGCGGCGGCCGGGACATGGAGGGTCCACGAACCGCCGGAAACGCGTACGCCGCCAACAGCATTCATGTTCAACATGATCTCGGACCCTCCTTTCACACGACAAATCACACGGCTGATGTGTGCGATCTCGAGGCTAAGCGTAACAGGCGAAACTGACAACTGATTTTCTGACCAGCGGTTTTGGCACGATCTTTACGAGGTTTGGCGGTGTCCGATGTCGCCGGCCGGGCCGCTCCGGCCTTTCACCAACGCGAGGACGTCGGCGCCGTACTGCTCGAGCTTGCGCGCGCCGATGCCGGGGATCGCGACAAGGGCGGCGTTGTCGCCGGGCAGCGTCTCCGCGATGGCAATCAACGTGTTGTCGGTGAACACCACGTAGGCAGGCACGCTCATCTCCTTGGACATGCGCAGTCGCCAGTCCTTGAGCTCGGCGAGCAGGTCCTCGTCGATGTCGGACGGGCATCCCTCGCATCGACGTAACACGACCGCCGCCGGCGCGGTCAGCGCCGCATTGCACACGCGGCACCGCGGCGTGACACCCTTGGCGCGACGGGGCTTGTTGGGACTGTTGTCACCCGACGCTTGGGGGGCGACGCCGTTGAGGAACCGCGACGGTTTACGGCTCTGCCGACCGCCAGGCGCGCGAGCAAGCGCCCAACTGAGCGCCAAATGCATTCGCGCCCTGGTGATTCCGACGTACAGCAGGCGACGTTCCTCTTCGACTGGTTCGCTGTCGGGACCGTGCGCCAAAGCATGGGAGATGGGCAGGGTGCCGTCAGCGACGCCGACCAGGAACACCGCATCCCACTCCAGGCCTTTGGCGGCATGCAGGGAGGCAAGCGTGACGCCCTGGACGACCGGTGGATGCCGCGCGTCGGCGCGCTGCCGGAGCTCGGCGAGAAGTGCGTTCAGATCCAGCGACGGGCGCTGCGCGACTTCCTCGTCGACCAGTTCGGCGAGAGCGGTCAGCGCCTCCCACCGCTCGCGCGCCTTGGTGCCCGGCGGCGGTTCGGCCGTCAGCCCCAGTGGTTCCAGCACGGCGCGGACGATTTCGGGAAGCGACCCGTCGACGTCGCGGTCGACCGCGCGCTGCAGCGCCACCAGCGATTGCCGGATCTCCTGGCGGCTGAAGAACCCCTCGCCGCCCCGGACCTGGAACGGGATGCCCGCCTCGGTGAGCGCTTCCTCGTAGACCTCGGACTGCGCGTTGATGCGGTACAGCACCGCGATCTCCGAGGCCGCGGTGCCCGACTCGATGAGCCGCTTGATCTTCTTGGCGACCGCCGCGGCTTCGGCCACCTCGTCGGGGTGTTCGGTGAACGAGGGTGCCGGGCCAGGGTCACGCTGGCCGACCAAGTGCAGCTTGCTGCCGGCCATCCGCCCGCGGGCGGCGGCGATGACGCGGTTGGCCAGCGACACCACCTGCGGGGTGGACCGGTAGTCGCGCTCGAGGCGGACCACTGCGGCGTCGGGGAAGCGCCGCGAGAAGTCCAGGAGATACTGCGGCGTAGCGCCGGTGAACGAATAGATGGTCTGGTTGGCGTCGCCGACGACAGTGAGATCGTCCCGCTCGCCCAGCCAGGCGTCGAGTACCCGCTGCTGCAGCGGTGTCACGTCCTGGTACTCGTCGACGACGAAGCAGCGGTACCGGTCACGGAACTCCTGGGCGACCGCCGCGTCGTTCTCGATCGCTGCCGCGGTGTGCAACAGCAGGTCGTCGAAGTCGAGCAGCGCCGTCCCGTCGCGGCGGGCCTTGAGCGTCTCGTACCCCGTGTACACCGCGGCGACCTTGGCCGCGTCGAAGGGGATGTCTCGGCCGGCCTTCGCGACGGCGGCCGGATAGGCCTCCGGACTGATCAAAGATCCTTTGGCCCACTCGATTTCGCCCGCGAGGTCGCGGACGTCATCGGTGCTGGCCTGCAGTGCGGCGCGGTTGGCCGCCTGTGCGACGACGGCGAACTTGGTGTCGAGCAGTTCCCATCCGGTGTTGCCGACGACACGCGGCCAGAAGTACGCCAGCTGGCGGCGCGCCGCGGCGTGGAACGTCATCGCCTGCACCGAGGCCGTGCCGACACCGTCATCGAGGCTGCGCAGCCGGGCGCGCATCTCACCGGCGGCGCGAGAAGTGAACGTCACCGCGAGCACCTGCCCCGGCGCGACGTGCCCCGACGCCACGAGGTGGGCGATACGGCGCGTGATGGTCCGGGTCTTTCCGGTGCCGGCACCCGCCAGCACGCACACCGGACCGCGCGCGGCGAGGACGGCCTCGCGCTGTTCGTCGTCGAGGTCGTCGACGATGCACGAACTCGCGACCTCCACCGACATGCGGACCATCTTGTCAGGGTCGACCGACAAACCGGGGCATGCCGCGGGCATGTTCGGCCCATCGGTTACGTTGACTGCGCTATGAGTGCTGAACTGACCATGTACACCACGTCATGGTGTGGCTACTGCGTCCGCCTGAAGAAGGCGCTTCAGGTCGAGGGCATCACCTACGCCGAGGTCGACATCGAGGCGGACCCCTCGGCTGCCGAGTTCGTCGGCTCGGTCAACAACGGCAACCACGTCGTGCCGACGGTGAAGTACGCCGACGGCTCCACTCAGACGAACCCGAGCATCAAGGACGTCAAGAAGAAGCTCGCGCGCTGATTTCCTGCGCGAGCAGACGCAAAGTGCCCCGTTTTGCGGGCGCGTCCCGACATCAGTCCAGCGCGGCCCACGATTCGATGATCTCGCGGGCGATCGAGATCGAACCCGGCAGCAGGAGCCGCGACTTCGAGTCACTGCTCCAGTCGCCATCGGCGAGCGCGGCGCGCACCTCGTCCCTGGTGAACCACGCGGCCTCGGCGATCTCACCGTCGTTGAACGAGAACTCCTGTTCGGGGTCACCGATCGCGTGGAAGCCGACCATCAGCGAGCGCGGAAACGGCCACGGCTGACTGCCCAGGTATTGGACGTCGGTCACGTGTAACCCGATCTCCTCGGCGATCTCGCGGACGACGCACGATTCGAACGACTCCCCCGCCTCGACGAAGCCGGCCAGCAGCGAAAACAGCCGCTCCGGCCACACCGTCTGCCGGGCCAGCACTGCGCGGTCGTGTCCGTCGTGGACGAGGCAGATCACCGCCGGATCGATGCGCGGGAACTCCTCGTGACCGTTGGTGGCGTTGGCTCTGGACCAGCCGCCTTTGATCGGCTTGGTCGGCGCTCCGTCGATCGCACTGAACCGCGCGCTGTCATGCCAATTCAGCAGTGCCGTCGCGGTCGCGACGAGTTGCGCGCTGACGTCGTCGAAGATCGGACCCGCGCGGCGCAGGTCGAGGACCTCGGTCTCGATGTGCGGATCTTCCGGCCCCTCCAGCGCCGCGCGGATTCCCCACACATGCGTGCCGTCGGCCAGGCGACCGAGAAACACCGCGTTCTCCGGAGGCGTGGCACCCAGACCGGTCGTCTTGCAGAGCACCGCCTTGCCTTGGGAGATCAGCACCTGGTTGCGATGGTCGACACGCAAAACCAATGCATCCGGCCAGCCGGCCACCGCGGCGTCGACGTCGGTGCGCAGCGTGTCGGAACGGTCGGCGCCCACCCGAGACAGCAGCGGAACATTGCGGAGCCGGAAACCGCTCATCAGCGTTCGTCATCCGCATTGCGGATGTAGAGCAGCCGGTCACCGTTCTCCAGCGCGTCGACCTGCTCGTCGTCGACGCGAAGCAGCTTTCCCTCACGCACCACGCCGAGCACGATGTCGGTGTTGTGTTTCGGCGATCCGCCGACCTCTTTGGGGCGGACTTCGCGTTCGGCGATCGCGAAGCCGGCGTCCGGGGTCAGCAGGTCTTCCATCATCTCCACCACGCTCGGGGTCTGCACCGCAATGCCGAGGAGCCGGCCGGAGGTCTCGGAGGTGACGACGGTCGAGTCGGCGCCGGCCTGCTCGAGCAGGTGCTGGTTCTCGGCTTCCCGCACCGCAGCAATGATTTTCGCCTTGGGCGCCAGCTCTCGGGCGGTCAGCGTGATGAGTACGGCGGCGTCGTCGCGGTTGGCCGCCACGATGATCGCCTTGGCGTGCTGCGCGCTGGCGAGCCGCAGGATCTCCGAGTCGGTCGCGCTGCCGCGGACGGTGACGAGCCCGGCGCTCTTGGCGCGCTCGAGTGCGGCCGGATCCTCGTCGACGACAACGATGTCGGCGGGCGCGACCTCGTCGCCCACCATCGCGGCGGCCGCGGTCCTGCCTTTCGTGCCGTAGCCCACGATGATGATGTGGTTGCGCACCTTGTTCCTCCATCGCTGGATTTGGTAGACCTGCCGCGACTGCGTGGTGAGCGTTTCGACCGTCGTACCGATCAGCACGATCAGGAACGCGATTCGCAGCGGCGTGATGACGAGAACGTTGATCAACCGGGCCGACGGGGTGACCGGGGTGATGTCGCCGTAACCGGTCGTCGACAGTGAGACCGTGGCGTAGTACACGCAGTCCAGGAACGTCAGCGGATTGTCGGCATCCGGGGTGCTCTCCACGTCGCGATAACCGTGCCGGTCCAGATACACGATGAGCACCGCGGCGAACAGCGCGCCAAGGGCGTAGCAGACCCGAACGGTGATACGCCGCGCCGGGCTGACCTCTTCGGTGGGGATCTGCACCGTATCGGTCAGGGCGTGGACTGGCTGATCGGCCAGCGACTGATCGAATCGGCGGAGCCGCCGCCGCAATCTGCCCTTAGCCATCAATACCCGCCATCGCTGAGGAGTTGGCGCACGCCATTATGTAACCATGACCACACCACCGGCCGAACTGCAGCAGATCGCCAACCCGAATCGCGCCATATTCATGGGCGCCAGCCTCCTCGGCATGGGCGTGCTGCATTTCGTGGCCCCCAAGCCGTTCGACACGATCATTCCGGAAGAGCTGCCCGGCAGCGCGCGCTTCTACACCTACGCGTCCGGTGTCGCCGAGCTGGGCGTGGGAGGGCTGCTGCTGGCACCCAAGACGCGCCGTCTTGGTGCGCTGGCGGCCATCGCGCTGTACATCGGCGTGTTTCCGGGCAACGTCAACATGGTCAGGTTGTGGAAGGACAAGCCGCTGCCGATGCGCATTGGAGCGATCGCCCGGCTGCCGCTGCAGATCCCGATGATCACCGAGGCGTTGAAGATCTACCGCTCGACTAAGCCGCGGTAGTCCCCAGCAGCGCCAGTAGGTCGTCGTCGCCGGGAAGATTGTCGGGCGTGACGGTCAGCCCGCTGCGCACGTAGTGAAAGGCCGCGCGAACCGACTCGACGGGGCACCCCTGCAACGCGGCCCACGCGAGCCGGTAGACCGCGAGCTGAACGGCCGCCTGCTGCTTGGCTTCTGGCGTACCCGGCGGGTCGCCGGTCTTCCAGTCGACGACGGTGGCGCCGCCGTCGTCGTCGGAAAAGACCGCGTCGATCCGCCCGCGCACCACGCGGCCGCCGATCGCCATGTCGAAGGGCACCTCGACGTCTATCGGTGTGCGGGTGGCCCACGACGACGCTGCGAACGCTGCCTGCAGTTCCGCAAGGGCATCGGTGCCGGTGGCGTCGTTGTCCACCGCGCCGGGAAGGTCGTCGAGATCGAACAGTCGATCAGCGTGATAGAAACGCTGCACCCAATCGTGGAAAGCGGTGCCCAACAAGGCATGTGGATCGGGGTGGCAGGGCAGCCGGCGTCGCAGCCGTTGCGCCACGGCCTCGGGGTCGCGGCCGAGTTCGACCAGCGTACTGACCGACAAATACGCCGGCAGAGGCGGGACCGGGCGTACGTCGGCGCGGTTGCGTTCGGCGAGCAGCGCGTCGACGTCTGATGCCCATCCCTCGCCGTCGCCTTCGGATTCACCGCCTGACTCACCCGACATCGCGCTGGCGACGAGAGCCGCGCCTCGGCCCACATCGTCGCGACGCGCGCCCGCGGGATCGACGGGCCAGACCGCCTCGACCACGTTGTCGCGCAACGGGTTGGGTTCGCCGTCGGCCGGAGCGGGTGCCCACTGCTCCACGACACCGCACGGCTCGCCTGCGGCGTCGGCACGCTCGATGATCTCCTTGAGTTCTTCGAGGAACGCCGACGGGCCGCGCGGCTTGGACTCCGACGGCCCCCAGTGGTGGCCGGACATCAGCAGTGTGTCCTCGGCCCGGGTGATCGCCACGTACAACAGCCGTCGCTCCTCGTCGACACGACGTAACGCGAGACTGTCCTTGTGGTCAGCGATCCGGTCCGACAACTTCTTTCGATCGTTGACGTCGGAGGTGTCCAGGACCGGAACGCCATGCGCGGAGAGCGTGGCCCGATCACCGCGCAAAAGCGGCGGCAGGTCGCCGGGGTCGGTGAGCCATGTGCGGGCCGACGCCGTGGAGGGAAACACCCGGCCGCTGAGGTGGGGCACCGCGACGACCTGCCACTCGAGGCCCTTGGCGGCGTGCACGGTCAGTATCTGCACCCGGTCGTCGGCAACGGCGACTTCCGCAGGCGCCAGGCCGTTCTCCACCTGTTCGGCCGCATCGAGGTACGCGAGCAGACCGGACACCGACGCGCCGGGACGGTTCGCGAAGTCAGCCACCACATCGGCGAAGGCGTCGAGGTGCTCGGTGCCCGCCCAACCCGCCGATACCCGGCGTGCCGCCCGGACCTCGGTGTCCACCCCGAGCACCCGCCGCACCTCTGCCACAAGCTCGGGCAGTGGATGCGTGAGATGGCCTCGCAGAGCGGTCAATTCGCGACCCAACTCGACTATGCGGCCGTACCCCGTCGGCGAGTACGCCGCGGCAGGTCCCGGGTCGCCGACGGCATCCGTCAGGCAGGCGGTGTCGGCGTCCGGTGCGGCTTGCGCGACGACTCGATCGCTCGGCGCACCGTCGGCCGACCCGCCGGCGTCGTCGAGTTCGACCGCACGCCGCCACAACGCGGCGACGTCGCGTCCGCCCAACCGCCACCGTGGTCCGGTGAGTACGCGCATGGCGGCGGCGCCGGCGGTGGGGTCGGCGACCATGCGCAGCATCGCCACGACGTCGGCGACCTCGGGGACACCGAGCAACCCGGCGAGTCCCACGACCTCAACCGGTACACCGCGGGCGGTGAGTGCGTCGGCAATCGGCGCGGCGTCGGCGTTGCGACGGACCAACACCGCCGCCGTCGGCGCCGTGCCACCCTTGCCGCGCGCCTGGTGATAGATCCGCGCCAGATGGTCTGCCACCCAATCGCGTTCGGTGACAACGTCCGGCAACAGCGCACAGCTGACGGTGCCCTCGGCCGCGTTGGGTTTGGGTCGCAGCTCCCGGACCGCCACCGAGCGGCGTCGCGCCTCCGTGGACACCGCATTCGCCAGGTGCAACGTGCCCGGCGGATTACGCCAGCTGGTGCGCAGTTCCAGCGTCGGGGCCGGGCTGCCGTCGGACCGGGGGAAGTCAGTGGTGAAGCGCGGCAGGTTGGTGGCCGACGCACCACGCCACCCGTAGATCGACTGAATGGGGTCGCCCACGGCGGTGAGGGCCAATCCGTCGTCGACGCCGCCACCGAACAGCGCCGACAGCGCGACCCGCTGCGCATGGCCGGTGTCCTGGTACTCGTCGAGCAGCACCACCCGATACCGGCTTCTGAGTTGTTCGCCGACTTGCGGGAATCCCGATGCCAGCCGCGCGGCCGATGCCATCTGCATGCCGAAGTCCATGACCTTCTGCTCGCGCATGGTGCGGTGCAGCGCATCGATCAGCGGGACGAGTTGCGTGCGCTCGGTCTGGGTGGACAGCATGCGAAGCAGCCACTGACTGGGGCCGCGGTCGCGCTGGTAGGGACCCGCCGGCAAGGTATGCACCAGCCGCTCGAGCTCGACGTGGGTATCTCGCAACTGCTCGGTGTCGACGAGGTGTTCGGCCAGCTGTCCGGCAAGTCGCAGCACCATGGCGGTCACGGCAGCCGGTGTCTTGTCGGTGTCGAGGTGGTGCGGATGTTCGCATACCACCCGAAAAGCCAACTGCCACAGATCCGTTTCGCTCAGCAGACGGGTGTCGGGTTCGACCGGCAGCAACAGTCCGTGCTCGCGCAGCAGGTTGCCTGCGAACGCGTGATACGTGCTGACGGTCGCCGGATCATCGGTGAGATCGGGACTGCCTGGGCCGGCGGGCACGAGGCCGGCACCCGCGAGGCGGGCCAGCCTGGTGCGAACCCGGCGCAGCAGCTGGCCGGCCGCCTTGCGGGTGAACGTCAGACCGAGCACCTCGCCAGGTGTGGCGTAGCCGTTGGCGACGAGCCAGACCACCCGGGCGGCCATCGTCTCCGTCTTGCCGGCCCCGGCTCCGGCGATGACGACCAGCGGCCCCGGCGGCGCGGCGATCACAGCTGCCTGCTCCTCGGTCGGCGCGAAAAGTCCTAGCGCCGAAGCGAGTTCGTCGGGGCTGTAGCGGGGATTCACTATTGACCTCCTGCACGCGTCTGGGCCGGGCACATCGTGCGCACGGGGCAGTGAGCGCAGCCATCGTTGATCCGGGCGAGGAACTGGGGCCCCTGGGTGGCGGCCGCCGCGCTGTGCACCTTCTGCTTCCAGGCTGCACGCGATTCGGGCGTCAGCGCGTCCTGTTCGCGTTCGGTGGCACGGCCGCCGCTGCTCTTGCCGAGGTACACCAGCCGTCCCCCGCCCGGCTCCTGCCCCTGCGACATCAGTCCTTCCGCGATGGCCAACTGATACATCGCGAGCTGCGCATGTCGCTGGGCGTCGTCCTTGGTGACCGGGCTCTTGCCGGTCTTGACGTCGACAACGACCAGCCGCCCCGCACTGTCTCGCTCCAACCGGTCCAGACGGCCGCGGACCCGTACCCCCGGCCCCGCGTCGTCGGAACACACTTCGCCATTGACCTCGAGCTCGGTACCCACCTCGGTGAATTGATCACGGGTCTGTGTGCGCCATTCCGCGAAAGCCGACACCATCAACCGGTGGCGGTCCAACTCGTTGACCGAATGCCACTGGGCGTCGAACGGCAGCTTCTCCCAGACCTTTTCGAGTTCGGCGAGCATTTGGTTCTCCGAGTTGCCGCTGTCGGCGACCAAGACGTGCAGCAGCGAGCCGATTACCGACCGCACGTCGCGCGCGGTGCTGCCACCATGGCGTTCGAGCAACCAGCGCAGCGGGCAGTCCGTCAGCATCTGCAGCGTCGACGGCGACAACGTCACGGTGTGGTCGTCTCCGCTCCACAGGGGCTCCTCGGTGGACAGCGGCGTCGTGGCGTACCACTGCCCGGGATCGGCACCTGGTACACCTCCCTGCGCCAGCCGCGCCAGTTGCGTTGCCGCGCAGGCGCGCACGTTGTCATCGACATCGCCATCCGGAGCACAGACCACCGCGCGCAGGCGTCCGACCAGGGCTGTCGGCGCGAGCACCCGCGGCGCGTGCACGGGCGCCGCGGGCTCGGGGTCGGTATCGGTGGCCAGCGAGGTCAACTCGTGGCAGAACGGCGACGGCAACATCGACTCGTCTCCGCAATCGCTGTCGACCGCGGTCACCAAGAGTCGACTGCGGGCGCGACCCATCGCCGCGATGAGCAGCCTGCGCTCCTCGGCGAGCAGCGGTGCCCGCGTCGACACTCCCCTGTCACCCGGAACCACCACCCCGTCCAGCACGTCGACCAGCTGCTGGGTCCCCAGCACGCCGCCACGGGGGATCACGTTGGGCCACAGCCCTTCCTGCAGTCCCGCGATGACGACGAACTCCCATTCGCCGCTGAGCGCCGCGTGTGCGCTGAGCACCGCCACGGTGTCGGAGGCAGCGCATTCCTCGCGCGCGACAGACGGCAAGCCCAGCGCGGTGACGTGGTCGAGCAGACCGCGCAGCGACGCCCCTGCGGTGCGGTTCACGTACTGTTCGGCCACGTCGAAGAATGCGGTGACGGCGTCGAGGTCGCGGTCGGCCTGCGCGCCCGCAGCACCCCCGCGTTCACTGGCCGCCAGCCAGCGTCGCTGCAGGCCCGACCGGTGCCACGCTTGCCAGAGCGTGTAACGCGGATCCCCGCCCCCGCAGGCCGAACGCTGCGCGGCCATCAGGACGGCGCGGACCCTTTTCAGCGGGCGGGCGAGTTCGGCAGACAGCGCGTGCGTACCCGTGGCCGGCTTGCGCTGCAGCGCGTCGACCAGCAAGTCGCCGAGCTCGCGCGGTGGCTGACTACCGTCCTGACGGCGCAGCGCGCGCCGCAGCTGCCGCAGTGACACCGGGTCCACCCGGCCGATCGGCCCGGTCAACAGCGACAGTGCCTGCGTGCCGTCGAGTTCCGTTGCGGTGGCCTCGAGAACGGTGAGTAGGGCGTGCACCGCCGGGTGGTCGGCGGGCGGTGCGCTGGGCATGGGCAGCTCGACGGGCACGCCTGCGGCGGTCAGAGTGCGCGCGAGCGCGGACCCCGTCCGGGGCACCGACCGCACGATCACGGCCATCTGCGACCAGGGCACACCGTCGACAAGATGCGCGCGGCGCAGAGCGTCGGCGATCAGGGCGGATTCGGCGTGCGGCGATGCCGCGATGCGGACGCTCAGCGAGCCTTGCGCTCCTTCGACACCGTCCACTCGACGGCCATCGTCGGCGCCGGGGAGCCGTTGGGCGACACCGCTGATGGCTCGCGCGACGGCGGGCGAGCAGCGACGCGACTCGGTCAAGGTGAGTGCGGGCTCCTCGCCCCGCAACAGCGCGGGATCAGCTCCGCGGTAACCGAACACCGACTGGTTGGGGTCGCCGGCCAGGACGGTGAGCTCCGCCCCGGCAGACAACACCCGGACCAGTCGCGCTGCCTGTGGATCCAGATGCTGGGCATCGTCGACCAGGAGCAGTTTGATACGTGCGCGTTCGGCGGCCAGCAGATCGTCGTCGGTGCCCAGCGCCTCCAACGCCGCGCCGACCAGTTCGGCGGCGCCGAGTGCGGGCACGGTGGCCTGTGGTGCGGCCATTCCGACCGCGGAGCGCAGCAGCATGATCTGCTCGTAGGCTTGCGCGAACTGTCCGGCCGCCAACCATTCGGGCCGGCCCGCGCGCCGTCCGATACGTTGCAGCTCAACAGGATCCACACCGCGTTCGGTGCAGCGGGCCAACAGGTCGCGAAGTTCGGTGGCGAACCCCACCGTGCTCAGAGCGGGCCGCAGCTGCGCGGGCCACGCCACCGCCGATCGGTCGCCGTCCTCGAGGTCGCCGGCGAGCAGTTCGCGGATGATGCCGTCCTGCTCGGCGCTGGTGATCAACCGTGGCGGCGGGTCGCCCTTGCGCTGTGCGGCCAACCGCAGCACCGCGAACGCGTACGAGTGCACGGTGCGGACCAACGGTTCGCGGACGACCGCGCGGGTGCCCGCCGACAGCAGCGCCGACGTGATCGCGGCGCGGGCCTGCGTGCCGAGCCGCGCCGAACCCGTGAGCAGCAGAACTGATTCCGGATCGGTGCCTGAGGCGATATGTGCGGCCGCGGTGTCGATCAGCAGCGTGCTCTTGCCCGTACCCGCTCCCCCGACCACTCGCACCACGCCGCGCATTCCTGGGTCGGTGAGCGCGGCGGGCGTCAGATCGGTGTGCGGTGCGGACATGCGGGAATGACACCACGGGGGTCCGACAAGTCGCCGCCGCCACTAGCATCGACCCGTGACCGATCTGCACGTCCACCGCTATGGCCCGTCCGGTCCGACACAGGTGCTGGCCATCCACGGATTGACCGGACACGGGAAGCGGTGGCAGACGCTGGCGACACAGCATCTGTCCGACGTCAGGATGAGCGCGCCCGACCTGCTGGGCCATGGCTCGTCGTCGTGGGCCGCGCCGTGGACGATCGACGCCAACGCGACGGCACTCGCCGAGCTGCTGGACTCTCCGGCCGTGGTCGTCGGGCATTCATTCGGCGGCGCAGTGGCTTTGCAGCTCGCCGCGTCCCGTCCGGAGCTGGTGTCCGCACTGATCCTGCTGGACCCGGCCGTCGGCTTGGACGGCGCCTGGATGCGCGACATCGCCAACGACATGCTGGCGTCGCCCGACTACACCGATCGCGCCGAGGCGCGCTCGGAAAAGGCGAACGGCTCGTGGGCCGATGTCGACGCCGACGAACTGGACCGCGAACTCGACGAGCACCTCATCGACGCACCGCAGGGCCGAGTCGGTTGGCGGATCAGCATCCCGGCGATGATGTCGTACTGGAGCGAGTTGGCGCGGCCGATCACGTTGCCGCCCAACACGATCCCCGCCACCCTGATCCGCGCGACCAGGACCAGCCCGCCGTATGTCACCGACGAGCTCTTGGCCGGGTTGGAGACCGATCGTGACTTCGAACTGCTGGACTTCGACTGTGATCACATGGTCGCCCAGGCACTACCGGCCGAGACGGCGGCGGTGATCCGCAAGGCGCTGGGCTAGATGGCGGCCATCACCGACGAGCAGGTCGAAACCGTGCGCGCGCTGGTGGCCGCGATACCGCCCGGACGTGTCTCGACGTATGGCGACATCGCGGAGGAAGCCGGATTGTCCAGCCCGCGCATCGTCGGCTGGATCATGCGCACCGATTCGTCGGATCTGCCGTGGCACCGGGTGATTCGCGCCTCGGGCCGTCCGGCCCCGCACCTGACTACCACGCAGCTGGCGCTGCTGCGGGCCGAAGGCGTGTTGGCCGAGGACGGGCGCATCCCGCTGTGCGAGGTTCGCCACCACTTCTGAGCGCGAACGTGGGTTACCCGCACGCTTTTCGAGCCGAAAGCGTGCGGGTAACCCACGTTCGGCGCAGAGCAAGAGTTACAGGATCAGGCGCACCAGCGCGGCCGTCCGCGCCAGCCCAGGAAAGGCCGCTTCCGTCGACCGGGGATGCAGCGCGTGGACGGCAAGACGGAACATCAACGCGCGCAACAACATCTGCGGCCACTCAGGCAACGGGCTCCACCGCTCGATGAGCCCGTCGTCGGCGTCGCCCCACGACAACGCATCCACGACCACCACGCCGGCCGCCCACGAGGCAGGCCGCCAGTACGGCGTGATGTCGGTGATCCCCGGCGCGGCCGTCCCGGCGAAAAGCACTGTGCCGTAAAGGTCTCCGTGCACCAGCTGACTCGGGCTCTTCGTCGGCCTGCGCAATGCGGCCAACTGTCCGATCAACTCGACCGACCGCTGCCCGTCCGGTGAGCCGGGCGACACCCGCGCCCCCGGCGGCAGCGAGTGCAGGGGACGTTCCTCCCACGCGGCGCGATCGGCAGCGATGAACACGTCGACGTCGGCCCACGGCGCCACCGGCGGCTGGGTCAGAAACCGGGGGCGTTCGAGCTTGGCGGTCGCCTCGTGTAGCCGCACCGCGGCCGAGACCACCTCGTCATGACGCGGTTCCGGCGTACCGGCGACGAAGGTGTCGGCCCGCCAACCCGCCACGACGTAGCGACCGTCGGTGGACCGCACCGGTCTGGCCAGGCGGACACCATCGACGAACAGCGTCTCGCGCACCTTCGCCGACCACGCCGCACGCGCATGGTCGGCGACCATCGACAGCACGACCTCGCCGCAGCGCCAGCCGCCCTCCCAGCTCGAACCGAGCGGCGCCGGCTGTACACCCGTCAATCCGAACCCCGCCAACACATGATCAGGCGGCCGCTCGACACTCATTACGTCAGCGTAAGCGCAGGTCCCGCAAACGAGCGGTTAGTACATCACCATGTCGGGTTCGAGTTGCTTTCCCCAGGCGACGATTCCGCCCTGCACATGCTTGGCGTCGGCGAAACCGGCCTTCTTCACAATCGCCAGCACCTCAGCCGAGCGCACCCCGGTCTTGCAGTAGAACACCGGCGTCCGATCGACCTGCAGCTTGGCCAGCGCTTCGCCCGACTCGAATGCGCCCTTGGGTATGAGCTCGGCGCCCTCGATGCGGTTGATGTCCCATTCGACCGGTTCGCGCACGTCGATCAGGGCCAACGGCTTGCCGTCGTCCATCAGCTCGCGCAGCTCACGCGGGGTGATGGTGGAGTCCGCCGCGGCCTCGGCGGCGGCATCGGACACCACGCCGCAGAACTCCTCGTAATCGATGAGCTCGATGATCTTCGGGGTCGACGGATCCTTACGGATCTTGATCGTCCGGTACGTCATGTCGAGCGCGTCGTAGACCATCAGGCGACCCAGCAGCGGCTCACCGATACCGGTGATCAGTTTGATGGCCTCGGTGCCCATCACGGACGCGATGGACGCGCACAGGATGCCCAGCACGCCGCCCTCCGCGCAGGACGGGACCATGCCCGGTGGCGGCGGCTCGGGGTACAGGTCGCGGTAGTTCAAGCCCAGCCCGTCGGGCGCGTCCTCCCAGAACACCGAAACCTGGCCCTCGAACCGGTAGATCGAACCCCACACGTAGGGCTTGTGCGCGAGCACCGCCGCATCGTTGACCAGGTACCGGGTCGCGAAGTTGTCGGTGCCGTCCAGGATCAGGTCGTATTGCGCGAAGAGGTCGACGGCGTTGTCGGGCTCCAGCCGCACCTCGTGCAGCCGGACATTCACCAGCGGGTTGACCTCCAGAACGGAGTCTCGCGCGCTCTCGGCCTTCGACCGGCCGATGTCGGACTGGCCGTGGATGATCTGACGCTGCAGATTGGATTCGTCGACCACGTCGAACTCGACGATCCCGATGGTCCCCACCCCAGCCGCGGCCAGGTACAGCAGCGTCGGCGACCCGAGCCCGCCCGCACCGATGACAAGCACCTTGGCGTTCTTGAGTCGTTTCTGGCCGTCCAGACCGAGGTCGGGAATGATGAGGTGGCGGCTATAGCGCTGCACCTCTTCGCGCGTGAGCTCGGCCGCCGGTTCTACCAGCGGCGGCAGCGGTGTCGACACCGAATTCTCCTTGCTTGGCTGTGCTGCACCAACAATAGGCACATCTCACAACAGTGAACGCACCCTCAGGCTTCCCGGGTGACGCGCAACGGACGGGAACTCAGGCGATCGGGTAAGGCCAGGGGTTGAATCGGCAGGTCTTGCCGTCGGGGTTGATTGTGCCCGGGTCGAAGCGGGCCGCATCGTTGTTGGTGGTGGAGAACGTCTGCTGCATCATGATCGGCGCCAGCTCGCCGTTGTTGGCGCACGCCTCATGCCGCTGATAGCCGATCGCGTGGCCGACCTCGTGGTTGATCAGATACTGGCGATATGAGCCGACGTCGCCCTGGAATGGCACCGCGCCGCGGACCCAACGCGCCTCGTTGAGGAACACACGCGGCTGCCCGACGAAGTCCGGGTTGTAGCAGGACGCCTCGAGCGGAATGTCGTAACCGCAGCCCTCGCGGACGGTCATCGGTGTGCTGAGCGAGATCCGGAAATCGGGTTCGCTCTGCGCGGTCCCGTCGATTCGGGTGAAGGCGAACTGCGGATTGTGGGTCCAGCTCTTCGGATTGGCCAGCGTCTCGGTCACCATCCTGGCGAACCCGTCGTCACCGCCGAAGGTCGTGGTGTCGATGCCGTCCTCGACTTCGACGGTGTAGGTGAAGACCTTCGCCGTACCCTCACCGACCTGCGAGGACGCCCCCGGCACGATGTGCCACGTCTTGGCGCCGGCCGGCGTGAACGGACCGCCGTCGGGCAGGATGCCCGTCGGCAGATTCGCGTCGAACTGGGTCAACCCCTTGGGCGGGGCACCGATGATCGCGGTGCTGGCCACCCCGATCGTGGGTGGGCCCTGCACGGGCCCCTCCAACTCCTCGGTCTTGGGCTCGGTGGTGCCGGCGAAGGTCATGTAGAGAGCCACGGCCGTCCAGACGGCCAGTATGGGCAGCGCATAGGCCCGCCACCCGTAGGTGCGGATGAAACGGCCCAGCTTGGACTGTTTGCGGGCGTTGCGGTGCTCACGATTCGACCTGACCCGGCCGGATTCGTTGGCCAAGGGGTCACGCTGCGCGCGCAGCGGCTCACGGAACTCGTTGCGCAGCGCAGGCACGCCACCCCCGCGCCCCGAGTCGTAGCCCACCGACACAGGATGGCACAGCTGAAAGCGCTGATGTCTGTGGCGCGCCACCGACCACGATGTCCGCACGCGCGCCCCGCCGACCACGGCATTGCGTGCGCGCCATGCCAACGGTAGTAATCTCGTTGCGACACCAGGGTCAGATGTAGCCAGGTAAAGGATGTAATGAGCGATCTCGCCAACCCCGCCGCGAAGCGAGGTGCGCAGCCGGGCTCCGGTGAAGGGCTGACCCGGCGCGGCAACCGCCTGCCGCGCGATGAGCGGCGCGGGCAGTTACTCGTCGCTGCCAGCGAGATTTTCGTCGACCGCGGCTATCACGCCGCGGGCATGGATGAGATCGCCGATCGCGCCGGCGTGAGCAAACCCGTTCTCTATCAACACTTCTCGTCGAAGTTGGAGCTGTATCTCGCAGTGCTGCAACGCCACGTCGAGAATTTGGTGTCCGGTGTGCGCCAAGCGCTGCGCACCACCACCGACAACCGACAGCGGCTACGCGCGGCGGTGCACGCGTTCTTCGACTTCATCGAGCACGACAGCCAGGGTTACCGGCTGATCTTCGAGAACGATTACGTGACCGAACCGCAGGTCGCCGCGCAGGTCAAGGTGGCCACCGAATCGTGCACCGATGCAGTATTCGACCTGATCAGCCGCGATTCCGGGCTGGAGGCGCACCGTGCCCGGATGATCGCCGTCGGCCTGGTGGCGATCAGCGTCGACTCGGCGCGGTACTGGCTGAACAACGATCGTCCGATCAGCAAGGACGATGCGGTCGACAGCACGGTGCTATTCGCCTGGGGCGGGCTGTCGCACGTGCCGCTTACCCGTTCTTGACGGCCTCGGCGCCGACCACCCCGAAGCCGACGCGGCGGACATCCGCGGCGCCGATCTCGACGTAGGTGATCTTCGACGTCTGGACCAGGAATCGCCGACCCTTTTCGTCGGTCAGGGCCAATACGCCTGCACCCTGGGCCAGCGCGTCGGTGATCAGCTGCTCCACCTCGGTTGGCGTCTGCGCACTGTTGAAGACGAGCTCACGCGGGCTGTCCGTGACACCGATCTTGACCTCCACGCTGTGAACCTTTCGTCTCGCCTGAATACTTGAAGAACCTTCTGGCAAGGCTAGTGGACGCGACCGCGCCGCCGCCGCGCCGGTGAGTTCGCGGTCAGCGAACCCGGCGCAGGCAGCTGGTTTTCGAACGGCGACCGAACCGAGTCCGGACCGTGACCGCACACGCGCCGCCAGAACCTCATACGTCACTTGCGCCTCGATAGCATCGGCCCGGTACATGCACAAGACAACCTGGGAACCCCATATGAACAGGCCATATACCGCGCATTCACCGTATTCGCTGACCCCGACCGAACGGATTGCCACCGTCACCGAGGACGACCTCGGCGAGTACGGGTACGACGGGTTTCACGAGTATCCGGACGACGACGACTACACCGATGTCATCGAGTACGACGAGGAGAGCATCGATCGTCGTTGGATGTGGATCGCGGGCATCGCCGGTGCGATTCTGTTCATCGCCATCGGGACGACGGGCATCATCCTCGGCGGCGGCGACAGCGGTTCGGTGACGGCCACCGGGACCTCATCGGCACCCACCACAGCGACGTCGGCACCTGCCGCGGCGTCCACGCCGGCCGCCGCGCCGCCCAGCGGTGCGCTGCCCGCGGAAACGGTCACGACCGTCAGCCCGGCACCCGAGGCGCCCACGGCAGTCGCTGCGCCCGCACCGGCGCCCGCGGCCGCCCCGCCGGCGGTGCAGGCCCCGGCGCCGAGCACCATCACCTACCGCGTGACGGGCAACAAGCAGCTGATCGACCTGGTCACCGTCATCTACACCGATGCGCAGGGCGCACTGCAGACCGAGGTCAACGTCGCACTGCCATGGACGAAGACGGTCGTGTTGAACCCGGGCGTCGAGCTCAAGTCGGTCACCGCGACAAGCGTCGGCGGCCAGCTCAACTGCGGCATCTACGACGCCTCGGGAGCACTGGTGACCTACCAGAACAACAACTCGATGATCGCCACCTGTACGCAGTAGCTCCGGTCAGGCCAGCCCCAACTCCTGCATGCGCGACGCGTGGGTCTGCTGGAGTCGGCCGAAGAATTCGGTTATCTGGGTCAGGCCCTCGCCGCTCGACATGACCAGGTCGACGAGTTCGTCGTGGTCGGCCATGACGTATTGCGCCTGCGTGATCGCTTCACCGAGGAGTCGCCGCGACCACAGCGCCAGCCGGTGACGTTGTTTCTCGCTCGCGGTCACGGCGGCCTGCACCTCGGCCACGACGAACTGCGAATGGCCGGTCTCCGACAGCACCGCGCGCACCACGTCGGCGACCTCGTCCGGTAGCGACGTGGCAATCTCCAGATAGAAGTCGGCGGCCAGCGCGTCGCCGACATATGTCTTCACCAACGCCTCCAACCACGTGCTCGGCGTGGTCAGTCGGTGGTAATTCTCAAGTGCCGAAGCATATTTCGTCATCGCCGGCACCACGTCGACGCCCCGGCGCTCCAAAGAGTCGCGCAGCACCTCGTAATGGTTCATCTCCGCTGCGGCCATGCTGGCCATATTGATGCGGCCACGCAGGTTGGGCGCCATCCGCGCTTCGTCGGTCAGCCGATAGAACGCAGCCACCTCGCCGTACGCAAGCAGCGCGAACAGCTCGTTGACGCCCGGATGGTCGGCTGACACGCCCGAGGTCACCTGCCCCGAGGAGGCCGTTGGCGGCGTCGAAGTCATGGGCTCAACTCTAATGGTCGGAGCGGCAAGCGCCCCGGCGTGAGCCCGGCCAGCTATCATGGGGGCAGGCAGTGGCTCGTAACAAGCGCCATCGAGGTCGAAATGACCAGGCTGCTACCTAAGAAATGTGCGTGCACGCAGTCGGCCCGCCTACCTCAGTGCAGGGCCCCGGCAAAGCTAGGTCGAAACTCGTGCGCGCGTAGACGCCATGAGGAATAGACAACTGAAAGGCTGAGCCTCCGCGTATGACGCATCTCAATCCCACCTTTGCTGAACTCGGAGTTCGCGACGAAATCGTCCGGGCACTGTCCGAAGACGGCAAAGAACATCCGTTTGCCATCCAAGAACTGACCATGCCGCTCGCGCTGGCCGGCGATGACCTCATCGGTCAGGCCCGCACCGGAATGGGCAAGACACTCGCGTTCGGTGTGCCGCTGCTGCAGCGCATCACCACCGATCCCGAAAAAGAGCTGTCCGGCATCCCGCGGGCACTGGTCGTCGTGCCCACTCGCGAGCTGTGCCTGCAGGTGCACAGCGACCTCTCGATCGCTGCCAAGTACCTCACGACCGGAGGCGCTCCGGCGCCGACATCGGGCACAGCCGACCGCAAGCTCGTCGTCACCTCCATCTACGGCGGTCGGCCCTACGAGCCGCAGATCGAGGCCCTGCAGAAGGGCGTGGACGTCGTCGTCGGAACGCCCGGCCGGCTCCTCGACCTCGCTCAGCAGGGGCACCTGCAGCTCGGCGGGCTCTCGATGCTGGTGCTCGACGAGGCCGACGAGATGCTCGACCTCGGCTTCCTGCCCGATATCGAGCGCATCCTGCGCCAGATCCCGACCGATCGCCAGGCGATGCTTTTCTCGGCGACCATGCCGGACCCGATCATCACGCTGGCCCGTACCTTCATGAACCAGCCGACGCACATCCGGGCCGAGGCACCGCATTCGGCGGCCACGCACGACACCACCGAGCAGTTCGCCTACCGCGCCCACGCGTTGGACAAGGTCGAGATGGTGGCTCGCATCCTGCAGGCCGAGGGCCGCGGCGCGACGATGATCTTCACCAGGACCAAGCGCACTGCGCAGAAGGTGTCCGACGAACTAGCCGAGCGCGGCTTCAAGGTCGGCGCCGTGCACGGCGATCTCGGCCAGGGCGCACGCGAGAAGGCGCTCAAGTCCTTCCGCACCGGTGACATCGACGTGCTCGTCGCGACCGATGTCGCGGCCCGCGGCATCGACATCGACGACATCACCCACGTGATCAACTACCAGATCCCCGAGGACGAGCAGGCCTACGTGCACCGCATCGGGCGCACCGGCCGAGCGGGCAAGACCGGTATCGCCGTGACCCTCGTCGACTGGGACGAACTGCCTCGCTGGACGATGATCGACAAGGCGCTCGGCCTGAACACCCCCGATCCGGCCGAGACGTACTCCAGCTCACCGCACCTCTACGAAGAGTTGAACATCCCCGCCGAGACCACGGGCACCTTCGGCGAACCGCGCAAGGCCCACGCTGCCAAGCGCCCGCCCGCGGAGAAGTCCGCCGATCGTCCCGCCCGCAACCGCAATCGCAATCGTCGGCGCACCCGCGCCGGCGAGCCAGTCTCGGCGCATTCCCCCGCGCCGTCGACCGACATCGCGGCACCCGACGCCGAGGCGAGCGCTGACGGGGCACCGAAGCGCAGGCGTCGGCGCCGTCCGCGCACGGCCGCGGCCAGCACCGGCTAGCTCGCACAGGCCACCCGATGGTCAAACCTGAACGCCGCACACGTGCCGACGTGGTGGCGGCGATCGCGATCGCTGCGGTCGTCGCCGTCACAGCCGGCCTGGTCTGGTGGACGAGCGACGCCAGGGCCACGATCAACCGACCCGCGGCAGATCCGATTCCGCCGTTGGTCAACGCGAAGGTGCTACCCACATCGCTGACGCAGTTGTGGACCGCGCCCAGCCCGAAGACGACGGCGCCGCTTGTGGTGGCTGCCAGCGTCGTCACCGGCGACGGCTCTGCCATGCAGGGCCGCGACCCCCTCACCGGGAGCCCGGTGTGGACCTACGCACGAACCGATCTCGACCTCTGCGGCGTCAGCTGGGTTTACCAGTACGCCGTCGCCGTCTACCCCGACACGCGCGGTTGCGGCCAGGTCAGCACCATCGACGCCAAGACCGGCCAACGCGGGCCCGCCCGCACCGCCTACGCAGATCCCCAGGTGAAACTCTCGTCGGACGGCACTGCCGTGCTGTCGGCCGGCGACAGCCGACTCGAACTGTGGCGTTCGGACATGGTGCGCATGCTCAGCTACGGCTCGCTCGACGCCAAGATCAAGCCCGGCACGCCGACGTTGCCGCTGTGCCGGCTGGAGTCGGCCGCCGCCAGCTCATCAATGGTGGCCGTGCTCGAGGCCTGCCCCAATCAAGACGACCTGCGCCTCACCCTGTTGCGGCCTGCCGAGGACGAGGACACCCCCGAACTGAAGTACGTCACCCAGTCCGGTGTGGGCGTCGATTCAGGCGCCCAGGTGGTGGCCGTCTCCGATACGACGACCGCGGTCTACGTACCGACGCCGAAACCCGTCGTGAACATCGTCGACGAAACCGGTGCGACGACTGCAAGCATGCCGCTGGCCAGGCCGGCGTCGGCCAACGCGACGGCGTCCCGCGCGGGTGACCTGATCACATGGTGGACCGGCGACAGCGTAATGGTCTTCTCCGCCAACGGAATTCAGTACAAGTACACCGTTGCGCCGGCGGGGGTCAACACACCGCTGGGTCCCGCGACGGCGATGGCAGGACGCCTGCTCGTACCCGTTACGGGTGGATACGACGTATTCGACCCGCTCACCGGTAAGGGCGATCGCCACATCCCGCTGCAAAGACCCCCGAGCTCGGACGCCGTCGTGCCTGCAGTCGCAGGGTCGACGGTGCTGGAGCAGCGGGGCGACGAAATCGTCGCGCTCGGCTAGTTTGCGATTTGGGTGCGCAGACGATCGCTGAGCGACTGTTCGCGCACCGAAATCGCTAAACCTCCGGCGCGTATGTCGCCAGCGACTTGCCGTTCTTCCAGTGCTTGAGCAGCGCGGTCGCCAACTCGCGATATGCGCTCGCGCCCTTGTTCTTGCGCCCCGAGATCACCGACGCACCCGACGCGGTGGCCTCGGCGAAGCGCACGGTGCGGGGAATCGGCGGAGCCAGCACCGGAAGGCCGTAGCGGTCGGCGACGTCGAGTAGCACGTCGCGACTGTGGGTGGTGCGCGAGTCGTACAGCGTGGGAAGTGCGCCGAGCAGCGTCAGGTCGCTGTTGGTGATCTGCTGAACGTCGTTGATCGTGCGTAGGAACTGGCCGACGCCGCGATGCGCCAGCGTCTCGCACTGCAAAGGCACGATCACATCGTCAGCCGCGGTCAGACCGTTGAGCGTGAGCACGCCGAGCGACGGTGGACAGTCGATGATCACGACGTCGAACCGGTCAGCGACCTTGGCCAGCGCGCGCTTGAGCGCGTATTCGCGGCCGGCCCGCATCAACAACATCGCCTCGGCTCCGGCCAGATCGATGTTGGCGGGTAGCAGCGTCATGCCCTCTGCCGTGTCGACCAACGCCGCCTCGGGCTCGACCTCTCCCAGCAACACCTCATGGATCGACATCGGCAGCTTGTCGGGGTCCTGCCCCAATGAGAACGTCAAACAGCCTTGGGGATCGAGGTCGACGAGTAGTACCCGTTTACCCTCCTCCACCATCGCCGCACCCAACGATGCCACCGTCGTCGTTTTGGCGACCCCACCCTTTTGATTGGCGACCGCAAGTACCCGCGTCACTCTTTCATCCTAGGCACGCGCACGAACAGCGCCGCCGGACGTGGGGCAGAATCGCCAGAGTGACTGTTGAGCAGCACCGCCTGCTACTGCTTCGCCATGGCGAGACGGAGTGGTCACTCTCCGGACGGCACACCGGCCGTACCGAACTGGATCTCACCGAAACGGGGTGCGAGCAGGCGAAGCTGGCCGCCGACGCACTGGACGTGCTGAGGCTCGACCATCCGCTGGTCGTGTCCAGCCCTCGGCGGCGCGCGCTCGTCACCGCCGAACTCGCCGGACTGAGGGTCGACGAGGTTTCTCCCCTCTTGGCCGAATGGGATTACGGCGACTACGAGGGACTGACGACCCGAGAAATTCAGCAGACCGTGCCCGACTGGCTGGTGTGGACGCACGGATGCCCCGGTGGTGAATCGCTGCAGCAAGTCAGCGACCGCGCCGATGGTGCGATCGAATTGGCGCTGCAACACCTGGAATCGCGTGATGTGCTGTTCGTCGGCCACGGCCACTTCTCCCGTGCGGTGATGACGCGCTGGGCGCAGCTGGCCATCTCAGAAGGCATCAGGTTCGCGATGGTCGCCGCGTCGATCGCGGTCTGCGGACACGAACACGGCGTGCGCCAGATCAGCGCACTGGGACTTACGGGTCATCGCCACCCGTGCCTGCCCTCATGACGCGCGAACCGTCGTTCGTGCTCACCTCGAACGGCAGCGCCGTGATCGCCGAGGGCGTGCACACGGCGTTTCCGAGGGTGGCCGAAGCAAGGGCGGCCCTGGCGTCGCATAGCGCACCAATCATTCTAGGCGCCTTGCCGTTCGACATGTCGAAGCCTGCCGCACTCATCCGGCCGCAGGCGGTTCAATTCCTCGACACGCTGCCCGAGTGGCCGCTGCGTTCCCTTCCGCAGGTGCACATCGCCGAGACGTTGCCGGAACCCAACGAACACCGGGCTCGCATCGCGAGCGCTCTGACGCGGTTACGGGACCCTGCGAGCGGACTGCACAAGGTCGTGCTGGCTCGCGCGCTGCGACTGGTCGCCGACGGCCCGCTGGACGCACGCACGATTCTGCACCGTCTCGTCGCCGAGGACCCCGCGGCGAACGCTTATCTCGCCGACCTGACCGCGGCGGGCGGCGGGTACTCCGGTACGGCACTCGTCGGGGCGAGCCCCGAACTGCTGGTGGCACGCCAGGGCGATCGCATGCTCTGCGCGCCGTTTGCCGGCTCGGCCCCGCGGTCGGCCGACCCCGCAACCGATCAGGCCAATGGCGCCGCACTGGCCTCGTCGGCGAAGAACCGCCATGAGCATCAACTCGTGGTCGATGCGGTCCGGACAGCATTGCAGCCGCTGTGCAGCGACCTGGACATCGCTGACGAGCCACAGCTGAACAAAACCGCCGCGGTGTGGCACCTCTACACCCCGATCAGCGGCCGTCTGCGTGAAATATCAACCACCGCACTTGATTTGGCGATCGCACTACACCCCACGCCCGCCGTCGGCGGAGTTCCCGCCGAAGCGGCGTCGGGCTTGATCAACGAACTCGAAGGCGACCGGGGTTTCTACGCAGGCGCTGTGGGTTGGTGCGATCAGCGCGGTGACGGCCGGTGGGTGGTGTCGATCCGCTGCGCGCAACTGTCAGCCGACCGTCGCACCGCCTACGCCTACGCCGGCGGTGGGATCGTCGCGGAATCCGAACCCGACGACGAAGTCGACGAGACCACAACGAAATTCAAGACGATATTCGCAGCCCTCGGTGTCGACGTATGACGGTCGAGATCCGCTTGGCCCGGCCTGGCGACGAACCCGAACTGACCGCGATGGTCTACGAACTCGCGGAGTTCGAGCATTCCGCCGACCAGTGCACGCTCACTGAGGCGCGGCTCACCGCCGCGTTGTTCGGGGATGTCCCGACCGCGTGGGCCCACATCGCGGAGGTCGACGGCAAGGCCGCTGCATGCGCGATCTGGTACCGAACCTTCTCCACCTGGGAGGGCGTCGCCGGCGTCTACCTGGAGGACCTGTTCGTGCGGCCCGACTTTCGCAGACTGGGATTGGCCCGGAAGCTGCTGGCCGCACTCGCCCGAGAGTGCATCGACGCCGAGGGCGCGCGGCTGGAGTGGGCCGTGCTGGACTGGAACGTCAACGCGATCGCGCTGTATGACGCGGTCGGCGGCAAGCAGCAGACCGAGTGGATCACCTACCGGGTGTCGGGTCCGGAGTTGTCGGCGCTCGCGTCCGGCGAATCCTGACCCGTCGCCCACTGCAGCGCCGACGGGCTGAACAGCAGGGCCAGGACGGCCGACACCACCAGCGCAAGCGCCACACCGGGCACCCACTGGCCCGATCCGACACCGACGTACCAGGCGACGCCAAGCAGGATCAGCTGAGCGAATACGGCCAGGCCGCGGCCCCACTGTCGCCCGGTCCACAGCGCCCATCCTGCGGCGAGGACGGCCGAGCCCATGACCACGAACCATCCCGCGGTGCCGAAGAGGTTCATTCCGGGCTCGCGGGTCCCGAGCAGCCCGCTCACGACATACCAGACCGCCGCCACGACGCCCGCAGCACCTTCCAGCGACACCACGATGGCTGCCTGACGCACCGCGGCCGGCGAGGGAACGGTCACGACCACGAGAGTAGAGGTTGGGTTTGCGCCAGATAGGGTCGTCCTCTGTGCGCGCCGTGCTGATCGTGAACCCCAATGCGACGTCGACGACCCCGGCGACTCGCGATCTGCTCGCCCACGCGCTCGAGAGTCGGGTCAAGCTCACCGTCGTACACACCGACCACCGGGGTCACGCCGTCGAGATCGGACGCGACGCGGCCGCAGGCGACGTGGACGTGCTGATCGTGCACGGCGGCGACGGCACGGTGAACGAGGTGGTCAACGGAATCCTCGAGGTCGGCGGGCCGGGTGTGGCCAAGCCTGCGGTCGGCGTCGTGCCCGGCGGCTCGGCCAACGTCTTCGCCAGGGCGCTGGGGATCAGCCCGGATCCGATCGAGGCAACCAACCAACTCGTCGACCTGCTCTCCGCGTACCGGCGGCGCAAGACCTGGCGGCGTATCGGACTGATGGACTGCGGCGAACGCTGGGCCGTGTTCACCGCGGGGATGGGTGTCGACGGCGACGTCGTCGCCGCGGTCGAGGCTCAGCGCGCCAAGGGGCGCAAGGTCACCGCATCGCGCTATATACGCGTGGCCATCCGCGAGATGCTGGCCAGCGCGCGCAAGGACCCTCTGTTGACGCTGCACATGCCCGACCGCGAACCCATCGAGGGCGTGCACTTCGCATTCGTGTCGAACTCCAGCCCCTGGACCTATGCCAATACGAGGCCGGTGTGGACCAATCCGACGACCACTTTCGAGACGGGCCTGGGCGTCTTCGCCATCACCAGCATGAACGTGTGGGCCAATCTCGGGCTGGTACGCAAGATGCTGGCGCGACGGCCGAGAATCGATGCGCGACACCTGATCCGCGACGACGATCTTTCGCAGCTGACGGTGACGAGCAGCACACCTGTCGCCTGTCAGATCGATGGGGATTACCTCGGCCTGCGGGAAACGATGACGTTCACAGCGGTTCGGGATGCCCTCGCTGTGGTCGCACCGCCGGCAAATAAGCTTTGAGCTGCGCAAACGATACTCGATCAACCAATTGAGGGCGCAGGTTGATTGAGTGTAGTACAAACGGGTAGAGGGATTGGTAATTGCCCCCGCTAGTGAGGTTGCCCACTTGTTAACTCATCAGTATTGACATCTGTTCAGCCTGTGAAAAACTCGGATGCAACAGTGCAGAAACATTTCATGCGCACGCGTTAACAGCCGAAGAAACGTCAGTGCGCTGTGCTGCGCACACGTTACATATTGACAAGGAGTTTGATCTTATGGATTGGCGCCACAAGGCGGTCTGTCGCGACGAGGATCCGGAGCTGTTCTTCCCGGTGGGAAACAGCGGACCGGCGCTCGCTCAGATCGCTGACGCGAAGCTTGTCTGCAACCGCTGTCCGGTGACCACGGAGTGCCTCACCTGGGCTTTGGAGTCAGGACAGGACGCCGGCGTGTGGGGCGGAATGAGCGAGGACGAGCGGCGTGCCCTCAAGCGGCGCAACGCGCGGACCAAGGCCCGCAGCGGCGTCTAGACACCACGTCTACCGATTTACGGCCCCGACGAAAGTCGGGGCCGTATTTCTTTGCATTCGAAATTCCCGTTAATGACGTCAGTGGATGCCTTTTTGCATAAGGCGACAGAAGTTACTACTGCGCGAGCCGGGTACGCCGCCCGATCGGGACCCGCAGCACGACGTCCGTGCCGCCGGTGGCCACCTCGTGCATACCCAGTGAGCCGTCCAGTTCCGCCGATACCAGCGTGCGCACGATCTGCAGACCGAGCCGATCGGACTTCTCCAGGCTGAAGCCTTCGGGCAGGCCACGGCCGTCGTCATGCACGACCACGTCCAGCCAGCGCGCCGAGCGCTCGGCGCGGATCGTCACACACCCCTGCTGAGCGGATCTGTCGAAGGCGTGCTCGATGGCGTTCTGTACCAGTTCGGTGATCACCATGATCAGCGCCGTGGCCCGGTCCGCGTCGAGCACGCCCAGTTCGCCGACGCGGTTGATGCGGATCGGACTGTCCGAATCAACCGGAGCCGCAACGTCATTCATGATCGGAATGATTCGGTCGACGACCTCGTCGAGGTTGACCTCCTCGTCGACCGACATCGACAGCGCGTCGTGCACCAAGGCGATCGACGACACGCGTCGCACCGATTCGATCAGCGCTTCGCGGCCCTCTGCGTTGTTCGTCCGCCGCGCCTGCAGGCGCAGCAGCGCCGCGACCGTCTGCAGGTTGTTCTTCACGCGGTGGTGGATCTCGCGAATCGTCGCATCCTTGGAAAGCAACGCGCGGTCGCGGCGCTTCACCTCGGTCACGTCACGGATCAGCACTCCGGCACCGACGGCCTCGCCGTGCACCACGAGGGGAAGCGTGCGCAGCAGTACCGCCGCCCCACCCGCATCGACCTCCATGCGCATGCTCGAACCACCGGCAAGCGAGTCGCGGACGTGGTCGGCCAGCTCCTGGGCCTCGAACGGATCCGAGATCAGCGGCCGCGTGATTGCGACCAGGTTGTGGCCTTCCAGCTCGGCGGCCAGGCCCATCCGGTGATATGCGGAGATCGCGTTCGGGCTGGCGAACGTGACAATGCCGGTTCCGTTGAGACGGATGAAACCATCGCCGACGCGTGGGCTCGACCGTGACAACGCGGCGTCCCCGACGTTCGGGAAGGTGCCTTCGGAGAGCATGAGCAGCAGGTCGCCTGCGCAGTCGAGGTAGGCGCTCTCCAGCGGGCTCGCGTTGCGGCCGACCAGCGCGGTCTGATGTGTCAGGACCGCGACGACTTTGTTGTTGTAGCGCACAGGAACAGCCTCCACATTGAGACCGAATGAATCCTGTTGTCCCGCAGGGCTTTGCCTGCCGATGGCACCGGTGTTGAACGCATCGGTGACCACCGGCATCTGGTGGGCCTGGTTCAGGGTGCCGACGGCGTCGGCGAGGAGCACCGTCGCCGCGGTGTTGGGCCGCACCTGCGCCACACAGACCAGCGCACCGTCGTCTCGCCGCACCCACATGAGGAAGTCGGCGAAGGACAGATCAGCCAGCATCTGCCATTCGCCGACCACCGCGTGCAGGTGGTCGACCGCGTTGCCGGGCAGGACGGTGTGTTCGGCGAGCAGGTCACCGAGGGTGGACATCGGGCCTCACTGTCGCCGGTGCCGGACTCGCGTCAGCTGATCACCGCGATGAGGTCCCCGGCCTGAATAACGTCACCGACGGACACGCTCACCTTGCTGACGGTGCCCGCCACCTCGGCAAGCACCGGAATTTCCATCTTCATGGACTCCAGCAGCACCAGGGTGTCGCCCTCACCGATCTGATCGCCCTCGTTAACCACGACCTCGAGCACACTGGCCACGATCTCGGCGCGAACATCCTCGGCCATCTTCACCCTTTCGGAGACCTATGTCGTCGCTCATATCGAACCACACCACACGCCCGGCGGGCCCGCCGCCAGGCCATGAGAGAATAGCTACGAGCGCCCGCCTGATGCGGGCCCACAATCCCCTGAGAATCGAGTGGAGGACGACCATGGCCAAGCGTGGCCGCAAGAAGCGTGACCGTAAGCATTCCAAGGCCAACCACGGCAAGCGGCCCAACGCCGGCTCGAAAGCCGTCAAGTAACCCCTAGCCGCGCCGGATGATGGTGGTGCGGCTGATCTCGAGGCGCAGGCGCTCACGCAGGCTGTCGGGCGCCTTGTCGCCCCCGCATTTGCGCGCGATGAGCGTCTTGACGCGCTCCTCGACGCCGTAGTGGCGCAGGCAGGTGGGGCAGTCTTCGAGGTGCTGGCGCAGCTTGTCGCGGGTTTCGGCGGTGCATTCGCCGTCGAGCAGCGTCCACACCTCCGCGATCACGGCAGCGCATTCGGGGTGCTCGGGGTCGACCGGGCCGACCGGCGGCTGCCAGCGCTCGTCATCGGGAGTCGAGGTCATGACGAAACCTCCTCGGGTGCGCCGACGTCCCGCTGGCCTCGGACGAATCCGCGGTCGCGGGCCACGTCCGCGAGCAGCTCACGAAGCTGACGCCTGCCCCGGTGCAGCCGGGACATGACGGTGCCAATCGGGGTATCCATGATCTCGGCGATCTCCTTGTACGGGAAGCCTTCTACATCGGCGTAGTACACGGCCATCCGGAACTCCTCCGGCAGCGCCTGCAGTGCCTCTTTGATCTCGCTGTCCGGCAGCGCCTCCAGGGCCTCGACCTCCGCTGAGCGCAACCCGGTCGACGAGTGCTCGGCGTTGGCCGCGAGCTGCCAGTCGGTGATCTCGTCGGTCGGATACTCCGCGGGCTGGCGCTGCTTCTTGCGGTAGCTGTTGATGTAGGTGTTGGTCAGGATCCGGTACAGCCATGCCTTGAGGTTGGTGCCCTCACGGAACGAGCGGAAGCCCGCGTAGGCCTTCACCATGGTTTCCTGCAGCAGGTCCTCGGCGTCGGCCGGGTTGCGCGTCATGCGCAGCGCACCGCCGTAGAGCTGGTCGAGCAGCGGAATAGCGTCGCGCTCGAACCGCGCGGTCAGCTCGGCGTCTGTCTCGTCCGATCTGGCGGGTGCCGAATCAGGAGTCGACCCGTCGATGTCGGTCATTACGGGAACCACCGTCCCTTCTGTTGCGGCGCCACCCAGTAAGCCCGGTAAGTCCACCGGGCGCTCCATGGCCAGTGTTGGCACCTTGCACCCTTTCTTCGATCGTAGAGGTTGAGACCGACTTCGTATCCTTCTGCCGCTGTCAGTAGCGGCGACTGCCGTCAACAACAGCGCGGTGGGGTGGGCTTGTTCCCGGCACTAGGCTGACCCAGTGGCAGCGGCAACCCCGGCGATCGCGGCTCTGGTGGCCGCTGACGCCCCCCATGAGGTGCTGCAATACCATCACGACCCCCGAAACGTCGCCTTCGGCGATGAGGCCGCCGAGGCGCTGGCCCGCGCTGGCGTTGACGCCGAGCAGGTGTTCAAGACCCTGGTGCTGGCTCTGCCCAACGGCCTCGGCGTCGCGGTGCTCCCAGTGCCGGCCAAGCTTTCGCTCAAGGCCGCGGCCGCCGCCCTCGGCGTGCCGAAGGCCACGATGGCCGAGCGCGCCGCAGCCGAACGCTCCAGCGGCTACGTGATCGGGGGCATCTCGCCGTTCGGTCAGCGCAGGCCGTTGCCCACGGTCGTCGACGAGTCCGCGCTGCGCTGGGACCGCGTGCTCTGCAGCGCGGGCAAACGAGGCTGGGACGTCGCGGTCCATCCGCGGGACCTGATCGCACTGACCAACGCGGTCACCGCCGACCTCCGCGCCTGAACTTCCCGCGCCGAAATCAGGTTCCGGTACGTTTTCGACGCCACTTGTGTGTGCTAAGTCGGATCTCGGCGGGGAATCGGCGGCGGGCATGTGGGGCGCGAGTCCTAGGGTGAGGGCATGTCGCTTTCAGGGAAGACCATGTTCATCTCCGGCGCCAGTCGCGGTATCGGGCTGGCGATCGCCAAACGCGCGGCCGCCGACGGCGCGAACATCGCGCTCATCGCCAAGACGGCGGAGCCGCACCCCAAACTCGAGGGCACCGTCTACACCGCGGCCAAGGAACTCGAGGAAGCCGGCGGGCAGGCCTTGCCGATCGTCGGCGACATTCGCGACGGTGACTCGGTCGCCTCGGCGGTGGCGCAGGCCGTCGACCAGTTCGGCGCCATCGACATCTGCGTGAACAACGCCTCGGCGATCAACCTGGGCTCGGTGACCGAGGTCCCGCTCAAACGATTCGACCTGATGAACGGAATCCAGGTGCGCGGCACCTACGCGGTGTCCCAGGCGTGCATCCCGCACATGGTGGGCCGCGACAATCCGCACATCCTGACGTTGTCGCCACCGATCCGGCTGGAACCAGAATGGCTCAAGCCCACCGCGTACATGATGGCGAAGTACGGAATGTCGTTGTGCGCCTTGGCATTAGCCGAGGAACTGCGCGACGAGGGCATCGCCTCGAACACGCTGTGGCCGCGCACGCTGGTGGCCACCGCCGCGGTGCAGAACCTGCTCGGCGGAGACGAGGCGATGGGCCGAGCGCGCAAGCCCGCGGTCTACGCCGACGCCGCCTACGCGATCCTCAACAAGCCCTCACGCGAATACACCGGCCAGTCATTGCTGTGCGAGGACGTCCTGCTGGAGTCCGGCGTCACCGACCTGTCGGTGTACGACTGCGTCCCGGGCGCCGAGCTCGGCGTCGACCTGTGGGTCGACAGTCCGAATCCACCCGGATACACCGGCCCCTGACTCTTCGCGCGAGCGCTCATCGCCGGCCCCTACATCGCCGGCCCCTCAGCCGAATTCGATCATCCCGCGAATGTTTCGGCCTTCGCGCATGTCGGTGATGGCGTCGTTGATCGAATCGAGGCGATAACGCTTCGTGACGAGCTCGTCGAGTTTGAGGTTGCCGCTGCGGTACAGCGACAGCAGCATCGGCATGCTCGCACGGGGATTCATCCCGCCGTACAGCAGACCCTTGAGATTCTTGCAGCCCTGGATCATGTCGACGAGCAACATCGGAACCAGGTTCAGGTCCAGCTTCGGGATCGCCGTCATCAAACAGGTGCCCCCCTTGCGCGTCAGCATCAGCGCGGGGGCCAGCAGTTCGGCGTAGAGCACGCTCGGCGTCAACACCACCCGGTCCGCCATCACCCCGTTGGTGATCTCCTTCACCAACGGGAAGGCCTCCTCCATCGACGGACTGGTGTCCGTTGCCCCGAAGAACTTCGCGGTATCCCGTTTGAAGTCAACGGGATCCACGGCGACGACGGCGTTGGCACCCGCGGCGCGGGCGCCCTGGACAGCGTTGATCCCCACCCCGCCGGTACCAACGACCACCACAGTGTCGCCGACCTGGGTTCCCACCCCGACCGTCGCCGAGCCCCAGCCCGTCGTCACGCCACAGGACACGAGGGATGCGGCCTCGAACGGAATCGAGTCGTCGACCTTGATGATCGACTCCTCGGCGACGACCATGTACTCCGAGAAAGTGCCGAGCTGCGTCATCGCGGTCAGCGCCTCGCCGCCGAGGTGACGCCGGCTGGTCCCGTCGGTGGTCATCTCTTTCGCGAACATCATCGCGCCGGCGTCACACAGGTACGTCATCCCGGACACGCACCACCGACAGCGACCGCATGCGGGAATGAACGATGTCGCGACGCGGTCTCCTGGCGCTACCGACCGCACTCCCGGGCCGACCTCGGCGACGATGCCGGCGCCTTCGTGGCCGCCGACCATCGGGAAGTACTCCGGCGCCGACCCGCCGGTGGCTTCCACCATCGCGGTGAGCTCGGGCGACATGACGCCGTCGCCGGTGGCGTAGTGGTCGTCGGAGTGGCAGATGCCGGCCACCGCCATCTTCACCAGCACTTCCCCCGCACGAGGTGGATCGAGGTATATCTCCTCGATCTCCCACTCCCTGCCGACTCCCCGCAGCACCGCCGCCTGACACTTCGTCCCGCTCGTCATGGATGAAGCGTCACACTCCGACTCGAGCTTCGGGGCGGATACGACAACTTGTTCGCGTCAGGTCACCAGTGCCGGTCGACCGAACCGCGCGCGGACTCCCGGCGAGAACAATCCGCGCAGCGGTGCGTCCGTGGTGACCACTCCCCCCGCCGCACGCAGATCGTCCTCCAATTCGAGTATCTCGGCCTCGTGCAATGGCCACTCGCAGTGTTCGTTGGGCACCCACCAGGTCCGCCCGGCCTTACGCGTGTGCGCGCCCCACCGCGCCGTGAGCCACACCTCCAGCGGCGTCGGCGTCACCTCGTCGCCGATCCGCACCGTCAGCGTGCTGCGCAGTCCGCGCTGCGGCCAGCGCCGCACACTGGAATACGAGATCTCGTCGTCGCGCCGGGACACCCGCATCTTCGCCCAGGTATAGGGCACACCCAGCACAACCCGGGTGAAGCCGACGACGGCCAACCGAGGTGTCTCCAACGACCTGAAGAGCACGCCGTGATGTCCGGCGTCGTCGGTCGAGTACAGGCGGATGTTGGTCTCGGCGAACCGTCCGAAGTAGGGCAGCCGCAGCGACGTGCTCACCGCGGTGTGGCGCATGGTGAACGGCACCAACGCCACGTAGGTCAGGCCGTCGTCGAAGACATCCGGACGAGTGCCGGGCGGGAACAGGTGCGCGACGCTCGACGGCCGCACCGGCCAGTGCACGAATGTCAGATCGGCCCAGAACTGGTCGAACAACACCGGCCCCGGCAGCGGCGGCGCGGTCACCGAGAATCCCACCGCGCCATCGTGACACGCTCGGCGCGCATGACTCGGCGCTACGGCAATGTCCGCTATCGCCTGCCGTCCAGCATTCTGTGCACGTTGTCCGCGAAGGCCGCGGTGGTGAAACACGTCGGTTCCGCGAACTCCTCGAGGGTGAGCGCGTCGTTCCAGCTCGCATCGGCGGCGCCGCGCAGCAGCACCTTCGCCATCGCCATCGCATGCGGGGGCATTTCTGCGACACGTGAGCACCAATCATCGGCCGCGTCGAGCAGCTCATCGTGGGACACCACCTGCTGCACCAGCCCGAGCCGCAGCGCGGTGTGCGCGTCGATGTGCTCGCCGCGCAGGTAGAACGCGAGCGCACCCTGATAGCCCAGCCGTCGGGTCAATGCCCAACTGGTCCCGACCTCCGGGATGAGGCCGAGCCGGCCGAATGCGGGCACGATCACGGCACGCTCGCTGGCGATGATGAGATCGCATGTCATAGCCCACGCCAGACCGACACCTGCTGCCGCGCCGTTGAGTGCGGCGACAAACAGGGTGTCCGACCCTGCGATGAGTCGCCCGATACCGCCGAATTCGCGCCTGATCCAACGCCATACGTCGGCGCCGCCTTCTGGCGAATCACGGTGTTCGACGGCCTCGCGCATCATTTTCAGATCGCCCCCGGCACTGAATCCAGGATCAGCACCAGTGATGATGACCGACCGCAGATCGGGGTCGGCGTCGAGCTCAGTCAGTGCCCGGCGGAGCTGCCGCACCAGTGGAGCCGAGAGCACATTCAGCCGCTTGGGCTCGTCAAGCGTGACGACGGCTCGGTCGCCCCGCAGCTGCACCCGCACTCGTTCGGGAGCATCGGGGTCATCGCCTTCGGCGATCATCGTTCGGTAGACAGAACCCGCTTCGCTCGTCACACTTCCTCCTCAAGGTCGTTGGCGCGCAACACCTTCCACGCGGCATCCGCGAATGTCTCGATTGCCCCGCGGGGCAGTTCGGCGGCTGGGTCCGACACCCAGTGCCGGGAGAATTCCTGCGCCGGACCGAGCCACAGCGCGGCGGTGATCCCGATGTCCAGTGGTCGTAGGACGCCGTACGTGTGATGCGGACGCCACCAGTCGCGGACCGCGGCAAAAAAGGCATTGTTGGAACGGCGTAGCTCCTCGCTGTCCAGCCGCGAGCCCAACAGCAGCGCAGCCTCTGCGCGATGGGCGGTCACCCATCGCAGGTGATATGCGACTCCGCCGCGGATGCCGCCTTCTGCGGTGTCGTGTTCACGCAGCATCACCACGAACCCCGTCTGGTATTCGCTCAGCACCTGCGCGTAGACAGCAGTGGCCAGCGAGACCTTGTTTGGAAAGTGGTGATACAGGGCGCCGACGCTGACCTCGGCCTCGCGCCGCACTTCATCCAGGGTCGCAGACAGTGCGCCGTCGACGGCGAACCGGCGGCGCGCCGCATCCATCAATCGGCTTCGCGCACCCACCGTCGTTCGCTGCACGAGGATTACTCTAGCCTGACAGAGCTTTATTCGGTTGCACCGCCCATCCCCCGATCGGGGGACATCCGAACCCCCCGGCGCACCGGCCGATCGTCCGACATACAGCGCGCCCACGAGGCGGCATTCTTGAGTCATCGCCGGCACAATCCGGCGGTGAGGCCCGAAAGGCCTACGTACACAGGAGTACTCGAGATGAAGAACAACACTTTCGCCAAGACGGTCGCCCGCATCGCGCTCCCGGCCGTCATCGGCGGGGCAGCTCTGGGAATGGCAGGCATCGCCAGCGCCCAGGCGCAGGAGCCGGTCGGCCCGGGCTACCAGTATGCCCCGACGTCCACGGCCCACCCCGCCCCCGAGGCGGTGCCGGGTTGGCACAACCATCATGGCGTCACGCATGCCGAGGTGGTGGTACCCGGGTACACCCGCTGAGCCGGCCCTGAGCAGAGGCCCTCCCCAGAAACGGGGAGGGCCTCGTTCGTCTAGCGGTTCACCCCACGCAGACTTGCGCTCCGAGCATCAGGTGCGGCCACATCACCGCCGTCTGCACGTACGCCAGAATTTCGGCCCCGGCCGGTAGCCGGGTTCGAAACGCGGTCTCGAACAGCTGGACCTGCTCGGCGTCGAAGAACGCCCACCCGAATCCGATGAGCAGATACGGAATGGCGAGCCACATCGCAAGCTCGATCATCGCGGCGACGCTCACCCGACGACTGAGCACCCGGCGCAGCATGCTCAGACCAACGCGCGTTGACGGCGGACCCGGCGTCGAACGTCTGCCAGAAGCACGTAGCTGCCGCCCTGACGGATGAACACCGGCAGGAACCGATTGACGAAGGCGACGAACAAGAAGAGGCTTTCGAACAGGCTCTGCCTGAAGTCGCTCCAGCGCACTCCCAAGGCGTCACGGAACACTGGGGCGAGAAACCCGACCGTGAGGAATTTGAGCAACGGCCGAAACGGCAGGCCCAGCACGGGATTGATCATGTGCAGGTTCAGCAGGTCGAGCAGATAGCCTCGGATGTGGTCATCGATGTGGACCTGTTCGCAGGCCTCCGTCCAGTACGCATCGAATTCCGCTCGGGTGGGCGGCCATTGGTCCTCGGTCACCTGCAGTGTCGTACCCAACGTCCACGCCGACCGGTAGAACTGTTCGGACTGCTGCGGGGTCATCTCACCGCGCAGCAGCTGATAGGTGTCTTCGAGGCCGACGAACAGGCAGGCCGCGACCCACATCTGTAGGTCGCGGTCGAATGCGTTGTAGCGCACGGGACTATCCGGCGTGGACTGAACGTGCCGGTGCGCGCCGTTGACGGCTTCCCGGAACGCCGCCTTGTCCTCCGGCGATCCGATGATCGCCACGGCGAGGTACTGGAACGTCGTCCTGGCCCGTTTCCACGGATGCTTGAACAGGTTGCCCGAGTCCACCTTGCTTTCGACCACGCCGTACCCCACCCCGGGTCGCGACAGTTGCATGATCACGTTGGCCGCTCCGGCTGCGAACGACCAGAAGTCCATCGCCTCGGCCGCGGTGACCGGTCGGTCGTCCCAGCGCGCCGTTCGCCTGCGGATGGTGATGCGGTCCCTGGCGTTCATATCGTGCACACCGCCGAGACCAACAGCACCGGCCACGACAGGACCGAGCCGAGGATCGTCAGGATGCGGGCGGCGCCCTGGCCGCCGAACTGGTCACCGGCGACGGCAGTCCACACCATGCCGATCAGCAGGTAGGGCACGGCGATCATGGCAGCCGTACCGATCCACTCGGCGATCGTCATCTCGAAGGCGAGAACCTTCCTGACTGCGGGGAGCACCCCCATATGTTAATGGTCATTCTGGCTTGAGCGGCTGATTTCGCTCAGAAGCCGGTGCCTACAACAGTGTGGCTTGTTCTGCCTGCGGCTCGGCGGGCTCGATCAACTCCGGACCGTTGTTGCGGATGCTGTTGACCAACCGCGACACCTCGCGGATCTCGATCCGGTCCAGGTCGCCATGCCCGCGCAACAACCCTTCATCGATCGGTGCGTCGGGATCGAGCCAGCGATCCCAGTCGCCGGCGCTGATCGTCAGGGGCATCCGATCGTGGATCTCGGCCAGCGGCCCGGCGGCGTCGGTGGTGATGATCGTGCAGCTCACCAACGGCAATGCGTCCTTGGGTGCGTCTTTGGGTCGCCACGTCGTCCACAAGCCCGCCATGAACAGCGGCTCGCCGTCACTGCCGTACATGTAAAACGGCGTCTTGGGCGCCGCCTTGCGGGACTTGGAAGATGAAGCCTCGCCGTTGGGCCGCCATTCGTACCAGCCGTCCATCGGCACCAGGCACCGCTTGTTCTTCGCCGAACTGCGGAAGACGGGCGAGGTGGTCAGCTTCTCCGAGCGCGCATTGATCAGCAACGGCCCCTTGGTGTCCGGGCCACCGTCTTCAGCGGTCTTGGCCCACGGCGGAATGAGTCCCCAGCGCATCGACCGGACCCGGCGGGTCGGCTCGTCGTCGGGCTCGCTGTGACGCTTGACCACGCTGCTGATCGTCGTCGTGGGCGCGACGTTGTAGTTGGCGCCGCCCTCGGTGGCGCCCGCCTTGACGGCCGCCGTGGTCTCGTCGATCGCCTTGATCTTCTCGGCAAGCAGCGCCGGGTCGGTGGTCACCGCGAATCGTCCACACATATATCCCATGGTGGCACGGTGAACCGACAGGGCAGGATGTAGCTGTGAACAGCAGCTGGCCGGCACCGTCGACGTCACGGCCGGTGCATGCCACGGTCACCGTGCCAGGTTCGAAATCACTGACCAACCGCGCCTTGATCCTGGCCGCACTGGCGACGGCCGACGGCACGTCGACGATCAGCGGTGCACTGCGCAGCCGCGACACCGACCTGATGATCGGCGCCGTGGCTGGCCTCGGGGTCACGGTCGAGGGCGCCGACACCGAGCTGACGCTCAGCGGCGCGATCGACCCGCGGCCGGGCACCCGCGTCGACTGCGGCCTGGCGGGCACCGTGCTGCGGTTCGTTCCCCCGGTGGCGGCGCTGGGCACCGCGACGGTCACGTTCGACGGCGACGAACAGGCCCGTGCGCGGCCGATCGCACCGCTGCTGGAGGCGCTTCGCGGTCTCGGCGTGGATGTCGACGGCGACGCTCTCCCGTTCGGCGTCCACGGGTCAGGGTCGGTGGCAGGCGGGACCGTCGAGATCGACGCGTCGTCGTCGTCGCAGTTCGTCTCGGGACTGCTGCTGTCGGGCGCCGCCTTCACCAACGGGTTGACGGTCGTGCACACCGGCGAGTCCGTGCCATCGGCGCCCCACGTGGCGATGACGGTCGCGATGCTGCGTGATGCGGGCGTCGACGTCGACGACAGCCGCGCCAACCGATGGCACGTGTCCCCCGGCCCAGTGGCGGCCCGGCACTGGATCATCGAGCCCGACCTGTCGAATGCGGTGCCGTTTCTGGCGGCCGCAGTGGTCACCGGCGGGGCCGTGCGTATCGCCGGATGGCCACCCGCCAGCGTGCAACCCGCCGACACCATCCTGACCATCCTGAAGAACCTGGGTTCAGTTGTCCGCCAAGGTGATTCCTACCTCGAGGTGCAGGGTCCCGCATCGCACGCCGGCCTGGACGTCGATCTCAACGACGTGGGTGAGCTGACGCCCGCGGTAGCCGCGCTGGCCGCGCTGGCGCCAACGGGGTCGATCTCGCAACTGCGTGGGGTCGCGCATCTTCGTGGACACGAGACCGACCGGCTGGCCGCGCTGTCCGCCGAGATCAACGGCCTCGGCGGGCAATGCGAGGAGACGCCGGACGGTCTGCTGATCACCGCGCGACCGCTGCACGCGGGGCTGTGGCGGTCCTACGCCGATCATCGGATGGCCACGGCGGGCGCCATCGTCGGGCTGCGGGTCGACGGTGTCGAGGTGGAGGACATCGGCACCACCGCCAAGACGCTGCCCGACTTCCCGCAGATGTGGGCCGACATGCTGGCGGGCGATTGAGCCCTCGCGAGTACGACGAGTCCGATGTCCGGGTCCGCCCCGGCAAGGGCTCGCGACCGCGCACCAAGAACAGGCCTGACCACGCCGACGCGCACGAAGCAATGGTCGTGACCGTCGACCGCGGCCGGTGGGGCTGCGCGCTCGACGCCGACCCCGACCGTCTCGTCACCGCGATGCGCGCCCGTGAACTCGGCCGAACCCCCATCGTCGTCGGTGACGAGGTCGGCATCGTCGGCGACGTCTCCGGTAAGCCCGACACCCTTGCCCGCATCGTGCGGCGCGGTGAGCGGCGAACCGTGCTGCGGCGCACCGCCGATGACACCGACCCCACCGAACGCGTGGTCGTCGCCAACGCCGATCAGCTGCTGATCGTCGTCGCGCTCGCCGATCCCCCGCCCCGCACCGGGCTGGTGCAGCGCGCGCTGATCGCCGCGTACGCCGGCGGACTCGAACCCATCCTGTGCCTGACCAAGTCCGACCTCGCGCCTCCCGAGCCGTTCGCCGCCGAGTTCGCCGAACTCGATCTCACAGTCACCACCGCCGGACGCGACGATCCACTCGACGCGGTGGCGCCTCTGCTCACCGGCAAAGTGACCGTGCTGCTGGGCCACTCAGGCGTCGGTAAGTCGACCTTGGTGAATCGCCTTGTCCCGGACGCGGATCGGGCCATCGGAGAAGTAACCGGCATCGGCAGGGGCAGGCATACGTCCACGCAATCGGTAGCTCTGCCGTTGAGCCTGGGCGGCTGGGTGATCGACACTCCGGGTATCCGCTCGTTCGGTCTGGCGCACATCGAACCCGACGACGTGATGCTTGCCTTCTCCGACCTCGCCGAGGCGATCGAGGACTGTCCCCGCGGCTGCGGGCACATGGGCCCGCCCGCCGATCCCGAATGCGCGCTCGATGCGCTGACCGGCCCCGCCGCCGGTCGGGTGGCCGCAGCACGGCGACTGCTCGCCGCCCTGCGCGAGGGCTAGTTCAAGAATCCCTCAAGAATCCCGGTAGCACCCTCGCCGAATCTTTCCTCAACGCAGCCGACAACCGGCCCAACGAGAGGAAAGACCATGAAGAAGATCATCGCCAGCACCATCGCCGCCGCCGCCCTGGTCGGTATCGGCCTGGGCCTGTCGGGTGTCGCCCACGCCGAAACCGTCGGCGATCCCGATGACATGGCCGGATGGCATACCGCACAGAACTACGACGACTGCGCACTCATGTCCGCGGCCGACGTGGTCGGCCAGATGACCGGTGACGCGCCCTCCGAGGAGGAGATCATCGACTACGCGCAGAGCACGCCGAGCGTGGCGGAGCCCGGCGACATGATCTACCACCAGGGAGTGACCGACGACGATCCAGACGCCGGAACCATCTTCAAGGACCTGCCGATCGTGCTCGCCCACTACGGCGTGGACGGAAAGTACGTCGGAGGATCCAATATGGACGCGCTCATGGGCGTGTTGCGCGACGGCGGCGCGGTAATCGTGAACCTCAACTCGCAGTACATCTGGGGCGGCGACGGTCAGAAGACCGATCCCGACCACGCGTTGGTGGTGACCGGCGTCGACACCGACAACGGCATCGTGCACATGAACGACAGCGGCTCCGAGGACGGCGCCAACGAGCAGGTGAGCATCGACACCTTCACCGCCGCCTGGCAGACCAGCGGCAACGAGATGGTGGTGACCTCGTAATCTGTTGCGCAACAAAGAAAGCCCTCCCGGCGATCGGGAGGGCTTTCTCTTATGTATCAGCTCAGGCGGCTAACTCACGACCGCTCTGCAAGCGCTTCTCCCGGCGCCGTGCGCGCACCGCGGCGATCGCCGACTTGAGCCCACGTCGCTGCTCCGGCGCGAGGTCGTCGAACATCCGCTCGCTGCGGGTTTCCGGCGCATTGTCGCGGGTGTCGCGCAGGTACTTGTCCGGCAGGGACAGCTTCGCGATGGTCCGCCACGTCTTGCCGTACTGCACCAGGAAGTTGCCCGTCGTGTACGGCAGGTCGTACTTGTCGCACAGCTGGCGCACCCGGATCGAGATCTCCTCGTACCGGTTGCTCGGCAGGTCCGGATACAGATGGTGCTCGATCTGATGGGACAGGTTGCCGCTCATGAACCGCAGCGCCGGACCCGCTTCGAAGTTGGCGCTGCCAAGCATCTGGCGGAGGTACCACTGACCTTTGCTCTCGCCGACCATATCGGTCTTGGTGAATTTGTCTGCGCCGTCAGGGAAGTGGCCGCAAAAGATGACCGCGTTGGCCCAGACGTTGCGGATGACGTTTGCGACAGCGTTGGCCTTCAGCGTTGACATGAAGGTCGCGCCCGGCGACAGTGACGTCAGCGCCGGATACGCCACGTAGTCCTTGAACACCTGTTGGCCGGCCTTCACGCCGAACTCGCGTACCCGGACCAGCGTCGCGGCACGGTCGTCGCCACCCTTGGCGATCTTGCCCAGTTCGAGGTGCTGCAATCCGACGCCCCACTCGAAGCCGATGGCCAGCAGGGTGTTGAACAGCAGGTTGCCGTACAGGTTGAACGGCTTCCACTTCGCGTCGCGGGTGACCCGGATGACGCCGTACCCCACGTCGTCATCCATGCCCAGGATGTTCGTGTACTTGTGATGCATGAAGTTGTGGGTGAAGCGCCAGTGCTTGGACGACCCGCTCATGTCCCACTCCCACGAGGAGGAGTGAATCTCGGGATCGTTCATCCAGTCCCACTGGCCGTGCATGACGTTGTGGCCGATCTCCATGTTCTCGATGATCTTGGCCACGCCCAGGGTGACGGTGCCCGCCCACCATGCCGAGCGGCGCGAGCTCGCGGCCAGGGTGAGCCGACCTGCCAGCTCCAGTGCCCGCTGCGCGGCGATGGTGCGGCGGATGTAGCGCGCATCGCGCTCACCGCGGGAGTCCTCGATGTCCTGGCGGATGGCGTCCAGCTCGACAGCCAGACTCTCGATGTCCGATTCGGACAGATGTACAAATTCAGGAACGTCAGTGATCGCCATCGTCGTGCCCTCCTCTCGGTCTCGGTGCTACGTTACCGTAACCTACGTACCCGTAGGTTACTCGTCAGTAAACCTTATATGTCCAGCGTGCAATCCCCGGAAGCGGCGGATACACACGTCTGTATCCGCGTGCCGGGTTCATGTTCGACGCCCGTACGCAGGTCGCGGACATGCCCGTCGAGCAGGCTGACGACACAGGATTGACAGATGCCCATCCGGCAGCCGAACGGCATCTGCACGCCGACATCTTCACCCGCGTCCATCAGCGGCGTCGCGGCGTCCACGGTGACGGTCTTGCCGCTGCGCGCGAACGCCACGGTGCCGCCTCCCTCGATGTCGCCGCCGGAGCGGCTCCGGCGACCGTGCGGCGCCGCCTTCGACACGGCGAAACGCTCCAGGTGCAGCTGGTCGGCGATGCCTGCGGCCGCCCAGGTGCGCTCGGCGGTGTCGAGCATGCCCTCGGGGCCGCAGGCCCACACCTGGCGCTCGCGCCAGTCGGGTACCTCGTCGTCCAGACGTGACAGATCCAGTCGGCCCTGGGTGCGGGTCGCGCGCGACCGAAGCCGGTAGCCGGGGTGGTCACGTTGCAAATCCGCCAGCTCCGCGGCGAACAAGACGTCGGATTCCGTTGGCGCCGAATGCAAATGGACAACATCGGTGATCTGACCCCGACGAGTCAGCGTGCGCAGCATCGACATCACCGGCGTGATACCCGAACCGCCCGTGATGAACAGCACCTTGGCGGGTGCGGGGTCGGGCAACACGAAGTTCCCCTGCGGTGCAGCGAGCCGAACGATGGTGCCGGGCGCCACCCCGCCGACGAGGTGCGTCGACAGAAACCCCTCAGGCATGGCCTTGACGGTGATGGTGATGGTGCGGCTGGGCCCCGATGCTCGGGCGTTCACCGGAGTCGAGGTCAACGAGTAGGACCGCCACCGCCAGCGTCCGTCGACCAACAGCCCGATGCCGATGTACTGGCCGGGCTGGTAGTTGAAGGAGAAACCCCACCCCGGCTTGATCACCAGGGTCGCCGAATCCTCGGTCTCGCGGCGCACCTCGACGATGCGCCCACGGAGCTCGCGCGCCGACCAGAGCGGGTTCGCAAGCTTCAGGTAGTCGTCGGGCAGCAGCGGTGTGGTGATCCGTTGAGCGACAGTGCGCAGCGCGTGCCAGGCCGGATGTTTCACGCCGACGACGGCCGCACGTTGCGTGTCGACCACCTTCGCCGAGATCTTGACCTGGTTCTTTGCCACGTAACCTACGGTACCGTAACTTACGGTCCCGTACCCAATGGAGTAACCCCCATCACAGCAGTTCGAGCAGAAACGGCAACTCCTGCGGCGCGTACCACGCCAGGTCGTGATCCTGAGCGTCCCCGACCACGAACTCGGCGTCCTCGTCCCCGAGGTCGGCCTCGTCGACGACCTCGATCGCCGCCAGCACCGCGGGCTGAGCATCGGCGTTGTCGACGTACGCCGCGATCACGTCGCCGAAGGCGACCGGCGCCGACAGCCGCACCACCGCGTCGTCGAGATCGGCACGAAGAGTCACATCCGCGACCTCGGCCTCCACGACCGCGCGCCGCGGCGGCATGTCCGATGTGCCGTCGGCGGCGAGCAGCCGCAGCGACGCCAGCGCCGCCTCGCGTAGAACCACATCGGCCAGCTCGTCGTCGTCGCCATGGGCGTAGGCCTCACGCAGGGCCGGCGTCACGGCGAAGGCGGTTCCACTGCGGGCATGAAGTATCTGGTCAGCGACCAGCTGCTGCAGCATCGCCAGGGTCACGGGGACATACACACGCACGCGGGAAGGTTAACCGGCCCCGTTGTCCTCGGCTTGAGGATCCTTCTCCACCGCGATCACGAAATCGTCGCCGTGCTGGGTGACGCCGGTGACGACCGCGTTGTTCACCGCTTCGGCCGCGTACTGGCGGCGCACCACCTTCGGGTCGGTGCGCAAGTCCTTCACCAGGGCCACCGCGAGACCGATCATGACGAGCAGGAATGGCAGCGCCGCGATGATGGTGATGGTCTGCAGGCCTGTCAGCGCGTCCTCCCCGCCGACCAGCAGCATCACCGCCGCCACCGCTCCCATCGCGACACCCCAGAAGATGACGGTGCCTCTGCCCGGCTTGATCGTTCCCCGTTCAGACAGCGAGCCCATGACGATCGACGCCGCGTCTGCGCCCGACACGAAGAAGATCGCGACGAGCACCATCACCAGGACGCTCGCGATCGTCGCGATCGGATACCGGTCGAGGAGCCCGAACAGCTGCGCCTCGATGCTGCCCTCGCCGGCGAGGTCCGCACCTTCCTGCTGGACCCTGATCGCGGCCCCGCCGAACACCGCGAACCACACCAGCGACACCAGGCTGGGCACCAGCAGCACGCCGGCGACGAACTGCCGGATCGTGCGGCCGCGCGAGATCCGCGCGATGAACATGCCGACGAACGGCGTCCACGACACCCACCACGCCCAATAGAAGATCGTCCAGGACTGCAGCCAGGTGTTGACGTCGGCGCCCTCGGCCCCCGTGCGCGCAGACATCATCGCGAGGTCACCGACATAACTGGCCAACGCAGTCGGCATCAGATTGAGGATGAAAACCGTTGGCCCGACAACGAATACGAATAGAGCCAGCACGATGGCCAGCACCATGTTGATGTTCGACAGCCACTGGATACCGCGCGCGATCCCCGACACCGCGGACAGCACGAACGCGATCGTGAGCACCGTGATGATGACAATCAGAATCGTGTTTCCGGTCTCGCCGATACCGCCGACGATCTGCAGGCCACTGCGGATCTGAAGCGCGCCCAGGCCCAGCGACGCGGCGGACCCGAACAGCGTGGCGAAGATCGCCAGCATGTCAATGACCTTGCCCCACAGCCCGTGCGCCCGGCGGCCGAGCAGCGGCTCGAACGCCGCACTGATCAGCTGAAGCCGGCCCTTGCGGTACACGCCGTAGGCGATCGCCAGCCCGACCACCGCGTAGATCGCCCATGGATGCAGCGTCCAGTGGAACAGCGTGGTGGCCATCGCGTTCTGAACGGCTTCCGGGTTGCCCGCGGCGCCGGTTCCCGGCGGCGGCGTGGTGAAATGCGTCAGCGGCTCGGCGACGCCGAAGAACATCAGACCGATGCCCATCCCGGCAGAGAACATCATGGCGATCCAGGACACCCCGTTGAACTCGGGCTCCTCGTCGTCTCGGCCCAGCGGGATCGTGCCGTACCGGCCGAGCGCGAGCCAGAGCACGAAAACGACGAAGCCCGACCCGGTCAGCACGAACAACCAGCCGGTGTTGTCCATCACCCAGGTCAGCGCGCTGCTGGATGCTCCGGCCAGCGACGGCGTGCTGACGAAGCCCCACACCAGGAACCCGACGGCGATGACGGCAGTGACCCCGAAGACGACCCAGTCCACGCCGCGCGAGCGTGTGTACGCGGCTTCCTCGACGGGTACATCGAGGACTGGATGAGGGATGACCTGGTCAGCGGGCGAAGACAGAGCCCGTTGTACGGTCTTGCGCGATTTTCGGTCTTCGGCGTCGATAGTCACCGGTGAGCCATTCCCCCCGGTGCGGGTTCTCAATCGAGATGGGCCGAACCGGCCGTTACCGCGCGGCCTCCAGGAGTTCATCCAGAGCTTCGCCCAACAAGCTGGGGAGCACCTCCACGTCGCTCATCGCATCGCGGTCGGCGTGGATGCCGAAGTAGAGCATGCCGTTGTACGAGGTCACCCCGATGGCCAGGACCTGATTGTGCAGCAGCGGCGGCACCGAGTAGGTCTCCAGCAGCTTGGTGCCCGCGACGTACATCTGTTTCTGCGCGCCGGGCACATTGGTGATCAGCAGGTTGAACTGCCGCGCCGAGAAGTCGGTCGCGACGCGAATTCCCATGGCGTGCAACGTCGGCGGCGCGAAGCCCGACAGTGTGACGATGGTCCTGGCGTCCACCAGGCTGGCGGCGGTGGGATGAGATTCGGTCGCGTGCGCGATCTGGGACAGCCGGACCACCGCGTTGCCCTCCCCCACCGGGAGGTCCACCAGGAACGGCGACACCTGACTGATCGCCTGTCCCGGCCCCGTCGAGTCGAGCTCGGCGTCGGGGTACACCGACATCGGCGCCATGGCGCGCATCGTCGTCGTCGCCGTCACCGGCTCGCCGCGCGACAACAGCCAGTTGCGCAGCGCGCCGGCCACCACCGCGAGCACGACGTCGTTGACGTCGCAGTCGTACCGAGCCCGGACCAGGCGGTAGTCCTCGAGGCTTCCGCTCGCCACGGTGAGCCTGCGGTTGCGCGACACGGTGGTGTTCAGCGGGCTGTTGGGCGCGGTGCCGCGGGCGGCGGTGCGCGCCACGTCGACGAATCGGCGGCCGACGTCGGCCAGCTGACCGGCGTTGGTGAGGACACCGGTCACCGCCGAGCGCAGTTCTGACAGTTGTTCGGCGGGGCGGGTCATCCATTCGCCCACCGCTCCGAACAGCAGCGAGCGGTCGCTGGGCTCGCGGGCCGGGATCCAGATGTCCTCGCCGAAATCGGGGGGCTTCTGCGTGCGATCGGCGATGACGTGCCCGATCTCGAGCGCCGTCATACCGTTCACCAACGCCTGATGCGACTTGGTGTAGAGCGCAAGCCGGCCCTTGGCCAGACCTTCGATCAGGTACATCTCCCAAAGCGGCCGCGACTTGTCGAGCGAGCGTGAGCCCAGCCGTGCGATCAGTTCATGCAGCTGCCCGTCGCTGCCGGGAGAGGGCAGGGCCGAACGGCGGATGTGATAGGTGATGTCGAAGTCAGGGTCGTCGACCCACACCGGACGGGCCAGACCGAGTGTGACCTCGCGGATCTTCTGGCGGTACCGCGGAATCTGCGGGAGCCGTTGTTCGACGGTCGCGAGCAGGGTTTCGTAACTCAGCCCGTTGCGTGGCCTGCGCAGAATCGACAACGAGCCCACGTACATCGGCGTCGACGAGTTCTCCAAATGGAAGAAGCCCGCGTCGGAGGCCGACAACCTCGTCACCATCGCCGCGCCGCCCCCTCGTTCACTACGCGGATTTCCGCCGCGGTGGTCTTACCGCCAACGGTAGCGACCAATGCTGTCCGTGCGCACCATGAGTGCATCTGACCCCCTGCAGGACGTGCGATCATGAACAGATCTGCAACTCTCCGGCAGATGACCGTCCCGTCCCCCTCGATCGCCGGAGAGCATCCCATGCCAGCATCCCGTACCCACACACCGGGGACCCCACATACGCACGCCCAGACGCGAACGCCGTTGGTGTCACCGGTGGTGGACTACGAACCACCGCTGGTCGGCATGGGCGTCTGCCGCGCGGCGCCGGCGTTGCGTCGCCGCGCTGCGCGGCCATCGGGGCGGGTCCGTCGCGCGGGATCCCAGCACGTTCGAGAAGCGGATGCGCCACCCGACGCGGTCGCGTTCACCGACGCCGCGCTGCGTCGCGTGCTGGAAGTGATCGACCGGCGCAGGCCGGTGGCGCAGCTACGGCCCCTGCTGGCGCCCGCACTGATCGACACGGTCATCGAGCTGAGCCGGACCTCGGACACCAGGGCCGCCCGGACGAAGGGGATGCGCACCGTCGCCAAGCTGTGTCGGATGCGTCTGCGGATGGTCGACGGGACCGAAGACGCCGCGGCCGAGGTGTTCGGGACCTACACCAGCGGACCGCGGGTGCGCGCGTTCGCGGCGCGGATCGAACTCAGCGGTGACCGCTGGCGCATCGTCGCCCTGCAGATCGGTTGAGTCGCCGAGCGGGCGTTCATCGGAATCTACGAAATGCAGAGTTCTACTCGCACTTCCTCTGGATCACGCGGATGGCGACGGAAATTTGTCGCCGAACCGACCGGTCATGCGCGCGGCGCTAGGGTGAGGCGCGTGGACGGAAACACCATCAGCGTGGAACGGGTCGTCGACGCGCCGGCCGCGCAGATATTCGCGTTGATCGCCGACGCCGGAAAGCATTCCAGCTTCGACGGCTCGGGGACGGTGGACCATTCGAAACAACCCTCGCAGCCCTTGACCCTGGGTTCGGTGTTCGGAATGTCGATGCGGGGCCGTCCCGAATCCCTGTTCCTGCCGTACCGCACGACCAACACCGTCATCGAATTCGAACCCGATCGTCGCATCGCCTGGAAAACCACGATGGGGCCGCTCGGGCTGATCGGCGGACGGATCTGGCGATATGAGCTCGAACCGGTCGACGGTGGCACGCTGATCCGTGAGACATGGGACGTCTCGCAGGATCGGCAGCGGCCGATGCTGCGGATGGGATCGATGCCTCAGCAGGCCGAGGACGGCATGCGCGCGACACTGGAGCGCATCGCCGCGTTGTTCACGCGCTAGCCGCGGCGTTTGGTTTCGCGGGCCTGTTGCCGCGCCGCCTCCCGCCGCTCCTTGCGGGTGCCGCCCGCAGGCTGCCGCGGACCGCCACCGTTTCCGCCCGTGCGTTTGACTTCGGTGGAGCCGTCCTCGGACGGACCGCTGTACGTCATCGGTGGCGGCTCGTTGTCAATTCCCTTGGCGCGCAAGCCCGACGACGCTCCCGCTCCGGCCGGCGCGGGACGCTCCTTGGTGGCGACCGCACTCTCCTGCGACGCCTTGGCCGCTGCGGCCTCCGTGAACTCCCTGAGCCCCTGCGGAGTGGCGACCGGCGCCACCGTCGGCGCGGGCGTAGCTTCGACAGCCACGTTGAACAGGAAGCCGACCGACTCCTCCTTCATGCCCTCGAGCATGCCGATGAACATGTCGTAGCCCTCACGCTGGTACTCCACCAGCGGGTCGCGCTGCGCCATGGCGCGCAGGCCGATGCCCTCCTTGAGGTAGTCCATCTCGTAGAGGTGCTCGCGCCACTTGCGGTCGATGACGTTGAGCAGCACGTTGCGCTCCAACTGACGCATCGCTCCCTCACCGGCGATCTTCTCGAGCTCCTTCTCGCGGGCGGCATAAGCGCGCTTCGCGTCGGCGAGCAACGCCTCGAGCAACTCCTCACGGGTCAGCTCGCCGGCCTCGCCGATGGCGTCGGAGTCGATGAGGTCGTGGTGGTCGATGCCGACCGGGTAGAGCTGACGCAGCGCCGTCCACAGCTGCTCCAGGTCCCAGTCCTCGGAGTAGCCCTCGGCGGTGGCTCCCTCGACGTAGGCGGTGACGACATCGACGAGCATCTTCTCCGCCTGGTCGGCGAGGTTCTCGCCCTCCAGAATGCGGCGGCGCTCGTCGTAGATGACCATGCGCTGCTTGTTCATGACCTCGTCGTACTTGAGGACGTTCTTGCGGACCTCGAAGTTCTGCTGCTCGACCTGGGTCTGGGCGCTCTTGATCGCGCGACTGACCATCTTCGCCTCGATCGGCACGTCGTCGGGCAGGTTCAGCCGGGTCAGCAGCGATTCGAGGGTGGCCCCGTTGAACCGCCTCATCAACTCGTCGCCCAGTGACAGGTAGAACCGGGACTCACCTGGGTCGCCCTGACGGCCTGATCGACCGCGCAGCTGGTTGTCGATGCGACGGGACTCGTGCCGCTCGGTGCCGAGCACATACAACCCGCCGACCTCGATGACATTCTTGGCTTCGTCGGCTGCTTCCGCCTTCACCTGCGGTAGCAGCTTGTGCCACGCGGCCTCGTAGTCTTCGGGCGTCTCGACCGGGTCCAGGCCCTGGTCACGCAGCCGCTTGTCGACGAGGAAGTCGACGTTGCCGCCGAGCACGATGTCGGTGCCGCGGCCGGCCATGTTGGTGGCCACCGTGATCGCGTTCAGCCGCCCGGCCTCGGCGATGATGTTGGCCTCCTGCTCGTGGTACTTCGCGTTCAGCACGTTGTGCGGGATGCGGCGCTTGGTGAACTGGCGCGACAGGTATTCCGAGCGCTCCACGCTGGTCGTGCCGATCAGCACCGGCTGGCCCTTCTCGTACCGCTCGCTGACGTCATCGACGACGGCGATGTACTTGGCCTCTTCGGTCTTGTAGATCAGGTCGGACTGGTCGACGCGGACCATCGATTTGTTGGTCGGGATGCTGACCACCCCGAGCTTGTAGATCTCGTGGAGCTCGGCCGCCTCGGTCTGGGCGGTACCGGTCATGCCCGCGAGCTTGTCGTACAGCCGGAAGTAGTTCTGCAACGTGATGGTGGCCAGCGTCTGGTTCTCGGCCTTGATCTCGACGTGTTCTTTGGCCTCGATGGCCTGGTGCATGCCCTCGTTGTAGCGCCGCCCCACCAGCACGCGACCGGTGAACTCGTCGACGATCAGCACTTCGCCGTCGCGCACGATGTAGTCCTTGTCGCGCGTAAAGAGCTCTTTCGCCTTGATGGAGTTGTTGAGGTAGCTCACCAGCGGCGAGTTGGCGGCCTCATAGAGGTTGTCGATGCCGAGCTGATCCTCGACGAACTCGACGCCGATCTCGTGCACGCCGATGGTCCGCTTGCGGATGTCGACCTCGTAGTGGACGTCCTTCTCCATCAACGGCGCCAGCCGCGCGAACTCGCTGTACCAGTTCGACGCCCCGTCCGCCGGACCCGAGATGATCAGCGGGGTGCGGGCTTCGTCGATGAGAATCGAGTCGACCTCGTCGACGACCGCGAAGTTGTGGCCGCGCTGTACGAGGTCCTCCAGGGAGTGCGCCATGTTGTCGCGCAGGTAGTCGAACCCGAACTCGTTGTTCGTGCCGTAGGTGATGTCGGCGCCGTAGGCGACGCGTCGCTCGTCGGGTGTCAGGCCGGACAGGATGACGCCGACCTCCAGACCCAGGAAGCGGTGTACGCGGCCCATCCATTCGGCGTCACGTTTGGCGAGATAGTCGTTCACGGTGACGACGTGTACGCCCTTACCGGACAGCGCGTTCAGGTAAGCCGGCAACACACAGGTCAGCGTCTTGCCCTCACCGGTCTTCATCTCTGCGACGTTGCCGAAGTGCAGCGCCGCGCCGCCCATCACCTGGACGTCGAAGTGCCGCTGGTCAAGCACTCGCCAGGCGGCCTCACGGGCGACGGCGAACGCTTCGGGCAGCATGTCGTCGAGCTCGGCGCCGTCGGCGATCCGCTTCCTGAATTCGTCGGTCTTGGCACGCAGTTCGGCGTCGGAGAGCTTCTCCACGTCGGCGGCCAGGGTGTTGACGTACTCAGCCACCCCCTTGAGGCGCTTGACCATGCGGCCTTCGCCGAGACGGAGCAACTTATCCAGCACGCTACTTCCCCTATGGGTTGGAATCGATAGAGCTCAACCCATGGTAGCGACGTGCCACCCCCCGCCGGCGGACCGCGTCAGGCCGGCCGAGTCAGCCTTCCCCTTCGGAGGGGCGAATCAAGCTTCCGCCTCGGAGAGGCGAATCAAGCCTCCGCCGCGGAGGGGCGAATCAAGCTTCCGCCTCGGAGAGGCGAATCAAGCCTCCGCCTCGGAGAGGCGAATCAACCCGTAGTCATAGGCATGCCGTCGATACACCACGCAGGGCTTGTCGCTCTCCTTGTCATGGAACAGGAAGAAGTCGTGACCGACGAGCTCCATTTGCGACAGGGCGTCGTCGGTGGTCATCGGGGTCGCGGGGTGTTCTTTGACGCGCACGATCCGACCGGGTTCGTGGTCGTCGAGCATGGCGCCGTCGTACTGGGGTGACTCTCCGGCGGACCCGTTCTGCGATGTCGGGAGGGGGCCGATAGCGGTGGCTTCGGCCAGCGACACCGGGGTCTTGTCGCCGTAGTGGATCTTGCGACGGTCCTTGCTGCGGCGCAGGCGGCTCTCGAGTTTGCAGACCGCTGACTCCAGAGCGGCGTAGAAGCTGTCCGCGCAGGCCTCGCCCCTGATGACCGGGCCGCGGCCGCGAGCGGTGATCTCCACGTGCTGGCAGTTCTTGCGCTGACGACGATTGCGCTCGTGGTCCAGCTCGACGTCGAAGAGGTAGATGGTTCGGTCGAGTCGTTCCAGACGCGACAGTTTGTCCGAAACGTAGATGCGGAAGTGCTCAGGAATCTCGACGTTGCGCCCTTTGACGACGATCTCGGCGCGCGGATCGGCTTCCTGCGTTTCGTCGGTGACCAGCGTCGTTTCATCCGAGTCAATGGAATGTGTTGACATACTTGGCAACTCGCTTCTCTTTGCGTCCGCACGCGTCAGCGTGCCCGGCTCTGCTTTTAGATACGCGCCGAGGGGCCCTGCATGTCTGCCTTTGTCGCAGCCCGCCGGTGCAAGGTGTCGACTACTCACCTCCTACCGCTTGTGGGCGATGCCGGCGCCGTGTGGCTTTGCGCCGCCGTGAGGCATTCACGGGTGGTTGATGCCGACGGTAGTCCGTGTTCACCCGGTCGTGCCACAAAATGCACCCAATTTTCGGGACCCGTTTTCAGTTCTTCACAACAGCTTGATGCCGAAGTAACTACCGGAGCCGTCAACGTTGCGCTCAGGCGTTGGCGAGCGCCAGGACCGCGATCACGGTCGCCCCGGCTGCGCGCAGGACACGGACGGTTTCACACGCAGTGGCACCGGTCGTCACGATGTCGTCGACGACCAGTACCTCGCACGCGGCCCCGTGCCGCCCCTCGAGGGGTCGCACGATCTTCACCCGGCCCGCGATGTTGCGCTGCCGGTCGGCGCTGGACAGCCCGACCGAGTCGGCCACCAGGGCGCGGGTGCGCACCGCCTGCACCACGGTGATGTCACGATGGCCGTCGGTGGCTGCCAGCGCGAGACGCGCGACGGGGTCTCCCCCGCGTCGCCGGGCCGCCCATCGTCGCGTCGGCGCGGGCACCACCGTCAGCGGTTCCTCGAGGACGCCCCAGTCCAGCAGTCGGGCCAGCCCGACACGCAACGCAGCGGCGAGCGGGTCGACGAGGTCGGCGCGGCCACGCTCCTTGAAAGCGAGGATGGCTTCGCGCCGCGCACCGGCGTAGCGCCCCAGCGAGAACACGGGCACGCCGGGTTCGAGGCGCGGACTGATGAGGTGCGGCTCATCGGGTTTGACGGTCAGTTCCCCGGCGCAGGCTCCGCACCACCGCGTCGAGCGGGCGCCGCATCCGCCGCACTCCAGCGGCAGGACCAGATCGAGCATGTGCGCAGTGTGGCGGTGATCGGTGACATCTGTTTCGGGGTACTCCGAACACATGCAAGACGAACGGGAAGCGGTCATCGTCAAATGCCTGGTCGAGGCGTTTTCGGAGTTGATGGACGCGGACCCTGACGCGTTCCGGACCAAGTTCCGCAAGATGGCCGCCGACCCGTTCGCCTTCTATCGGGGCAGCGCGTGTGTGTTCTACGCCGACGTCGTCAACCGCGAGGACCGCTGGGCGGACGAGCGAACCTCGCGCGTGTGGATTCAGGGCGACCTGCACGCCGAGAACTTCGGGACATATATGGACGGCGCAGGAAAGCTGATCTTCGACGTCAACGACTTCGATGAGGCGTTCGTCGGCCATTTCACCTGGGACCTGCAGCGGTTCGCGGCGAGCGTGGCGTTGATGTGCTGGCAGAAGGCGTTGTCCGATGAGGTGATCGGTGACCTGATCACGACGTTCGTCTCGGCGTATCTCGACCAGGTGCGCTGGTTCCTGCAGACCGATGACGACTCGACCTTCGCGCTGAACCTCGACACGGCCACGGGTGCGGTGCTGTCCGCGCTGCAGGAGGCCCGGTTGTCGACACGCCCCGAGATGCTCGAGCGGATGACCCACGTCGATGAGTCCGACCGCCGATTCCGTGAATCGTCTGGGGTGCGGCGACTCGGCAAAGCGGAGTACAAGAAGGTCAAGGCCGCCTTCGAGGCCTATCAGGACACGATTCCGAAATCGAAACGGTTCCGCGAAGTCGCCTACGACGTCAAGGACCTCGTGGGCAGGACGGGCTTCGGGATCGGCAGTGCGGGGCTGCCGAGCTACAACGTGCTCATCGAGGGGTTCAACCAGGCGCTCGACAACGACATCGTGCTGTCCATGAAGCAAGGCAATGTGGCAGCGCCCAGCCGTGTGGTCGACGACGAGGAAGTGCACAACTACTTCAAGCATCACGGCCACCGGACCGCCGTCTCGCAGCGGGCACTGCAGGCCCATTCCGACCCGCTGCTCGGCTATACCGAGATCGACGGCACCGGTTTCGTCGTCGCCGAGCTATCGCCGTATGAGGCCGATCTCGATTGGACCGAGCTGACCGAACCCGACGAACTGACCGAAGTGATCGAGCAGCTCGGCCGCGCGGTCGCCAAAGTGCACTGCGTCGGCGATGCCGACAGCGACCAGGACCTCGTCAAATTTCAGACCGAGGAGGCGATCGACGACGTGATCGCAGACCGCGACGACGAGTTCGTCGACGACATCGTGACGTTCGGCCTGGAGTACGCAGCCACGGTGCGCGAGGACCATCGCCATTTCGTCGAGGCGTTCCGTGGCGGCCGCATACACGGTGTCTCATCGGCCTGAGTAGGCGCCTTCCCACGCCGAAATCCGACTTTTGTAGAGGATGTGCGAGTAACCATCTCCAAAACTCGGATTTGGGCGTGTTTGGGTACGCCGAGTAGGCGCTCAGCCGAGGACGATCGAATCCCCTTGCACCGTCACCGCCTTCGATACCAGGGGCTTGGTCGCCGGGCCCTGGGCCACCGAACCGTCCAGGTTGAACTTGCTCCCGTGACACGGGCAGTTGATGGTTCCATCGGCCACCTCGTTCAACGAGCACCCGGCGTGCGTGCAGGTCGAGGAGAAACCTTTGAAATCGCCTGCCGCCGGCTGCGTCACCACGACCTCGCCGACGATGACGCCCGAGCCGACGGGCACGTCGGCGGTCTTGGTGACGATGTTGGCGGGTTCGGGCGCTGTGCCCCCGGTCGTCGGCGGGGCCTTCGTCGTCGACGCGGTATCGCCCGACGCCTCCGGCTTCTTGCCATAGGTCGTGCAGGCGGCGAGCACGCTCGCCCCGAGCCCGATACCGGCGCTGATGATGAACTGACTGCGGCGCATCGAAAACCTCTCCACTAGAGCGTGATTCCACTGGTCTGGAAGAACCACAGGGCTGAGGTCAACCAGACATAAACAAGGACAAAGAACAGCAAGCCGCCCGCAATCGGGATCACCCAGCCCCGAAGGCCGTTACGGGTCAACAGAATCATCTTGGTGACGAAGATGCCGTAGAACAAGCACCCGAACAGCGAGTGGAACAGCACCCGGCTGTCGGTCTCGGAGAATCCCAACGCATACAGGCAGTGCACCGCGACGGGAACGCTGGCCAGCACCGCCAGCCGACCCGACCACACGTGCGCGGCGCCCATCCACGCCGGCGCCCTGCCGCCCGGGATCAGCCGGTACATCGCGAAGGCCGACACCAGTTGGAACAGCGCGAGGACCACGGCAACGGTGGCCAGCCACGCTTTCACCGCCGTACCGCTGGAGAATCCAGCGACACTGATCGAAAAGAACTGCGGCTGATGAATTTTGCCGAACGCCCCGAGCGCGATGGCGGTAAGCGCGCCGATCACGACGGCGATCAGCACCGCAGCATCGCCGCGCGATCGGCTGATCCGCTGCGTCGCCACTGTCTCAGACATCGCTGCCGCCCTGCACGCGTGTCGCGGTGACGGTCCGTCCGTCGATGACGGCCATGCCGTCGGTCGCCAATCCCGGTGCAGGCATTGTCGATCCGTCGCTGCGCCTCAGCACACCGGTCGCCTTGCCCGAGAAGTCGACGACCCAGCTGCCGCGGACGCCGGCCTGCTCATATACGTACAGCCCCGCGGGCGGCTGCGCCGGCTCGGCGGTGAAGTCCCATTTCTTCTGACCGATCCACAGGGTTCCGACGACATTGGCGCCGTCGAGGCGACCCTCGAGCCGACCGGTCCCATCCTTGCTCGCGAGACTCACGGCTCCGTTCACCGCGGATCCGCGCAGCCACGACTCGATCGAGGTGCCATCGCAGGCATAGGCGACGGCCTTGTCGCCCTCGACGGAGATATCCAGGGTGATGGTGCCGTTGGCGGTCGGAATCTTGCCGACGTAGTCAGCCTTGGCCGGAAAGGCCGGCGCAGGTGGTGGCGCCGGTGCGGGAGTGGTCGGCGCGGGAGTCGAGGCGGCGACCGGCGTGCCGGGCACCGCGGGCTCGGGCTCCTGGGACATGTTGACGGTCAATATCCCCACGCCCAGCGCCGCCGCCGCGGCGAGGGTGATCAGTGGACCGCGAACCTTCATCGTCGTCTCCTTGGCTGTCAGCCAACGCCTACAGCGTCGGTTGGTCAGTCAGCACAACGGGCGTCGGTGGGAGTTGGTTCAGTGCGGTGGACGATGTTTTCGAAAGCGCACGTCAGCCGGGCAATACCGGCAGCGCGCCCGCGACCATCAGCGGACGGATCTCTGACCACACCGGGTCGTTGTCGGCCACCGAACCCGTCAACTGAAGTACTCCGCGCTCATCGGCGACGTAGACGGTCGACGGGTTCGCCGCCACGGTCGTGACCGGCATCAGCAGATTTCGGCTCGGTCCGTCCGAGTTGACGCCGTCGAGATTGACATAGGACACCGGGTGCTGCGGATCGGTGCGGCTGACGACGATGTCGTCGCCCGTGCGCCAGGACAGCGACACCACCGTGTTACCCAGTCCAAAGCCGAGTCGACGCGGATACGTGAGCGCATAGCCACCGCCGGGGGTCTGCTCCACACCGGCCAAGATCACCTGCCCGTCGATGACCATTGCGGCGCGGGTGCCGTCCCTGGACAGTTGCAGCTCCCGGATGGCGCCGGGAAACCGAGACGACACGGGTGTCGAGTCGACCGGTATGCGCGCGGGCTGCCCCGACGCGTCCTGGATGACACGCACCACGTTGTTGCCGTCGACGACCACCCACACCGCGTCGTCGAGTGACCAACTCGGCCGCGTCAGGTTGCGTCCGTCTAGTGCCTGGGATGCGTTGCCGCCCAACGGTCCAACCCACAGCGACGACGCCATGTCGGGCGCGCCCGGACGCAACGTCACGATCGATGCCACATTCTGACCGGAACGAGACACTGCGGCCGCCGTCTGGTTGGGGGTCTGTCCGAAGGCCCCGGGGACGCGCGGTGCACGCGGTCCGTCCAGGAACACCAGCGACCCGCCCACCAGCGCATGCAGCCCCGCCGCCGCCCCCGGGAAGGCGCCCGGATCGGTCGCCGCCACATCCGAGGTCTCCCACCCGTCGGCGAACCGGTCGTCAAGCGCGGCTCCGTCGGCGGTGATCACGTACGGGCCGTTGATTCCGGCACGTGACAGCGTCCAAATGATCTGCGCCGCAAGCAGTTGCCGACTGTGCGGGTCGGTGGTCGACAGGTTGTCCAGATCGATACGCGCGCCGCCGTAGCCGCGGCCCACGCCCGTCTTGCCGCCGTCGGCGCGGGTGACCGGTCCGCGTAGTTTCAGCGGCGGGCCCAGCAGGTTGCGCACGCTGTTGGCCAGCTCCGGGCGTGGCCCGGCGATCAGCTTGCTGACCAGTTCGGTGGCCAACTGGTCGGGATCGGATACCGCGACGTAGCGCGGGTCCGGCACGACCGTGCCTCCGGTCGGGTCGGCGAAGTACAGAGTGTTGCGTTTGTAGGTGGACTGAAACTGTTGCCAGTCAAGGAAAACGCCGTTGGGCAGCTTGTCGATCCGCCAGCCGCCGGATGTCTTCACGAGTTCGATCGGGCCGGGATCGGGCAGCGCACCCTCCCCCGTCTCGAACACACCGAGGTCGGACAGCGACCCGAGGATGTCGGCGCGCATGTGCACCGTGACGCGCTCGGGCCCACGGGTTTCGGTGAACACGACGTTGTCGATCAGCAGCGCGCTGCCGGCGTCGTCCCATGCGCTCGACCCCGACTCGGTGAGGAACTGCCGCGCCGCCAGATGCCGGTTCGCAGGATCGGCGGTGGCCTTGAGGAACTCCCGCAACAGCACGTCGGGATCCATCCCGGGGGTGGGCTTGGGCAGGCTCGGCGGCGCGGGACGGTCGACGGTCCCGATCGCTTGCGGCGACGACGAACTGGGCACCCCGGCGCAACCGGCAAGGACGAACATCAGCGCCGCAAGGGCCGCCGCGAGCCGCTTCACACGTTCTCCGACTCGCGGGCGGCGCGTCGCGGAGCGTTATCTGGCCCAACGGGTTTGAGCGGAAGCGGACTCGTCGTCACCTTGTGTCCGCGCACCAGCGGCAGGGTCAGCCGGAAGCACGCGCCCTTGCCCGGCTCGCCCCACGCCTCCAGTCGGCCCTGATGCAGCCGCGCATCCTCGATGCTGATGGCCAGACCGAGTCCGGTGCCACCGGATTGGCGCACCCGCGATGGGTCCGAGCGCCAGAACCGGCTGAACACAAGCTTCTCCTCGCCCGGCCGCAGGCCGACGCCGTAGTCCCGCACGGTCACGGCGACCGTGTCTTCATCGACGCCCATCCGGATGCGCACCGGCTTGTGCTCGGCGTGATCGATGGCGTTGGCGATCAGGTTGCGCAGGATGCGTTCCACGCGGCGCGGGTCGACCTCGGCGATGACGTTCTCCGAGGGCATGTCGACGATGAGCTCGATGTCGGCGTCGGCGGCCAGGTGGCCGACGTTGTCGAGCGCGCTCTGCACGGTCGAGCGCAGATCCACTGATTCGACGGACAGTTCTGCGACACCCGCGTCGTGGCGCGAGATTTCCAGCAGGTCGTTGAGCAGCGTTTCGAAGCGGTCGAGCTCGCTGACCATCAATTCGGTCGAGCGGCGCAGCGCGGGATCGAGTTCGTCGTTGTGGTCGTGGATCAGGTCGGCGGCCATGCGGACCGTCGTCAGCGGTGTGCGCAGTTCGTGGCTGACGTCGGAGGTGAACCGTCGCTGCAGGTTGCCGAACTCTTCGAGTTGGGTGATCTGACGGTGCAGGCTTTCGGCCATGTCGTTGAACGACACGGCGAGCCGGGCCATGTCGTCCTCGCCGCGCACCGGCATCCGCTCGGTCAGGTGTCCTTCGGCGAACCGCTCGGCGATCCGCGACGCCGACCGCACCGGCAGCACGATCTGGCGGGCCACCACGAGTGCGATCCCGGCCAAGAGGATCAGCAGCACTACCGCGCCGGTGGCCATCGTGCCGCGGACCAGCGTGATGGTCGACTCCTCGTTGTTCAACGGGAAGATCAGATAGAGCTCGAGATTGGTCACCGACGACGACGTCGGGCTACCGATGATCAGCGCGGGACCGGAGAAGCCTTCGGTGTGCACGGTCGCGTACTGGTAGCTCACCTGACCGGCCTTCACGAATTCGCGCAGGGCGTTGGGGATCTGTTGCACCGGCCCGGCCGCGGTCGCCGCGCGCGGCCCGTCGCCGGGAACCACGAGCACCGCATCGAAGGCGCCGGCGAGGCCGGGCCCCGCATCGGCGGTCCGATCGATCAGGGTGTTGCGTGCGAGCTGCAGGCTGCTGTCCAGCGACCGCGTTTCCTCACCGCCGACGATGTCGCTGACGGTGCTGCGCGCCCGCTCGACTTCCTCGGTGGCCGCCCCGACTTTCACCTCGAGAATCCGATCGGTGATCTGACTGGTCAGCACGAAACCGAGCGCCAGGATGACGGCCAGCGACAAGCCGAGCGTCAGGGTGACGACACGTAATTGCAGGGACCGCCGCCAGGCGAGACTCAATGCTCGACCCAGAGCGCCCAAACCGCGGACCAGTGGTGCCGAAGGCCCCCAACGTCCCCGAATACGCCTTCGCGAGCTCCAGATCACGGCGACCGCCGAGCGGAGCCGTGAAAAATCACGCCCACGGCGGAGCCGTGAAAAATCACGGAGGTCCGGCCTTGTATCCCACTCCTCGAACAGTCAGCACCACCTGCGGGTTCTCCGGGTCTTTCTCGACCTTGGCCCGCAAGCGTTGGACATGCACGTTCACCAAACGGGTGTCGGCCGGGTGACGGTATCCCCACACCTGTTCGAGCAGCACATCACGAGTAAACACCTGTCGCGGTTTGCGCGCCAACGCCACCAACAGGTCGAATTCGAGCGGAGTCAGAGAGATCTGCTCGCCCAGTCGGGTCACCTTGTGCGCCGGGACGTCGATGTCCACATCGGCGATCGACAGCATCTCGGCGGGCTCGTCCTCGTTGCGACGCAGGCGGGCACGCACGCGGGCGACGAGTTCCTTCGGTTTGAACGGTTTCATCACGTAGTCGTCGGCGCCGGACTCCAGCCCGAGCACCACGTCGACCGTGTCGGTCTTGGCCGTCAGCATGACGATCGGCACGCCGGAGTCCGCCCGGAGCACGCGACACACGTCGATGCCGTTCATCCCGGGCAGCATCAGGTCAAGTAGCACCAGGTCGGGCCGCAATTCGCGGACCGCCGTCAGCGCTTGGGTGCCGTCACCGATGACCGCGGTGTCGAAACCCTCCCCGCGCAGCACGATGGTGAGCATCTCGGCGAGCGAAGGGTCGTCGTCGACAACCAGAATCCTTTGCCTCATGGAGTCCATGGTGTCACCAGATCGCGACAAACCTCGGCTACCACACGGGCGTTTTGCCTTTTGACCCGCCTTGAAGGTTCATTGCCCACCGACGGGGGCCGTTGGGCACGCATGCAGAAGCCGCGGCGCGTCGTTCGCGCCGCGGCTTCTGAATATTCGGTCAGGCGACATCCAGGGTGATGACCATGTCGTGGCCGCTGGTCTTCCACGCTGCCTCGAAGACGTCGAGCGGGACCTGCTCGTCGGCGCCGTCCTCGGTGCCACTGTCGTTGAGGTGCACGATGCCGGCTTCGGTGTCGACGCCGGTGACCACCAGGTCGTGGTCGGCGTTCGTGCGATCGCCCTCTTCGTCCCAGATGGTCTCGGCGTTGACCCCGGCGATGACCTTGCGGCCGTCGTCGAGTGCATCGATCAGGGCGGGCATACCGGTCGGAACATCGATCTGGGCCGCGACGTCGTCGTCGGTGTAGACGGCGCGAATACCGTAGTGCGACAGCAGGATCGGCAGGTCCTGCGAGTCGGTGCCATTGCCGCCGTCCGGGTTGTCGGCCGGCGGCGGAGTGTAGACCGGTCCGTCGTGGTGAGCGCTCGGCGTCGCTCCGGCCAGTGCGACGATCTCCTCTTCGCTGGGCTGGTTTCCGGTCAACTGGCCCACGACATCGGCGGTGGCCATCAGCGAGCAGTCGTCGAGGCTCTGCTGGACCCAGAACGACGTGGCGTCGTCGGGGTTGCCGTGGATGCCGGGCGCAGTGTCGGCGGCGTTGGCGATCCCGCCGGCCAGGCCGATCGCGGCGGCGCCGATGAGGGCGGCGGCGGTGATGGAGCGGATGCTGATCGTGAAGTTCTTCATGAGGTTCCTTTTCTCGGTGGCGCCGGTGGTGCGCCGGTTGAGAAAAGGTTCGAGTCAACCCCTGCTGGGATTCTTGAGGGATTCTTAACCCCTCTTGAGCAGGGGCGTCAGGTAGTGGAGACCCACCAGTCGTAGAGCGCCTTGATGTCGTTGCCCTGGGCAGCGCCCAGCATCAGATCCGAGGTCTTGGTCCAGACGAGGTCGGCCCTGCCGTTGAGCGTGCCGCAGGCCAACGAGCCCTCCGACTGATCGGGGGTGTTGTCGTAGTCCCAGTTGGCCGGCGAACCGTCGCCGCCCGGGCACGGCGTCAGCTGGTCGTCGGCGATCGCACTGTTGAAATCTTCCTCCAGCCGGTCGGCGTCGCTGTAGAGCGCGTAAACCGCGCCCTCATGGCCGTCACCGCTCGCGGTGGGCTTGCAGTCGACGGCAGCAATGGCGTTGGCCCAGTCCTTGTTCGGCGTGCAGGAATCCGGGTCAGGTACCAACGACATGAGCTGGCGTTCGGCCGGCGTGAGGTTGGGCGCGGTGACGGTGTTCGGCGCGTCCTCGGGCATGGTGTGCGTGATCGTCACCGTCGATGACATCGTGGACGAATTCTCGGGCACCCGGGCCACCAGCCATGCCACGAGCGCCGCAACCGCGATCACTCCTGCGACGGCCGCGCCGCCGGCGAAGAGTGCACGGTGGTTGCGCCGGAGGGTCTGCGGTGGGTCCACCGCGGACGTCGGTTGGTCGGCAACGGGAACTCCGCCGACTGCAACCGTCGCCAGATGGGCCGGATGACTGGGGATCGGCACGTCGATCATCGGGCTGGAGTCGCTTCCGCCCACCACGGCCGCGGCGGCGCGCGCGAACTCGCCGGCGGAGTCGTAGCGGTCCGCCGCGTCTTTGGCCATGCCCTTGGCGATGATCGCGTCGAATGCGGGCGGGATGTCGGGGCGCACCTCGCTCGGCTTGGGCGGCGCCTCGATGAGGTGGGCGGTGATGAGCATGCTGATGCTGTCGGCCGCGAACGGCTGCTGACCGGTGAGGCACTGGTGCAGCACACACGCCAGCGCGTAGACGTCGGCCTTCTCGGTGACCGGCTTGGAGCTGAAGCGCTCCGGCGCCATATAGGCGTATGTGCCTATGGCCGTGCCCTTTTCGGTGAGCGTGTGGTCGGTGGCGGCGTTGGCGATGCCGAAGTCGACGAGGTAGGCGAAGTCGTCAGCGGTGATCAGGATGTTCTCGGGCTTGACGTCGCGGTGGGTGATTCCGGCGGCATGGGCGGCGTCCAGCGCGGCGGCCACCTGACGGACGATCCACACCGCGCGTGCGGGCGCCATCGCGCCGTCCTTGGCCAGCACACTGCGCAGATCGGTGCCGTCGATCAGGCGCATGTCGACGTACAGGACTCCGTCGATCTCGCCGTAGTCATGGATGGGCACCACGTGCGGCTCTTGCAGCTGACCCGCGGCGCGGGCCTCACGCTGCAGCCGTTCCCGGAACACCGGGTCGTGCGAGAGAGAGTCAGGCAGCAGTTTGAGCGCGACGGTACGGCCCTTGACGGTGTCGTGGGCCTCGTAGACCTCGCCCATCCCACCGCGGCCGATCAGGCTGTTGAGGTGATAGGGGCCCAACTGCGAGCCCACCCGCGAGTTGTGCGGGGAATCGTTCATCGCCGCCTTTCCTCGCACACCTGTATCCCGAGAACCGTACTACTACACGACGTGACCACAGGCCAATCGCCACGGCGGCGTCAGGTTGCGCGCGCCCCAGTGGCGTCGTACTCGAACGTGAAAACGTGCCCGCAGATCCGGATTTGGTCACCGTCGGCCAGCGAGACACTGCCCTGGATCCGGGTGCCGCCGAGCTCGACGCCATTGGCCGACCGCAGATCGCTGACCGCGAAACCCGTTCCGGTGTCGATGATTGCGGCGTGGTGACGACTGACCTTCTCGTCGTCGAGCACGATGTCGTTGTCGGGCAGCCTGCCGATCTTGGTGGCGACCGAGCGCAGCGGATGGCGGTGGCCCGACGCGTCGACCAGCCATACCGCGCCGCCGCCACTCTCTACCCGCGTGCGCTGGTCGAGAACGGTCTTCGCGCCGACGGCCGTCGTGCGCGCCGCCTTTTTCACGTCGAGCGGCTCCTGGCGCAGGATTTTGTCGTGCAGGGTCTGCACTGTCGGACCGGGATCGATCCCGAGGTCGTCGGCCAGTGCGGTTTTCAGCCGGCGGTACGCGTCGAGCGCGTCGGACTGTCGTTCGCACAGGTAGTAGGCGCTGATCAGCTGCGCCCACAACGGTTCGCGATACGGATGTTCGGCCACCTGCGATTCCAGGTCGCCGATGATCATCGCGGCCCGACCGCAGGCGAGTTCGGCTTCGGCGCGTGCGGTGACGACGGTCAGTCGCTCTTCGTCGAGGGCGGTGGCGAACGGGTCGACGAAGGGAAACTCGCGCAAGTCCTCGAGTACGGCGCCGCGCCACTGCTCCAGTGCGGTGGTCAGGTGCCGGCTCGCCCACTCGAAGTCGCCGGCTGCGGCTGCGATGACGCCGGCGGCCTTCTCGGTCGCGAAGCGGCCCAGATCGCACGCGCTGTCGGCGACGGCCAGCCGGTATCCGGGCGGGGCGCTCGCCAAGGTCTTCTGCGGGGCGGGGTCTCCCTGGCTGAGCAGCTTGCGCAGGTTGGACACGTAGGAGTGGACGCTGCCCCGCGCGCCGGGCAGGGGCGACTCGCCCCAGACCGCGCTGATCAGCGTGTCGACGGCGACCGCGCGGTTGCGGTTGATGACCAGCGTGGCGAGCATGGCGCGCAGCTTGGGCGTCCCGACCGCGACTTCGACGCCGTTCACAGTCATCTGCATCGGGCCGAGCACCCCGAACCCGAGAGCTGAATCCCCCATGTGGTGCGCTGCCTTTCCGTCGGTGTGTCGCTGCTTGCTCAATTGTGACCCAGCACCAGAGCCTGCCCGGAAACCGACCTGGGGGCGCAGGCTTTCGCCCACGCCCCCAGGAAGGGTGCTGCTGATCATTCAGTTGTCGGTCGCCCGCTCACCGCAGTGCGACGTTGTAGCCGGGCAGCGGTGCTGCCGACGGCGCAGCCAGACCGGGAAGTTGCAGCGTCTTGGTGATCACGAACTGCTGCTCCCCATTCGGGCTCTTCGACCACTGCCCCCAGGCGGAGACAGCACCGTCGATCAACACCCGACGCGCACCGATGGCGGAGTCGTCGCCAAGATCGGCCAGCGTCTTGACCCGGAACGGCTGCGAGCTGCCGTTGGGGTAGTTCAGCTTCACGAGCACGTTCTTGAGCGTCGTCAACGGTGTCGCCTTGGGACCGCCGCCGGTGAAGCTGCCGACAGACACCTGCCGGATCGGCCCGGACGGATCCTTCACGACGGAGGTGAAGGGGTACACGCCGGGCGCAGGCGCATCGAGAGCCACCCGCTGCAAGGGCGGCACGGTGACGACCCGCGGAGCATTGTCGTAGGTGTAGTACAGGCTCATCGGGTAGTTGTAGGGGTTGAGGATGACCGGATTGTTGTTGGCGTCGTAGCTGACCCAGCTCGAATCCCACGTTGTCACTTCGTGATTCCACTCGTCGGTGGTCGTGGTGCTCTCGCTCGTCATCGTCTCCTCCACGAGTTCGGTCATCTCCTGCACCTCGCTCGCCTGCGCGGGCTCGGGATCGGCCGACACCGGCTCGGCCGCCTCGGCCGCGTTGATGTCATCCTGCGACGGGGCATCCGCGGACGGAACGTTGTCCGGAGCGTCTGCCGGCGTGTGGTCGGCGGGTGCGTCGGCCGGCGCTTCCGGTGCGGAGTCGGCCGGCGCATCGGCCGGTGATTCCGGTGCGGAGTCGGCAGGCGCATCGGCCGGCGTGTCCGCTGGAGCCTCGGGCTCGGTCACCGGCGCCTCAGGTGCTTCGGGTGCCTCGGGTGCCGAGTCGTTGGCGGCGGGCTCGGACTGATCGTCCAGAGCGGTCACGTCCTGGGCTGGGCCCTCGGACGAGTCGCCGTCCTCGCTCTGCTTGTGACCGGCGAACTGATGCGAGTGAGCCGCCAGTGCCGAGTCCTGATGCGGGATGACGGCGGCATTGGCAGCGCCTGCCAGACCGAGGGACGCGCTGCCGATGAGGCCGGCGACCAGAACCGCGCGGAGGGTGTTCTTGTTCATGTCGTACTCCTGTGTCTCTCCCCACGGACCCGAGTGGTGCGTGGTGGTGAGAACAGGTTGCGGAGAACGGCTCCAGGGATTCTTGAGGGATTCTTATGCCGTGTCCGAGGCCGGTCGGGACAACCGATTGGCGAGCTCGCGCGCGTCGACCTCGGGAGGCACGACGTGCCACTGTCCTGACCAGTTCGCTTCGGCCAATGCGGCGTACACCTCACCGGTGCGACGCTGCAGGCCGTCGTCGCGTTCATAGGCGTCTTTGGCGCGATCGGCCTCCTGCAGCGCACGGTTGTCGGCACGCGCGGCGGCGAGCTCGACCGGCACCGCGAGCAGAATCTGGGCGTCGGGCTTCGGGAGTTTGAGCCGGTCGTACTCGAGAGCGCGTACCCATTCGACGGCGTCGCCGTCTGCACCCTGGTGGAGGCGGGCCGCGCTGTAGGCGGCGTTGGAGGCGACGAAGCGGTCGAGGATCACGACGTCGTATGTGTCGGTGAGGTGGCCGATCTGCTCCTTGGCGCCGGCGCGGTCGAGGGCGAACAGCACCGCCATCGCGTAGACGGATTCGGCGAGGTCGCCGTGGCTGCCGCGCAGCGCCTCGGCGGCAAGGTCGGCTTCCACCGAATCGCCGTAGCGAGGAAAGGCCAGGGTGGCGACGGACTTGTGCGCGCTCTCGAACGCGGCGCGCAGGCCGTTGGTCAGAGTCCGCTTACCCGCGCCGTCGACGCCTTCGATCACGATGAGCACGCAGCGAGCGTAGCGGCGCGGCCGCCGATGAGTTTCGTCGCCGGCGACGGTCTACCTCGATGACCGATCCAGGCGACGGGGAGGATGACGCGATGACGGAGCACACGGTCGGGACGCGCGAACAGTGGCGAGCCGCCTATGAGAGGCAGCTGGCCAACGAGAAGGAGTTGACGCGACGCGCCACCGCGCTCGCCGAGGAGCGGCAACGGCTGCCGTGGGTGCCGGTCGACAAGGAGTACGTGTTCGACACGACCCACGGTCAGCGCACGCTGGCCGAATTGTTCGACGGCCGCTCCCAGTTGATCGTGCGGCACTTCATGCACGGTCCTAACACTCCGGAGGGCTGCCCGGGCTGCACCTTCGAAACCGACAACCTGGTCGGCGCGGTGCCACACCTGGCGCAGCGCGATGTGACCTTCCTGCTGGCGTCGCGTTCGCCGCTGCCGGTGCTCACCGCATACAAGGAGCGGATGGGCTGGGACGTGGAGTGGGTGTCGTCCGGCGGCAGCGACTTCGACGCCGACTTCTTCGAGCACATGTACGTGCCGACACCGCGCCGCGACCCGGGGCCGGGCGGCGGCAGCATGCTCGACGTGATGGAGCTGATGGCGTTGAGTTGCTTCGCGCTTCAGGACGGCACCGTCTTTCACACGTACTCGACCTACGATCGCGGCACCGAAGCATTGAACGCGACGTGGCAGTTGCTGGACCGCGCACCCAACGGCCGCGGCGAGGATTTCTCCGACTGGCCGCGCAAGCGCGACGAGTACGGCACATAGCTCCACGCCGTTCGTAGGCGTCGCCGAGACTATCCCCGGTCGCTAGAACTGCCCGCAGTTCGGTGTCGTCGGTAACCCATTGAAGCGGTCGGCAACCCACTGCATCGCCCGCTCGCCGTCCACCAGCATCGGCAGCGCGTGATTCACCACGAGCTTGTTCAGAAACGGCGGCTCTTCGTTCGTCCAGAACTGCACATCGGCTCCCTGTGCGCACCAGTCACGGCCCAGCTGCGCCGCCGGCCCGTATGGCACCAGCGGATCGAATCGGTTACTGAGGATCATCACCGGCGCGTTGGGTCTGTACTTGCCGATCTTCTGCATGTCGAAGAGGCTCGCGAACGGCTCCTCCTTGACCAACTGATTGATGTCTTCGTTGAAGTACGGCTGCAGGTGCCGAAACATGAACTTGGTGATCGTCTCCGCGACGCACTGATCCTGCACCTTGTACAAGAAGTCGGCTCCGCGCGGCGTCAGCTTCGACCGGATGGCCTGCTCGAATTCGGGGTAGGTGCTGATGACGGAGTTCAATGCGTATGCGACGGCCCCGACGAGCGCGCTGCCGTCCGCGTACGGAAAGAGCTCTTTCAGATCGGCAGGTGGCGCACCCGCGTAGGTCCCCACGACGTGAAGATCCGGCGCGTACGACGACGCCAGCTCGGCCGCTGCCGCCGCAGCCCCGCCGCCCTGCGAATAGCCCCAAAAGGCAACGGGGCCATGCGGATCCAGCGACGTACCCGGCAGCCGCATCGCCGCCCGGCCGGCATCGAGCATGGCGTCGGCCTGAGCCACCCGGTTCACGTAGGTGTGCAGTCCCGGCGTGCCAAGCCCCTGATAGTCGGTCATGACGATCGCGAACCCGCGCGCGACCATCGTCGAGACGAACAGTTCCTCGTAGTTGAACGCCAGGTCCAGCCACGGCGACCAGTGGATGCCCTGATTGAACTGACGCGACGGGGCGCACTGATCGCCCTGACCCTGAGTGCCTGGTCCGTAGACGATCAGCGGGCGCGGGCCCTTGCCGGGCCAGGCGTTGAAGGGCTCGAAATAGGTACCCGTCACCGCCATCGGGTTTCCGCGAGCGTCGGTGCTGCGGTACATGATTCGCGTCCCGTTGGCCATGATCATGCCCAGCTGACCCGACGGCTCCAATACCAACCGCGACGGTTCGGTACGGATCAGATCGCCCGGCTGTCCTGGCGGCAGCGGACTCGGAGGCTCGTAGAAGGCTTGGTACTCGTCCTCGTTGAAGTAGGGGTTGTGGTCGTCGATCGTCGGATCGTCGTCGGCGTGGGCAAGCGGCGCGAAGCACGCGGCCAGAGCAAGGACGACTGCGACAACGACCCCCCGAAGCACCCGTGGACCGTAACAGAATCGTGAGGGGCGCTAGGTTGTTGCGCCGAAGCGGCGACATGTGCGGCAACTGCGGGTTTCCTGTGCAAGGCCTTGGGAAGGAAGGCGACGGCGCCCGGAGCGCACCAGACTCGTACTGAGACCGCGCTAGTCCTGAATGCACGAGGAGTTCATCCGATGCTCACCGCACGCGCTACACGCCGTCTGGTGGTACCCGCACTCGCCGGCGCAGCGACATGCGCCGCACTGCTCGGCGTATCCCCCCTCGCGAACGCCGACAATGTTGGGCAGAATCCGCCGGGCTGCACCGCCGCCGACATGGAAGGTGTCCGGGCCGGCGTGGATGCGTCGACTTCGGCATATCTGTTCACCCATCCGGACCTGAACGGGTTCATGAACTCGCTGCAGCACCTGTCGCGGGCCCAGGCCGCCGAGCACATCACCGGCTACATGGAGACCCATCCGCAGGAGAACGCCGAGATGATCGGCATTCGCCAGCCGCTGACGGACATCAAGAACCACTGCGGATCGCTGGTCAGCCCCTAGTAACGCCACCACACGAAAAAGGCCCCTGGCGCAACGCGTGCCAGGGGCCTTTTCTCGTGAAGATCAGTAGCGGTAGTGCTCGGGCTTGTACGGGCCCTCGACGTCGACGCCGATGTACTCCGCCTGCTCCTTGGTGAGCTTGGTCAGCGTGCCACCGAGAGCCTCGACGTGGATGCGCGCGACCTTCTCGTCGAGATGCTTGGCGAGGCGGTAGACCTCGTTGTCGTACTCGTCGTTCTTGGTCCACAGCTCGATCTGGGCGATCACCTGGTTCGAGAAGCTGTTGCTCATCACGAACGACGGGTGCCCGGTCGCGTTGCCGAGGTTCAACAGCCGGCCTTCGGACAGCACGATGATCGACTTGCCGGAGTCTCCGAATACCCACTCGTCGACCTGAGGCTTGATGTTGATCCGGGTGGCGCCCGAGCGCTCCAGGCGCGCCATCTCGATCTCGTCGTCGAAGTGACCGATGTTGCCCAGGATCGCCTGGTGCTTCATCGCCTTCATGTGCTCGAGCGTGATGATGCCCTGGTTACCGGTCGCGGTGATGACGATGTCCGCCCAGCCGATCGCCTCTTCTACCGACTTGACCTCGAAGCCGTCCATCAGCGCCTGCAATGCGTTGATCGGATCGATCTCGGTGACGGCGACGCGGGCGCCCTGAGCCTTGAGCGCCTCGGCACAGCCCTTGCCGACATCGCCGTAGCCACACACCAGGGCAGCCTTGCCGCCGATGAGGACGTCGGTGCCGCGGTTGATGCCGTCGATCAGCGAGTGCCGGGTGCCGTACTTGTTGTCGAACTTGCTCTTGGTCACCGAGTCGTTGACGTTGATGGCCGGGAACGCCAGCTCACCGGCAGCGGCGAACTGGTACAGCCGCAGCACACCGGTGGTGGTCTCCTCGGTGACGCCCTTGACCGACTCGGCGATCTTGGTCCACTTGTCCTTCTCGGTCTCGAAGCGCGCCCGGACGAGCGCCATGAAGACCTTCCACTCGTCCGAGGCGTCTTCCTCGGTGGGGGGAACCACGCCGGCCTTCTCGTACTGCGCGCCGCGCAAGACCAACATGGTGGCGTCGCCGCCGTCATCGAGAATCATGTTGGCGGGCTCGCCTTCCCAGGTGAGCATCTGCTCTGCGGCCCACCAGTACTCTTCGAGCGTCTCGCCCTTCCATGCGAACACCGAGACGCCCTTGGGCGACTCCTCGGTCCCGTTCGGTCCGACGACCACGGCGGCGGCGGCGTGATCCTGCGTGGAGAAGATGTTGCACGACGCCCACCGCACCTCGGCGCCCAGCGCGACCAGAGTCTCGATGAGGACGGCAGTCTGCACGGTCATGTGCAGCGAGCCGGAGATACGCGCGCCCTTGAGCGGCTGGACTTCGTGGTACTCGCGGCGAAGCGCCATCAGGCCGGGCATCTCGTGCTCGGCGAGGCGAATTTCTTTGCGGCCGAATTCGGCCAGCGACAGGTCGGCGACCTTGTAATCGATGCCGTTGCGCACATCGACCTTCAACTCAGTCATGGATTTCCAGAGCCCTTCTTCGTTCGTCTTTGCCCGTGGGCGCACAAGTGTGCGCAGCGGCGACACCCTAGCCTGCGGGCTCGCGGGACAGGCGCTCGTGCGATTGAACGACGATGGCGCTCTGACAGCTAAGAGGTATCTAGGACACCGTAGCGCTCAGCGAAGGGCGTCATCAAACGGGCCAGGTCATGGGCAACATCTCCCCCGCGAGCGGGTGGGCCCCCAGTCCCCAGCTCGCGCGTGGGCCCATGCGAGGGGAGTGCCCCCAGATCAGCTTTTTCGGGCGGCATCGACACGTAGCTCATCGCGAGGCGAACGATCGCCCTCGCCAGCACGCCTGCATCCTCATCGCTGCATTTCACCCAGCTGTCGATGAACGTCGACGTCAGCCGCTGTGAGCAGTGGGTGATGATCGGCCCGCTGTCGGTGGTGATGAGCTGGAGAAGGTCCGGCTTGAAGTCGCCGGTCAGCAACGAGATCACCAGCGGGTCGGCGGCCGACTCGGTGAAGAAGTCGCGGAACCCCTGCAGGAACGCCGCGTAGACGTCGCCCTCGTTGCCCACGATCGCGTCGTCGATCTGGTCGACGAGTCGGTCGGCCAGGCGCAGCGCATAGGCCTGCGCCAGGCCGTGCCGTGAGCCGAACTCGTTGTAGATGGTCTGACGGCTGATGCCCGCGGCCTTGGCGACATGCGACAGCGTGATCGCCGACCAGTCGCGGGTGAGCAGTTCTTCTCGCATGCCATCCAGAATCGAATCGCGCAGCAACACCCTCGACGCCTCGGCGTACGGGATGCGCCGCGCGGTCCGACGGGTCACCCTCGCGACCCTATCTTTCCCCGTCGCTCCGCTCGCCCCGGTCATCTTCCCCGTCGCTCCGCTCGCCCAGGTCACACTCGTCGTCACGCTCGCCCAGGTCCTCTTTCCCCGTCGCTCCGCTCGACCAGGTCACACTCGTCGTCACGAACGAGCGACCTCCACCATCTCGAAGTCGGCCTTGGCCGCTCCGCAGTCCGGGCAGCTCCAGTCGTCGGGGATGTCGTCCCAGCGGGTGCCGGGCGCGATGCCGTCCTCCGGCCAGCCCTTCTCCTCGTCGTACTCGAATCCGCACTGCACGCAGATGAACAGCTTGTAATCGCTCACTTGATTGCTCCTCTCGGTTCATTTCCCGTCGCTTCGCTCGCCTCGGCTTCGAAGTCGACCTTCTCGCGTACTGCGCAGTCGGGGCAGCACCACTCGTCGGGGATATCGCTCCAGGCGGTGCCCGCCGGAAATCCTTCTCGCGGAGCGCCTTTCGCTTCGTCGTAAACGTAGTCGCAGCCGGGGCACGTGTAGGCGGCCATCAGACCGTCGCCCCATACTTGGCGAACACCTTGTCGCGCATCCGCGGGTGCACATTGACCCTGGTGATGTCGCCGTCATAGTGCTCGAGCACCCGGTGGTCCATCACCTTGCGCCACAGCGGCGGGAAGTAGGTCAGGGCGATCATCGACGCGTATCCGCTCGGCAGATTCGGCGCACCGTCCATACTCCGCAGCGTCTGGTAACGACGCGTCGGGTTCGCATGGTGATCGCTGTGCCGCTGCAGGTGGTACAGGAACAGATTGGTCACGATGTGATCGGAGTTCCAGCTGTGCACCGGCGCGCACCGCTCGTAGCGACCGCTTTCGGTCTTCTGCCGCAGCAGCCCGTAGTGCTCGAGGTAGTTCACCGTCTCCAGAAGCGTGAAGCCGAACACCGCGGAGATGAGGATGTAGGGAATCAGCGCGAGACCGAAGACCGCGATCAGGGCGCCGTAGAGCACCAGCGACATCGCCCAGGCGTTGAGCACGTCATTGGACCAGTGCCACGGACTCTTGCCCTGGCGACGCAGTCGCGCGGCCTCCAACTCCCACGACGACTTCAGGCTCCCCCACACACTGCGCGGCAGGAACTCCCAGAAGGTCTCTCCGAAGCGGGCCGACGCGGGATCCTCCGGAGTGGCGACCCGGACGTGGTGACCACGGTTGTGCTCGATGTAGAAGTGGCCGTAGAGCGTCTGCGCCAGAGTGACCTTGGCGAGCCAACGTTCCAATTCGTCTTTCTTGTGGCCCATTTCGTGCGCAGTGTTGATGCCCACCCCGCCGAGCATGCCCACCGACAGCGCGAGGCCGATCTTGGCCGGCCACGCCAGCCCGCCGTCGAAGCCGAGCCAACTCAGATCCGACGCCGTGAAGAGGTAGGCGCCGAAGATCACGCTGGCGTATTGGAATGGGATGTAGATATAGGTGCAGTAGCGGTAGTACTTGTCGCTCTCCAGTCGCTCCATCACCTCGTCGGGCGGGTTCTGCCCGTCGGGTCCGAACCGCAGATCCAGTGCCGGCAGCACGACGTAGAGCAGGATCGGGCCGATCCAGAACGGCACCTGCGCCACCGCATGCCAGCCGAACTGATTGAGCGCCCATATCAGCGGCAGCATCACGAAGATCGCGGTCGGAGCGATCAAACCCATCAGCCACAGGTAGCGCTTCTTGTCGCGCCACTGGGCGATTTCGAGCTCTGACATTTGCGTGGTCACTGGGTGCCTCCCTGATGTGAGTGCCATCACGACTGCGCTTGACTATAGAAGCTAATTTGTCGCTTGTCTAGACACAGAAGCATGTTTTGTAAAGCACCTCCCGCGAATCGGGCGCGCTGGCCACCCGTCGCGGTGCGTCAGCGCGCCGAAATCGCAGCACGAATGACCGCGGATACCCGATCGGGGTACTCGGTGAGGTCCAGCCAGGTGAAGCGCAGCACCTGCCATCCACTCAGCACGATGGCGTTCTGGCGCTCGCGGTCGACCTGAAACTCCTCGGCACCGCTGTGGAAGGCCATCCCGTCGACTTCGAGGGCCACCCGAGCACCCGGAAACCCGACGTCGACGCGATAACCCGCGACCCAGAAGTTCGCCTGCCATCCCCCGATGCCCGCGTCTTTCAGAAGCTTGATCAAGAGTCGCTCCGCGACGGACCGCGATCCGTCCGAGGCCGCTTGCAACAGCCGACGCGAGCGGGGCGCTCCCGTTCGGCCCTTATTGCGAAGGTGGGCGCGCCACAAACTGCTGAGATCGACGTGTCGCTGCAACGCGTTGTCCATCAGCTTCGCGCCACCGCCGCGTTGGGCAGCTGCTTCAACGACGGTCAGTGGCAGCGACGTCACTCGCAGGCCGCGACGTTCGACGACGTCGCACTCATCGAGGCTGCGACGGCGCACTCGAGTGTTCGTATGCCGACGGCCGTGACTGTTCCTCGGCACTGTCACTTCGGCGATGTCGGGCGTAAACCGGGACAGCCCGTGCCACCATGCCGCCGTCAGGCCACTCGCTACGGCTGCGGACCCGTAACTCCAGACCGCGGCCCGGATTCGCGCAGCGTCCGAAAACGGTCGGTCGTCGACGAAGTACACGCCACGGCCACAGCGCACCCATCTGCCCGACTCCAACCTGCGCTCGGCTACCCGCCGGCTGAGTCCTGCCGCGCGCGCCTGGTCGAGTGTGATGACGCCGTCGTGGCGACGCAAATAGTCGTCGAGCACAACCGGTCAGACGTTCGGCAGGCTCCCGGCGTTCGTGAGTTGGCGAATCGGGCGCGTAAACCAACCGCGACGGTTGACTAGCGCGCCGAATTCGCAAGCACGGAGTGGCGACGGCCGTAGAGGAAATAGATCACCACGCCGATTGCCATCCAGATGAGGAAGCGGATCCAGGTCAGCGCGGTGAGGTTGAGCATCAGCCACACGCACGCGATGATCGCGGCAATCGGCAGGAACGGCACCAACGGCGCCCGGAAGCCGCGCTCGAGGTCGGGCCGCGTGCGACGAAGCACGATCACACCCGCGGACACCAGCACGAACGCGAACAGCGTGCCGATGTTGACCATCTCCTCGAGCTTGCCAATCGGGAACACCGACGCCGTCACGGCCACCAGGGCGCCGACGATCAGGGTGATCCGCACGGGTGTTCCGTGCGTTCCGGTCTTCGCGAGCGACCGCGGCACCAGCCCGTCGCGCGACATCGCGAACAGCACCCGGGTTTGTCCGAGCACCAGCACAATCACGACGGTGGTCAGCCCGGCCAACGCGCCGATCGAGATCACCTTCGCCGCCCAGTCGATACCGTTGGCGGCAAAGGCCGTTGCGAGATTCGCCTTCTCACCGGCGTCGCGCAGTTCGGTGTAGCGCACCATGCCCGAGAGCACCACCGCCACCGCGACGTACAGCACGGTGACGATCGCAAGTGACGCGAGGATGCCGCGGGCCACATCGCGCTGCGGGTTCTTGGTCTCCTCCGCTGTGGTGGCCACGACATCGAAGCCGATGAAGGCGAAGAAGACGATCGACGCGCCCGCCAGCACGCCGTACCAGCCGTAGGTGCTACCGCCCGCGCCGGTCAGCAACGAGAACAGCGACTGGTCCATTCCGGAACTGCTTTCACCGGCTTCGGCGGGCGGAACGAAAGGGGTGAAGTTCTCCATCTTGATGTAGAACGCGCCGACAGCCACGACGAGCAGCACCACCGCGACCTTGATCACGGTGATGACCAGGCTGACACCCGCGGACAGCTTGGTGCCCCACGCCAAGATCGCGGTGACGAAGACGATGATCAGCAGCGCGCCCCAATCCAATTCAATGCCGCCCAGATGCGCTGTCCCGCCGCCGAATCCGAACACCGTTCCCAGATAGCTCGACCAGCCCTTGGCCACCACTGCGGCGGCGACTGCGAACTCGAGGATCAGGTCCCAGCCGATGATCCACGCGATGAACTCACCGAATGTCGCATAGGAGAAGGTGTAGGCGCTACCCGCGACCGGGACCGTCGACGCGAACTCGGCATAGCACAGCGCGGCCAGCCCGCACGAGATCGCGGCGATCACGAACGAGATCGAGATGGCCGGGCCGGTGATGTTGCCGGCCGTCGACGCGGTGATCGTGAAGATGCCTGCGCCGATGACGATGGACACCCCGAAGACCGTGAGATCCCACCAGTTCAGATCTTTTCGCAGGCGAGTCTCGGGTTCGTCAGTGTCGGCAATCGATTGCTCCACCGACTTCGTTCGCCATGCCATTCGACACTTCCTCCCATGGTCTGTGTCGGGAATGTACCGAGTACTGTCCACCCGATGGGGCGGAGTTATAAACACGCGATCGTTATCGGGGCCAGCCTCGGGGGCTTGTGCGCGGCCCGGGTGCTGTCCGACGTCTGCGAGCGCGTCACGGTCTACGAGCGCGACGAGCTGCCCAGCGGCCCGGAGAACCGGGCAGCGGTACCGCAGGGCAGGCATGTACACCTGCTGATGGCGCGCGGCGCGCAGGAATTCGAGAGCCTGTTTCCCGGCCTGCTCGACGACATGGTGGCCGACGGTGTGCCGATTTTGGAGAACCGGCCCGACTGCATCTACTTCGGCGCTGCGGGCCATGTGCTGGGAACCGCGCATCGCCTGCAGGACGAGTTCACCGCGTACGTGCCCAGCAGACCGATGCTGGAGTGGCAGATCCGCCGCCGCGTGCTGGCGATCGAGAACGTCGATGTCGTGCACACGAGCGTCACCGAGCCGGTCTACGACGCTGCGCGCGGACGGGTGACCGGTGTGCTGCTCGATTCCGACGAAATGGTGCCCGCCGACCTCGTCGTCGACGCCGCGGGTCGAGGCACCCGGCTGCCGGTGTGGCTGGAGAAGTGGGGTTACCCGCGTCCCCAGGAGGACACGGTCGACGTCGGCATCGCGTATGCCAGCCAACGCGTCAAAATTCCTGACGGCCTGCTTGCCGAGAAGGTCGTCGTGGCAGGTGCGTCGCACGAACAACGGGTCGGCGTGGGCGCACTGTTCTACGAAGACGGCGTGTGGAACGTGACGACCTTTGGTATCGCCAAAGCGGAACCACCACAAGACTTTGCGCAGATCTGTGCCGTGGCCGACGAGATCCTGCCCGCTCACTTTTCGTCCGCGCTACGGCAGGGAACCCCGCTCGGCGAGATGGCGTTTCACAAGTACCCGACCAGCCGGTGGCGTCGTTACGACAAACTCGACCGCTTTCCCGACGGCATCTTCCCGTTCGGCGATGCGGTCGTCAGCTTCAACCCGACCTTCGGCCAGGGCATGACGATGACGGCAATCCAGGCCGGCAACCTGCGGAAGGTCGTCGAGTCCGGCGCTCCCGACGTGGCGAAGCGACTCGCCAAGTCCACGGCGAAGACGACGTACCCAGTGTGGATGATGACCGTGATCGGCGATCTGGCTCTGCACGATGCCACCACCACCGATGAAACGCCGCGGTGGTACAAGCCGGTGGGAAGTCTGTTTGATCAGTTCCTCGGGGCGGCAGAGACGGATCCCGTGTTGGCCGAATGGTTTCTGCGCAGATTCAGCCTCCTCGACAGCCTCTACATGGTCCCGTCCGCGCGCCTCGTCGGCCGCACCATCCGGCACAACATGAAGCTGTGGCTGGCGGAGAAGCGCTCAGCCTGACGAGGCTTAAATGCCCACCGTGGCGCGGAAGAGTTTCGTCGGGGTGTCGGCGGCCAGGCGGATGGGGCCCTCGTCGGCGGCGACCCACGCAGCAGACCCGCGATTGAGGGTGACGCTGCCGCCCTTGGCGGACACCACCGTCGACCCCTGGGTACACAGTAGAATCTGCGGTCCGTCATGGCGACTCGGCGCGTCGATCTCGTGACCGAGGTGCTCACCGTCGATGCTCAGCTCGGAGACCGCGAATTCGGGAGCCGGTGTTTCGTAGACCAGTTCCATGCCGTCTCTGGTGATCGTCGGACGGATCAGATCGTCGCTCGCGGGAGTGAAGTCCAGCACCCGCAGTAGCTCGGGCACGTCCACGTGCTTGGGTGTCAGTCCCCCGCGTAAGACGTTGTCGGAGTTGGCCATCACCTCGACGCCGACGCCTTGCAGGTATGCGTGCAGGTTCCCCGCGGGTAGGTAGATCGCCTCGCCGGGCTCCAACGTGATGCGGTTCAGCAACATGCTGGCCAGTACGCCGGCGTCGCCCGGGTAGCGCTCGCCGAGTTCGAGGACGGTCCTGGCCTCGGCGGCGAATGTCGTGTTGCGCGAACGCACGTAGTGGATCGCGCCGTCGATCACTGCGGGCACCAGCACGTCGAGATCGGGCTGCGGTGCGGTGATCCACGTCGTGAACAGGGCCCGAAGGCCGTCCGCATCGGGCTGACCGACCAGCAGGTTCACGAACGGGTCGAGATCGGTCACCGCCAGCGAGCGCATCAGCTCGATGCTTTCCTCCACTGGGCGGAAGCCGGCGAGCGCCTCGAATTCTTCTAGGGCAACCAGGATTTCGGGCTTGTGGCTGGCGTCGCGGTAGTTGCGGTTCGGCGCGGTCACCGGAATGCCCAACCGGTCTTCGCGTGCGAAGCCCTCAGCCGCCTGCCGCGCGCTGGGGTGCGCCTGCAGCGACAGCGGCTCGTCCGCGGCGAGCACCTTGAGCAGGAACGGCAGTGTGTCGCCGAATCGCCCGCGCACACTCGCCCCGAGCTGTCCCTCCGGATCATCGCGCAATGTGTCGAGCAGCGACGTCTCCCCGTTGTCGGTCTCCAGCCACGCAGGATCGCCGGGGTGGGCGCCGAACCACAGTTCGGCCTCGGGATGCGCTGTGGGACTTGGCCGTCCGGTGAAGTCCGCAATCGCTGTGCGCGACCCCCACGCATAGGTACGCACCGCCCCACGTAGCAAGTTCACTTGCTCAACCCCGAACCAGCTTCAGGTATACGGCGGTCATCTCCATCCGGAGGGCAAGCAGAGCCAATTGCTCCTCCAGCCGGCCGGGCCCGGCCGGAGCCGTTCCCGGTGCGTGAACGACGTCAGATGTGTCCAGCGCCAACGCCTCCGGCACATCCTCGGCGTTGATCACGTGGATGTCCTCCATGCCTGCGACCCTGGCCATGACGACGGGTCGCTCGGCGTCGGCGGTCAGTACGAAGGTCCGCACCCGGGTCGGGAGCGGGCCGTCGATCTGCTCATCGTGGAAGATCGACCGCTCTCGATCCTGTGCGTCGCTCATTCCGCTGCGCAACGCAGCCAGCGCATCGGCCAGACCGGCCGCGGCCACGGCGCGATGCGCGACCCGCAGCAAGACAGCCGCGACGTGGCGGGCCAACACGAGCGTCGCCGCGGTGTCGCCCGCGACGACGACCTCGCACCCCGACATCCGTTCAGCCAATGCCTTCGCGGGATTGGTGAACAGTTCACGAGCAGCGCTGTTGCGCAACGCTTCCGCGTCCAACTCGTCGGCGAGCGCCGATAGATCGACTCGCAGCCCTGGGTCCACCATGTGCAGTACTGCCAGACCGGCGGCCAGGTACCGGCAGAATCCGAACTCGTCGGGCACCCATACCCGCGGCGGCAACGCGACAGAGCGACCGGCGGTGGCGTCACGCAACGGTCCTTCGTATGGCGCGATCACGGCGATGCGAGCACCGCGTCGCACTCCGGTCGCGGCAGCGGATACCAGCGAAGGATCGCCCGGATCGTCCCCGGCCACGACGAGGACGTCCAGTGCGCCGATCCACGGCGGGACCTCGGGGGCGACGACGATCGGCGCGGCCAGCGAACCACCGAGCGTCGCCGCGAGCAACGAGCCTGCCGCTTCAGCGTTTCCGCGTCCGGCCACCCATATCACCGTGCGGGGTGGTGCGTCGCTTTGCAGCTGATCCAGGTCCCCCTCGCCGAGCGCCGCGGCCGTCGCCCGCACCTGTGCGCCGGCCATCGCAGCCGCGCGCAACGAGCCGTCGCGGTCTGCGGCGATCAGTCCTTCGACGTCGTCGAGGTCGACCATCGACTCGGTGGCGTTCACGTGTGCGCCTCAGAATTCGAGGAGGTCTGGTCTTTGACCGTTTGGGAGATCTGTCCGACGATCTCGTCGACTTCTTCGATCGTCCGTGCCTCGACGTTGAGCCGCAGTAGCGGTTCGGTGTTGGACATGCGCAGGTTGAACCACGACCCGTCGCCCAGATCGACGGTCACACCGTCGAGGTGGTCGATCGAGTGGATCCTCGCGCCGTATGACAACAACACCTTGTCGACACATGCCTCGGCGTCGGTGACGGTGAAGTTGACCTCGCCCGACGCTTCGTAGCGTTGATAGTCGGCCATCAGGTCGGACAACGGCCGGTTCTGTTCACCGAGCGCCGCCAAGACATGTAGCGCCGCCAGCATGCCGGAGTCAGCACCCCAGAAGTCGCGGAAGTAGTAGTGCGCCGAATGTTCTCCGCCGAAGATCGCGCCGGTGTCGGCCATCAGCCCCTTGATGAAGGAGTGTCCGACGCGTGACCGTACCGGGGTGCCCCCGCGCTCGGCGACGAGTTCCGGAACGGCGCGGGACGTGATCAGGTTGTGGATCACCGTCGCGCCGATCTCACGCCTCAGTTCCCGCGAGGCGACCAACGCCGTCACCGCTGAGGGCGAGACCGGCCGCCCCTTCTCGTCGACGACGAAGCATCGGTCGGCGTCGCCATCGAACGCCAGCCCGATGTCGGCTCCGGTCTCCAGCACGAACGCCTGGAGGTCGACGAGGTTGGCGGGATCGAGCGGATTCGCTTCGTGGTTGGGAAACGTGCCGTCGAGCTCGAAGAACAGCGGAGCGAGCGTGATCGACGGGATCGCGCCCAGCACAGCGGGAGTGGTGTGCCCACCCATCCCGTTGCCCGCGTCGACGGCCACCTTCATCGGCCGCATCTCGGCCAGGCTCACCAGAGACCGCAGGAACTCTCCGTAGTCGGCCAACACGTCGCGGTCGGACTTCGTGCCGCGGGGCCCGTCATGCGTGGGCACCCCGGCGATGACCTCATCGCTGATGACGGTGAGTCCGGTGTCCCTGCCGACGGGCTTGGCTTCGGCCCGGCACAACTTGATGCCGTTGTACGCGGCAGGATTGTGGCTCGCAGTGAACATCGCGCCGGGGCAGTCCAGCAGACCCGAGGCGAAGTACAACTGGTCGGTGGATGCCAGGCCGATGCGCACCACATCGAGACCCTGCGCGACGACGCCTTCGGCGAACGCCTCCGACAGCGCCGGTGAGCTGTCCCGCATGTCGTGACCGATGACCACCGTCGTGGCGTTCTCAGCCCGCATCAAGCGGGCGAACGCACCACCGATCTCACCGACGAACTGTTCGTCGAGTTCGTCGCCGACCAGACCCCGCACGTCGTACGCCTTGATGACACTGCGGACAGCCGCGGCGGGCCGGGACATAAAACTCCTTGAGACGTGGACTGCTGGCGCCAGCCTAGCCGTCGAACGGCTGCGGCACGGCCACTAGTACTCGCCTCGGTCCGCGCTATTCGGGCGGGTCTGGCAACACCCGCAGGTGGCCCCGCCGCCGTCCGTTGGTGTCGGACCTGCGGGCGGGTGGCGCCATCAACGCTCCGCCCGACATCCCGGTGACCGGATCGGAAAATCCCGCGGCCACTCCGTTGATGGGCGGCGCCACATCACGCCCTTCGCGTACGGCCTCGGCGAGGGCTACCAGATCGTCCTCGTCGGGGTGCGACGGCAGCGGACCGGCGTGGCGGACCAGCTCCCAGCCGCGCGGCGCGGTGATACGGCTGGCGTGCAGGACGCACAGGTCCCACGAATGCGGCTCGGACACCGTGGCCAGCGGGCCGACGACTGCCGTCGAGTCGGAGTACACGAAGGTCAGCGTCGCCACCGCGTAGTGGGGGCACCCGGGCCGGCAGCAGCGACGGGGAACGTTCACAGCGAGAGGCTATCGTGCGCAAACGATGCAAGCCGCCGGACACGCGCGGCATGTTCAGTGTCGATCTTGAACCGTTACGATCTGTGTTCGTGGCGGATGGACGCGGACACCGATCACGCCGCGGCCGCGAAATGCGCGGACCGCTTCTGCCGGCGACGGTGCCCGGCTGGCGCAGCCGAGCCGAACTGTTCGACATGGCCGTCCTGGAGGCCTACGAACCGATCGAACGCCGGTGGCAGGACAGAGTCTCCACGCTGGATATCGCCGTCGACGAAATTCCCCGTATCTCGCCGAAGGACCCCGAGAGCGTGCAATGGCCGCCTGAGGTGATCGCCGACGGCCCGATCGCACTGGCCCGGCTGATCCCAGCGGGTGTTGATGTCAGAGGTAACGCCACGAGGGCGCGAATTGTGTTGTTCCGCAAGCCGATCGAACGACGGGTGAAGGACACCGTCGAACTCTCGGACCTGCTGCATGAAGTCTTGGTGGCCCAGGTGGCCACCTATTTGGGCGTCGAGCCCTCCGTCATCGATCCGACGATCGAAGACGAGTAGGGCGCGCCTAGATTGCGATGTGGGGGCACCTCCCGCCCGAAGGGCAGGGGGACGCTTGCGCGAAGAGCGTTAGATGACGCCGCGCTTGAGGCGACGGCGCTCACGCTCGGAGAGCCCGCCCCAGATGCCGAAGCGCTCGTCATGCGCCAGCGCGTAGTCAAGGCACGCGTCGCGCACCTCGCAACCCTGGCAGATGCGCTTGGCTTCGCGGGTCGAGCCGCCCTTCTCGGGGAAGAACGCCTCGGGGTCGGTTTGGGCGCACAGCGCCTTCTCCTGCCAGAGGTCGTCTTCCGGCGTAAGCATTGCCGGGATTGCCGGCAATGGCGGCGCCACATCAATCGGGGCGGGCACCAGACTCAACTGGGGACGCCGTGGCGTCTCGAACGGTGCCGGTCCGGTATTGGTGTGCGGCGCGCTGTCAACTGAGCCAAGCAGCCGATCGTCAAAACGGACCACGTGATCGAAATCGCTGTACTCAAAAGACATTTTCCGCCTCCTCACCTGGTGTCGTAGATCCGTAAAAAAGAGCCCCACTTTTATTCTGTGCGGCCATCTCAATTCGAACATATGATCGAATCTCGGTCTGCGACACCGAAACCGGCCGGCCAACCGCGAAATGACACTGGTGTGATTACACACGCGTTGGCTGTCGGGGTCAAGCGTTGGAACAGAAATTCATACCATTCCGTGACCCGATTTCGGCGCGTCGAAATATCGGCGTGTCTGTCACACCCACGGCCACATGCTCTCGCCGGCGCCCGACGGCCTAATGTCGGTCACTGTGAAGGTCACCGTTCTGGTCGGCGGCGTCGGCGGCGCACGCTTTCTCCTCGGCGTTCAGCACCTGTTGGGCCTGGGCCAGTTCGGCGATGCCGGCACCTCTTCGACGCATGAGTTGACCGCAGTGGTCAACGTCGGCGACGACGCCTGGATGTTCGGTGTGCGGATATGTCCGGACCTCGACACCTGTATGTACACGTTGGGCGGTGGTATCGACCCCGAGCGCGGCTGGGGCCATCGTGGTGAAACCTGGCACGCCAAGGAGGAACTCGCCGCGTACGGGGTGCAGCCGGACTGGTTCGGCCTCGGCGATCGCGACCTCGCTACCCACCTTGTACGCAGTCAGATGCTGCGGGCCGGATATCCGTTGTCACAAGTGACCGAAGCGTTATGCGCCCGATGGTCACCGGGTGCGCGGCTCTTGCCCGCCAGCGACGATCGCAGCGAAACCCATGTCGTCGTCACCGATCCCGAGGACGGCGAATCGCGTGCGATCCACTTCCAGGAGTGGTGGGTGCGCTATCGCGCCCAGATACCCACGCACAGCTTCGCGTTCGTCGGCGCCGATACGGCATCAGCCGGTCCAGGCGTCGTCGAGTCCATCGAGACGGCGGACGTCGTCCTGCTGGCTCCGTCCAACCCGGTCGTGAGTATCGGATCGATCTTGAACATCCCCGGCATCCGGGGTGCGCTGCGCACGACGACGGCACGGGTCATCGGCTACTCCCCCATCATCGGCGGTAAGCCGTTGCGCGGCATGGCCGACGAATGCTTGTCGGTCATCGGCGTGGCCAGTACCTCCGAAGCGGTCGGCAACCACTACGGGGCCCGCAGCGGTACCGGCATCCTCGATGGCTGGCTCATCCACGAGGGTGATCACGCCGAGATCGACGGTGTGGAGGTGCGTGCGGTGCCACTGCTGATGACGGAACCGGCGACGACGGCCGACATGGTGCGCGCAGGCCTCGATCTGGCCGGGTTGAAGCTGGACCCACGCCCATGACAGAACATGGATCTGCCGGCGCCGTCGAAATACTGCCGGTTCCAGGACTTCCCGAGTTCCGGCCCGGCGACGATCTCGCTGCCGCCATCGCTACGGCCGCACCCCGGCTACAAGACGGCGACATCCTGGTGATCACCAGCAAGGTGATCTCCAAGTGTGAGGGCCGCATCGTCGACGCGCCTACCGACCCCGAAGAGCGAGACATTCTGCGGCGCGAGCTGATCGACGCAGAGGCGGTGCGGGTGCTCGCACGCAAGGGCAAGACGCTGATCACCGAGAACGCCATCGGGCTGGTGCAGGCGGCGGCGGGGGTGGACGGCTCCAATGTCGACTCGGCAGAACTCGCGCTACTGCCCACCGACCCGGACGGCAGCGCCGCGACCCTGCGGGAGAGGCTGCGCGAACACCTCGGCGTCACGGTCGGGGTCGTGGTGACCGACACGATGGGACGGGCGTGGCGCAACGGACAGACCGACGTCGCGATCGGCGCAGCGGGACTGACGGTGCTGCACGGCTACGAAGGATCCCAGGATCGGCACGGGAATGAGTTGATTGTCACCGAGATCGCCGTCGCCGACGAGATCGCTGCCGCGGCCGATCTCGTCAAGGGCAAGCTGACGGACATACCTGTCGCGGTGGTGCGGGGACTGTCCCTGCAGGACAACGGCTCCGGCGCGCGTGATCTCGTGCGGACCGGCGAGGACGATCTGTTCTGGCTGGGCACCGAGGAGGCGATTGCGCTCGGGCGCAGCCAGGCCCAGCTGCTGCGGCGGTCGGTGCGCGCTTTCAGTGGCGAGCAAGTGGCCCCCGATCTGATCGAGGCCGCCGTCGCCGAAGCACTTACCGCACCGGCGCCGCATCACACCCGACCGGTGCGGTTCGTGTGGATGCAGGATCCTGCCCGTCGACTGGCCTTGCTCGACCGGATGAAGGCAAAGTGGCGGACGGACCTGGCGGGCGATGGGCGAACCGCCGATGCCGTCGAACACCGCGTCAAACGTGGCCAGATCCTTTACGACGCACCCGAACTCGTGATCCCGTTCATGGTGCCCGATGGTGCGCACAGCTACCCCGACACCGAACGCACCGCCGCGGAGCACACGATGTTCACCGTCGCCGTCGGTGCCGCGGTGCAGGCTCTGTTGGTGGCGCTGGCGGTACGTGGAGTGGGCAGCTGCTGGATCGGCTCCACCATCTTCGCCGCCGATCTGGTGCGCGACGAACTCGGCCTGCCCGCCGACTGGGAGCCGTTGGGCGCCATCGCGATCGGCTATCCCGAAGCGGGTTCTGGACCGCGCGACCCGGTACCGACCGATGACCTACTGGTGCGCAAGTGACCCTGCACGCGTCGGCGGTGCACGTGCTGACCGACTGGGAGGCGCCCGATCCCGCCCAGGACTCCCTGCGTCATGCCGTCCTGGCGTTTCTGGCCGCACGACCCGACGGATGCCTGCGCACCTGCGTGCCCGGTCACGTGACAGGTTCGGCTCTCGTCGTCGACGCCGAAGGGACTCACGCGTTGCTCACCCTGCACCCGCGGTTCGGTCGGTGGCTGCAACTCGGCGGGCATTGTGAGGAGTCCGACGCCGACATCGTCGCCGCCGCACTGCGGGAGGCCACCGAGGAGTCGGGCGTCGACGGACTGGAGATCGATCCATCGATGGCCGCGCTGCACGTTCATCCGGTGACGTGTTCCCTCGGGGTGCCCACCCGCCATCTCGACATGCAATTCATCGTGCGTGCCCCCGCGGGTGCTGAGATCGCCCGCAGCGATGAGTCGTTGGACCTTCGGTGGTGGCCGTTGGACGGGCTTCCGGAGGACACCGACTTCGGGCTGACGCAGCTGGCGGCCGCCGCCTCGCAACGCAATCTGTGATTTCGGTGCGCCGGCGATCGGTGAGCGATCGTATGCGCGCCGAAGTCGCTAGATATCGGTGGAGTAGCGGATTCCGCCGTCGGGAATCGTGACTCCGGGCCATACCCGCGCACCACGTAGCAGCTCACAGCGCGCACCGATGTCGGCGCCGTCACCGATCACGCCGTCTCGAATCAGCGCACGGGGTCCGATGCGGGCGCCGAATCCGATGATCGAGCGCTCGATCACGGCGCCCGCCCCGACCTTGGCGCCGTCGAAGATCACGGCCCCGTCCAGCCGTGCGCCACCGGCGATTTCGGCGCCGCGGCCGACCACCGTGCCGCCGATCAACAATGCGCCCGGCGCGACACTGGCGCCGTCGTGGACGAGCTCCTCACCGCGTTGGCCGCGCAACGCCGGTGACGGCGCGATACCGCGGACCAGGTCGGCGGAACCGCGCACGAAATCCTCGGGTGTGCCCATGTCGCGCCAATAGGTGGAGTCGACGTAGCCGCACACGCGCATCCCGTCGGCGAGCAGGGCCGGAAACACTTCGCGCTCGACGGAGACCGCGCGTCCCTTCGGAATGCGGTCGATGATCTCGCGTTTGAACACATAGCACCCGGCATTGATCTGGTCGGTGGGCGGATCCTGCGTCTTCTCCAGAAAAGCGGTGACCACACCGTCGGCATCGGTTGGGACGCACCCGAACGCGCGAGGGTCTCCAACGCGCACCAGGTGCAGGGTCACGTCGGCGTTCTTGTTCTCGTGGCTGTCCAGCATCGCGCGCAGGTCGGCTCCGGACAGCACGTCGCCGTTGAAGACGAGCGCAGTGGGATGGCGGAGCTTCGACGACACATTGGCGATGCCACCGCCCGTGCCCAACGGTTCATCCTCGACGACGTAGTCGATCTGCAGGCCCAGCTTGGACCCGTCACCGAACTCCGACTCGAACACCGCCGCCTTGTAGGACGTGCCGAGCACGACGTGCTCGATGCCGGCATCGGCGATCCTCGACAGCAGGTGCGTCAGGAACGGCAGCCCCGCTGTCGGCAGCATCGGTTTAGGAGCCGACAGGGTCAGCGGGCGCAACCGGGTGCCCAGACCACCGACCAATACGACGGCATCTACTTCGGCCGGATTCATCAGCGCCGTCCTTTCGCCTGCTTACGCCTGGCATTGCGTACAACCAACCCCGCGCGCGCCGCGAGAGCGGCCTTGATCGTCCATCGCAACGGTGCCTGTGACCAGTGTGAATACCGATCCGCCAGGAAAGTGTAGGTACTGGTGTGGTGAGCAGCCAAGTTCCGTGCCGGATCGCGGCCCGTCGTGTGCCCCTTGTCGTGCAAGATCTCCGCCGACGGCACGTACACGTTCTGCCAACCCGCGCGGCCGAGGCGATCTCCGAGGTCGACGTCCTCCATGTACATGAAGTAGCGCTCGTCGAACCCGGCTATCTCCTCGAACGCTGCCCGCCGCAACAACAGGCACGACCCCGACAGCCATCCGACTTCGCGTTCGCTGGGCTCGAGCCTTGCCTGGCGGTAGGCCGCGGTCCACGGGTTGGACCGCCACAACGGCCCGATGACCGCGTGCATGCCGCCCCGGATGAGGCTGGGCTGATGCCGCGCCGACGGGTACACAGTCCCGTCCGGGTCGCGGATCAGCGGCCCCAGCGCACCCGCGCGCGGCCAGCGAGCCGCCGCATCCAGCAGGATGTCGATGCTGCGCGGCCCCCACTGGACGTCAGGGTTGGCGACGATGAAGAAGTCGGAGATCGCCTCGGCTGCATCGCCTTTCAGGGATTCGGCGACAGCACGGTTCACCGCGGTGCCGTAACCGAGGTTTGCGCCCGTGCGCATGAGGCGCACGTTGGGATACCGCTCCAGCGCCTCTTCCGGCGCCCCGTCGGTGGACCCGTTGTCGGACATGATGACCGTGACCGCTCGGTCGGTGGCGTGCGACAGCGACGCCAGGAACCGGTTCAGGTGGGGCCCCGGCGAATACGTCACGGTCACCACTACTAATTCGTCACTCACGCGACGCCCACCAATTCGTCACTCACGTGGCGGCTGCCGCTGGGCCGTGTTTGGCGATCGCGGCGGCGAGCGCGTCGCGCCACGGCCGCAGCGGAGTCAGACCCGCCTCCGCGGACAGCCGCGAGGACAGCACCGAGTACTCCGGCCGTGGGGCGGGTCGCGGGTACTGGTCCGTGCTGACCGGGCGTACCCGGGCGGGGTCGGCGCCGACGGCCTCGAACACCGCCTGAGCCTGTTCGAAGCGGCTGGCCTCGCCGGCGTTGGTGGCGTGCAATACGGGCTCCCGAATGCCTCCGTCGGCCACCTCGAGCAGCGCACCCACCAGATCGGCCGCATACGTCGGCGAGCCGATCTGGTCGTCGACCACGTTGACCGTCTTGTCGCCGGCGGCCAGCCTTTTCATCACGGCCACGAAGTCGCTGCCGTCGGCGCCCTCGTAGATCCAGGCCGTCCTGACGATGTGGGCGTCAGGCATCGCCGTGAGCACCGCGAACTCGCCTGCGAGCTTGGTGCGGCCGTACACCCCCGCCGGCGCCGTTTCGTCGTTGATCTCGAATGGGGTGCCTTTCGGGCCGGAGAAAACGTAGTCGGTGGAGATGTGGATGAATTCCGCACCCGCACGTGCACAGGCCTGCGCGATATTGGCCGGTCCCACGGCATTTACCGCGTGGGCGCGCTCCTCGTCGGATTCGGCGGCGTCGACGGCCGTGTAGGCCGCACAGTTGATGACCACGTCACCTGGTTCGACGAATCGCTCGGCGGCGGGAGCATCGGTGATATCCCACTCAGACGACGTCAAGGCCAGCACGTCACGCCCCTGGTTGCGCGCCTGAGCTGCTAATTCACGTCCGACCATGCCGCCGGCACCGGAGATAACGATTCGGGCAGACTCTCGAAAAGACATAGTGACGAGTCTGGCACGCCGACTCGCGCTACCCACTCTGTGCCCTTTTCGCCAGTAGCCTGGGTTGATGCCCGCTCGCACCCTCCGTGTCATTGCCGTGTCGATGGCACTGGCGATCGTCGTCGGTACAGGCGTCGCTTGGGGCAAGATTCGGTCGTTCGAGTCCGGCATCAACCACATCTCCCCGATGGCATTGGGCGACGGCGGCGAAGACGGCGCGATCGACATCTTGTTGGTCGGCGTCGACAGCCGCACGGACGCGCACGGAAACCCGCTGTCCGAACAGGAACTCGCCACGCTGCGAGCCGGCGATGACGAGGCGACCAACACCGACACCATCATCTTGATCCGTATCCCCAACAACGGGAAGTCGGCCACCGCGATCTCGATCCCGCGCGACTCCTACGTCGAGGCGCCGGGGATCGGCAAGATGAAAATCAACGGTGTCTACGGTTCCGCTCATTTCGAGAAGCTCGTCGAGCTCGTCGAGAAGGACGGTATGGACAAGGCGCAGGCCGAACCCCAGGCCATCGAGGCAGGCCGCGAAGCCCTGATCAAGACGGTGGCCAGCCTGACCGGCGTCACCGTCGACCACTACGCCGAGATCGGGCTGCTCGGCTTCTCGCTCATCACCGATGCCCTCGGCGGCGTGAACGTCTGTCTGAAAAACCCTGTCTACGAGCCGCTTTCGGGTGCTGACTTCCCGGCCGGGTGGCAGAAGCTGGACGGTCCGCAGGCGCTGAGCTTCGTGCGTCAGCGCCACGATCTGCCGCGCGGCGACCTCGACCGAGTGGTGCGACAACAGGTGGTGATGGCATCGCTTGCGCACGAGGTCATCTCGAGCAAGACGCTTTCCAGCCCGTCGACACTGAACCGGCTCCAGGACGCGGTGCAGCGCTCGGTGGTGCTCTCCGACGGTTGGGACGTCATGGAATTCGCGGAGCAGCTGCAAAAGCTCGCAGGGGGCAACGTCGCCTTCGCCACCATCCCGGTTCTGCAGGAGAACGGCTGGAGTGACGACGGAATGCAGAGCGTGGTTCGGGTCGACCCGACTGAGGTCAAGGACTGGGTCGACGGGCTGCTGCACGATCAGGACGAGGGCAAGACTGAAGAACTCGCGTACACCCCCGAGAAGACCACTGCCGACGTGGTCAACGCGAGTGACATCAACGGCCTGGCGTCCGCGGTCTCACAGGTGCTGACCACCAAAGGCTTTGCGGCGGGGAGCACCGGCAACCACGAGGGCGCCCCCGTGACCAACAGCCAGGTGCAGGCCGCCAAGGCCGATGACCTTGGTGCGCAAGCGGTTTCCAAGGACCTTGGCGGGCTGCCCATCGTCGAGGACGCGTCGGTGGCCCCCGGCACGGTGCGGGTCGTGCTGACCGCCGACTACACGGGTCCCGGTTCAGGGCTCGACGGCATCGACCCCACACTGTCCGCCGACCCCGTAGCGGCCGAATCGCCCGAGGTGGACCCGCTGGCGTCACCGATCATCACTGCGGGATCGAACGATCCGGAGTGCGTCAACTAGTCGTGAGCACGCTCAGCTCGGCAATCCTGGATCCACTGATGGCCTCCGACCCTGCAGGGCCGCGGATCACCTACTACGACGACGCGACGGGCGAGCGAATCGAGTTGTCCACCGCCACCCTTGTGAATTGGGCAGCCAAGACCGGCAATCTGCTGCGCGACGAAATGGGGGCCGGGGCGGACACCCGGGTTGCGGTGCTGTTGCCCGCCCACTGGCAGACGGCCTCGGTGTTGTTCGGGATCTGGTGGATCGGCGCAGAGGTCGTCACCGTCGGTCACGCCGACGTCGCGCTGTGCACCGCCGAACGGCTCGGCGAGGCAGACGAAGCCGTTGGAGTCGGCGAGATCGCGGTGCTGTCGCTCGACCCGTTCGGCAAGTCTGCGCCCGACCTTCCCGTGGGCGTGACGGACTACGCGACCGCGGTTCGTGTGCACGGCGACCAGATCCTCCCCGAACGCCACCCCGGCCCCGCGCTCGACGGCCGCTCGGTGGCCGATGTGCTGTCGGACGCCAAGGCGTCCGCCGCCGCGCAGGGTCTCACCGCAGAGGACCGCGTGATGTCGACCGCGGACTGGACCAACGCCGACGAGCTCACCGCGAATCTGCTGGCTGTTTTCGCGACCGGCGCCTCCCTGGTCCAGGTGGCGAATCAGGATGCCGAAGCGCTGGCTCGCCGCCGACAAACGGAGAAGATCACCCGGGGTTGAACCATAAGTGTCACGCTGGCTCCATGATCGGTCGACGGCAGTTCATGGTCGTCAGCGCGCTGGGCGTGGCGGGGATGGCGGCAGCCTGCTCCCGATCGCAGGAACCACCGCGCGGATCCGCTGCCCCGAACCTCACCCTCGCCGCCGGTGAGACCGAGATCGACCTCGACGGCGCCACCCTGAGAACCTGGGCATACGGAAATCGGGTCCCCGCACAAGAGATTCGCCTGCGCAAGGGCGAGCGGCTGCGCGCCGCGCTGACCAACGCCATGCCGCAGGACGTCACCGTGCACTGGCACGGCATCGCGATCGTCAACGATATGGACGGGGTGCCGGTTCTCACCCAGACCGCGGTGCCGAACGGGCAGACCTTCACCTACGACTTCGTCGTGCCAGACGCGGGAACCTATTGGTTCCATTCACATGTCGGCACCCAACTCGACCGCGGTCTGTACGGACCGCTGATCGTCGAGGATCCCGACGAGAAGGTGGACTACGACGGCGAACTTGTTGTCGTGCTCGACGATTGGATCGACGGCACCGGCACCAATCCCGACCAGGTGTTCGAGAACCTGCGCAAAACGGGCATGAAGCCGATGGAGCCCGGCGGCCCTGGCGTGACGCCGACGAGTCCACTCGGTGCGGACGGCGGCGATGTCACCTACCCGTACTTCATCATCAACGGTCGCGGCCCCGGTGACCCGCAGGTCGTGGATTACCGGACAGGTCAACGGATCCGGTTACGTGTGATCAACGCGGGCTCTGACACCGCATTCCGGGTGGCGGTGCCGGGCACGACCATGCGCGTCATCCAAACCGACGGTTACCCGGTGGTGCCGGTTGAGGCCGATTCCGTGATCCTCGGGATGGGCGAGCGGGTGGACGCGATCATCACCGTCAACGAGTCGCTGCCGGTGGTCGGCGTGCCCGAGGGCAAACAGGGCCACGCCCGGTTGACCATCCGGGTCAACCACGCGCCGGCCGCGGTGAATGTCGATGAGTTCGTCGCGTCGGTACGCACCATGGCGCCACTGAACACCGCGACGCTGTCACCGACTCCGGAGGTGACGCTGCCTGCGAAGCCACCCGATCAAGTCATCGACGCGCACCTGGCCGGGCCCGTGCACGGATACACCTGGCCGATCAACGAAAAGCTCTACCACCCACCGCATGACGGGGTCGTCGTGCAGCCCGACCAGCGAGTCCGGATCCGCTACATCAACGACTCGATGATGTTTCACCCGTTCCACCTGCACGGCCACACGTTCCAGGTGATGGACGGCGACACGCCCAAGGCTCGCAAAGACACTGTGCTGGTGCCCCCGAAGCAGACCGTCGTGGTCGACTTCGATACGAACAATCCCGGCCGGTGGATCACCCACTGCCACAACACCTATCACCTCGAGGCGGGGATGGCGACCTTCCTCGAGTACGCGGGCTGAGGCGGCCCGAGGTCGAGCTGACATGAGAAACCCCAACAATCGGCAGGGATCATGGCGCCGGGCTGCTTGCGCCTTAAGCGGGGCGTAATGTCGCGCTGAGAGAGTCTTGGCGGCTATATGAACTCGGTGACGCTCTCAGGCCGACGTTGTTATCGGACAGCGGCTGAGCCGACCGCTACTTGAGCAGCGCGCGACTCATCACCACGCGCTGAATCTGGTTGGTGCCTTCATAGATCTGGGTGATCTTCGCGTCGCGCATGAACCGCTCGACGGGGAAGTCGACCGTGTAGCCGTAGCCGCCGAACAGCTGCACCGCATCGGTGGTGACCGACATCGCCACATCGGAGGCGTAACACTTCGAGGCCGAGGAGATGAATCCCAGATCGGGCTCGCCGCGTTCGGCACGCGCGGCCGCCGTGTAGACCATCAGCCGGGCCGCCTCGATCTTCATCGCCATATCGGCGAGCATGAACTGCACCGCCTGGAAGTCGGCGACCCGTTGGCGGAACTGCTTGCGCTCCTTTGTGTATGCGATCGCCGCCTCGAGTGCGCCCTGCGCAATACCGACGGCCTGCGCTCCGATGGTCGGACGGGTGTGGTCCAAAGTCGCCAGCGCGGTCTTGAAGCCGGTGCCCTCGTCGCCGATGATCCGGTCGCCAGGGATGCGGCAGTCCTCGAAGTAGAGCTCGGTGGTCGGTGAACCCTTGATGCCCAGCTTGCGCTCCTTGGCGCCGACGGCGAATCCCGGATCGTCCTTGTGAACGACGAACGCCGAAATGCCGTTGGCGCCCTTGTCCGGGTCGGTCACCGCCATCACCGTGTACCAGGTGGAGTGCCCGCCGTTGGAGATCCAGCACTTGGCGCCGTTGAGCACCCAGTCGTCACCGTCGCGCCGGGCACGGGTGCGCATGGAGGCCGCATCGCTGCCCGCTTCCCGCTCGGACAGCGCGTACGACGCCATCGCCTCGCCCGCGCCTATGCTCGGCAGCACCTGCTTCTTGAGTTCCTCGGACCCGCGCAGCAGCAACCCCATCGTGCCCAGCTTGTTGCAGATCGGGATCAACGACGACGACGCGCACACCCGCGCGACCTCTTCGATCACGATGCAGGCGGCCACCGAGTCGCCACCCTGGCCGCCGTACTCCTCGGGAATGTGAATCGCGGCCATACCGGCCGCGGTCAGCGCCGCCTCAGCCTCGTCGGTATAGCGCGCCTTCTCATCGACGTCCGCCGCGTACGGAGCGATCTCCTTGTCGCACAGGTCGCGCAATACCGCGCGCAACTCGCTGTGCTCGTCAGAAAGCTTGAAAGCGTCAAACGACGGGTTACCGATGGCCATGGCGACTCCTTGCTACTCGTCGGTAACTTTACCTTCCCGGGATTGCCGACCCGGGGTCCCCTATTTGCCCAGCAGGCGTTCCCGCAGCGCCGCGTCCTTATGCAGCACCAAGTCGGCCAGGTCGCTCTGAAAGTCCTCGATCCGCTTACGCAGTGCGGCATCCGATGACCCCAGGATCCGCACGGCCAGCAGTCCCGCGTTGCGGCCGCCGCCGATCGACACGGTGGCCACCGGCACGCCGGCGGGCATCTGCACGATCGAGAGCAACGAATCGAGGCCGTCGAGCTTGGCCAGCGGCACCGGCACGCCGATGACCGGCAGCGGAGTCGCCGCTGCGACCATTCCCGGCAAGTGCGCCGCTCCACCGGCACCGGCGATGATCGCCTCGATGCCGCGCGCCGCGGCCGTCTTGGCGTACTCGAGCATCCGATCGGGCGTGCGATGTGCCGACACCACTCCGACCTCGAACGGCACGTCGAATTCGACCAGCGCGTGCGCTGCGTCCTCCATCACCGACCAGTCGCTGTCGCTGCCCATGATCACGCCGACGCGTGGTGCTGTCTCCTCAGCCATGGTCATCTCTCTTCGCGCAAGCGCTCATCGGTGACTGCTCCATCCGTCGGTCCATTCCGCGTGCGACAACCAGTGTGCGGCTCGAACCGCGCGTTCCCGCACATCCGCGACGTACGCCGCGTCATCCGGCGACCCACCGGCCGAGCCAAGGACGTTGACGTGGCCGATCTTGCGGCCCGGACGTTCACCCTTGCCGTACAGATGCACCTTGGCCTCCGGCAACCGCCCGAACAAATGGTGCAACCGCTCGTCCATGCTCATCTTCGGAATATCTTGAGCACCAATGACATTCGCCATGACGGTCACCGGAGCGATCGGCGACGTGTCCCCCAGCGGATAGTCGAGCACCGCACGCAGGTGCTGCTCGAACTGACTGGTGCGCGCACCGTCCATCGTCCAGTGGCCCGAATTGTGTGGCCGCATTGCCAATTCGTTGACCAGCAGTCCACCGTCGACGGTTTCGAACAGCTCAACCGCGAGCAGTCCTACCACGCCGAGTTCGTCGGCCAGCCGCAGCGCCAGACCTCCGGCGGCGCCCGCGAGGTCGTCATCCAGGTCGGGTGCTGGAGCGATGACCTCTACGCAGATGCCGTCGCGCTGCACGGTGTGCACCACCGGCCACGCCGCGCCCTGACCGAACGGCGAGCGGGCCACCAGCGCGGCGAGTTCGCGGCGCATCTCGACCTTCTCCTCGATGAGGACTTCGACACCCGCCGCCAGATACTCGGCGGCCGCCTCGCGCGCGTGGGCGGTGTCGCGTGCCAGCACCACCCCACGGCCGTCGTAGCCCCCGCGCGCGGCCTTGAGGACCAGCCGCGAGTCCGTACCCCCGGCGAAGTCGTCCACGTCGGACACGGACGTCACAGCCGCGAACCGCGGCACCGGCGCACCGAGCGCCTCCAGTCGGCGCCGCATCACCAACTTGTCCTGGGCGTGGATCAGCGCCGAGGGCGGCGGTGCCACGTTCACTCCCTCGGCGATCAGCTTCTCGAGCATCTCTGTCGGCACGTGCTCGTGGTCGAAGGTGAATGCGTCCGCGCCCACCGCCGCGCGCCGCAGGGCGTCGATGTCGTCGTGCGACCCGATCACCACATCCGGGGTCACCTGGGCCGCTGAATCGTCGGGTGTGACGGCCAACACACGCAGCGTCTGCCCCAGCGCGATCGCGGCCTGATGGGTCATCCTGGCCAGCTGTCCGCCGCCGATCATCGTCACTGTCGGGGAGGTCGTGGAATTGCGCGACACGTGCCTATGTTGTCACGTGGCGATCGCCGCGCCAGTGACGCCTGACCTGCTCGGGTACGCGTGAAGAGGTCGTTTTCCGTACACTGCCCTGTTGTGTCCTTCACCGATGCCACGATCGCGCGGCTACCACGCCCGATCCGGCCCTACTTTGAACGGCACCACGAGCTGATCAAGTTCGCGATCGTCGGCGCCACCACCTTCGTCATCGACTCGGCGGTCTTCTTCACGCTGAAGCTCACGGTGCTGGAGCCCAAGCCTGTGACGGCGAAGATCATCGCCGGCGTCGTCGCGGTGATCGCGTCCTACATCCTCAATCGCGAATGGAGCTTCCGCGATCGCGGCGGCCGCGAACGTCACCACGAGGCGCTGATGTTCTTCGCGTTCAGCGGCGTCGGCGTGCTGCTGTCGATGGCTCCGCTGTGGTTCTCCAGCTACGTACTGATGTTGCGTGTCCCCGAGGTCAGCCTGACCGTCGAGAACATCGCCGACTTCGTCGCGGCGTACATCATCGGCAACCTGTTGCAGATGGCGTTCCGCTTCTGGGCGTTCCGGCGCTTCGTGTTCCCCGACGAGTTCGGCCGCAACCCGGACAAGGCCATCGAATCCATGCTCACCGACGGCGGCATCGCCGAGGTCATGGAAGACGTGCGCGACCCGGCTCTCCATCCCGACGCGGAAGGCAACGTGACGCCGCTACGCAGCGCGCGCCGCGCGCGCCGACTGGCTCAACTCGGCGACTCCTCTGAGCCCAGGGTGTCGAAGACTTCGTGATACAGCAGCGAGTGGACCTGTTCCACTTGCGGGATGTCCTGGAATTCCAACGGATCGTGCGACGCTGACTCGATGATCAGCGTGCCGGTGCGCAACACGCGATCGAGCACACCGTGGCGGAATTCGACGCTGTTGATCCGCGCGAGCGGGATATCGATGCCCGAGCGGGTCAGCAACCCGTGGCGGAACATCACCCTGCGGTCGGTGATGACGAAATGCGTTGTCCACCAGTTGAGGAACGGCCACAGCACCAGCCACACGACGATGATCAGCCATACGACTCCGATGACGATCATCACGATGTTGACCGCGGTCTCGTCCCAGTCGGTGGTGTTGACGTAACCAGCGCCGAACGCCGCAATCGCAGTGACCACCAACAGGATCAGGATCGGCCCGAGCAGGCGCTTCCAATGTGGGCGGCGGTGAATGACCACGTGCTCGCCGGCGGCCAGCACTTTCTCTGGATATCCCATGGCCAAGACCCTATGGCTAGTCAGCCGTCCGCGGGACGCAAGTGGACGATGTCGCCCGCGGCCACCGTCACCGCCCGGCCGTCGCTGTCGATGATCAGCCTGCCCTGGTCATCGATGTCGCGCGCGCGCCCGACGATCTCGCGGTCGCCGGGCAGGATCGCACGCACTCCCATGCCGAGGGTCAGGCTGCGCGCACGGTAGTCGGCGATCAGCTTCGGGTCGGCGCCGCCGGCACGGCGCCACGCGGTGACGCGGCGACCCAGTTCGCTCAACAGCCGCACCACCACCCGCGCGCGATCCGGTGCGCTCACCCCGAGACCGGTCAGTGACGTGACACCGTCGACGCCCACCTCGTCACCGCGCAGCGATACGTTGAGGCCGATACCGACGACAACAACCCGTTGCTCCGCGGCGACCTCGGCAAGAATCCCCGCCAGCTTGCCGCCACCGGCCAGCACGTCGTTCGGCCATTTCAATCCGGCGTCGACACCGAGGTCGGTCACCGTATCGACGATCGCCACACCCGTGGCCAACGGCAGCCATCCCCAAGCGTCCGTCGGCACGTCTGCGGTGTCGATGGCGACCGACATCGTTACCTGTGCGTACCGAGCCGCCGACCAGCCGCGGCCCTGCCTGCCACGGCCCGCGGTCTGGTGCTCCGCGATGAGCACGGCCCCCGCGATGGGGACGCCGGCGTTGGCCCGCGTGATCAGGTCGGAGTTGGTGGATCCGGTTTCGTCGACCACCTCGAGTGTTTGCCACACCGAGCCGCCGAGGATGTCGGCACGCAACGCCGCTTCGTCAAGAGGAGCCCGCTGCGCAGTCACGCGCCAAACCCTAGGTGACGCGGCGCGGCCCTGGTTAAGGAGATCTTAAGGACGTTCGTTAGCATCGACCCTCATGACGAGCGTTAGCGATCAGTCGGTCGAGCCCTCGGGCGAGCATGAAATCGACATCCACACCACCGCGGGCAAGCTGGCCGATCTGCGCAAGCGCGCCGAAGAGACGCTGCACCCGGTCGGTGAGGCGGCGGTCGAGAAGATTCACGCCAAGGGCAAGCTGACCGCCCGCGAACGCATCCTCGCGCTGCTGGACGAGGGCTCGTTCGTCGAACTGGACGCGCTGGCCCGGCACCGCAGCACGAACTTCGGGCTGCAGGACAAGCGCCCGTTCGGCGACGGTGTGGTGACCGGCTACGGCACCATCGACGGCCGCGAGATCTGCATCTTCAGCCAGGACGTCTCGGTGTTCGGCGGCAGCCTCGGCGAGGTGTACGGCGAGAAGATCGTCAAGGTCCAGGAACTCGCGATCAAGACGGGCCGCCCCTTGATCGGCATCAACGACGGCGCAGGCGCCCGCATCCAAGAAGGTGTGGTGTCACTCGGCCTGTACAGCAAGATCTTTCACAACAACATCATGGCTTCGGGTGTGATCCCGCAGATCTCGCTGATCATGGGCGCCGCTGCGGGCGGACATGTGTACTCCCCCGCACTCACCGACTTCGTCATCATGGTCGACCAGACCAGCCAGATGTTCATCACCGGACCCGACGTCATCAAGACGGTCACCGGCGAGGACGTCACGATGGAGGAGCTCGGCGGCGCGCACACGCACATGGCCAAGTCCGGCACCGCGCACTACGTGGCGTCCGGCGAGCAGGATGCATTCGACTACGTCCGCGAATTGCTGTCGTACCTGCCGAGCAACAACTACGCCGACCCGCCGCGTTATCCCGCCGACGTTCCGGCAGGTGCGATCGAGGACAACCTCACCGAGGAGGACCTCGAGCTCGACACGCTGATCCCTGATTCGCCGAATCAGCCGTACGACATGCACGAGGTGATCACCCGCATCCTCGACGACGACGAATTCCTCGAGGTGCAGCAGGGTTACGCGCAGAACATCGTCGTCGGCTTCGGCCGCATCGAGGGCAGGCCGGTGGGCATCGTCGCCAACCAGCCGACCCAGTTCGCCGGCTGCCTGGACATCAACGCCTCGGAGAAGGCCGCCCGGTTCGTCCGCACCTGCGACTGCTTCAACGTCCCGATCGTCATGCTGGTCGACGTACCGGGCTTCCTCCCTGGCACCGGCCAGGAGTACAACGGCATCATCCGCCGCGGCGCCAAGCTTCTCTACGCGTACGGGGAGGCGACGGTGGCCAAGATCACCGTGATCACCCGCAAGGCGTACGGCGGCGCGTACTGCGTCATGGGCTCCAAGGAGATGGGCGCCGACGTGAACGTGGCGTGGCCGAGCGCGCAGATCGCCGTGATGGGCGCTGCGGGCGCGGTCGGCTTCGTCTACCGCCAGCAGCTCAACGAGGCCGCCAAGAACGGTGAGGACGTCGACGCGCTGCGGGTGCAGCTTCAGCAGGACTACGAGGACACCCTCGTCAATCCGTACATCGCCGCCGAGCGGGGCTACGTCGATGCCGTGATCCCGCCGTCACACACCCGCGGCTACGTCGCGACGGCGCTGCGCCTGCTCGAACGCAAGATCACGCAGGTGCCGCCGAAGAAGCACGGGAACATCCCCCTGTGAACGAGGCGAACGATTCAACTCCTGTGAGCGGCGCGAACGATCCGACTCCTGTGAGCGGCGCGAACGATTCAACTCCTGTGAGCGAGGACAGCACTGTGAGCGACGAATCCCCGACCACGACGGACGCGCCGCAGCATCACGACGCGCCCATCCAGATCGTCAAGGGCGAGCCGACTGCCGAAGAGCTCGCCGCGGTGATCGCCGTGCTCGCAGCCGCTTCGGGTACGCCTGCCGAACCGCGGGAGCAGGAAGTGAACCTCTGGGGCCATCCGGTGGACCGGCTGCGTTATTCGCCCTTCAGCTGGCAGCGGGTGACACTCATGCAACGGACGCACATGCGTCATCGATGACGAGGTTCGTCCTCGCATCAGCGTCCTCCGGTCGCCGTAAGGTGTTGCGTCAGGCCGGGATCGATCCCCTTGTCATCGTCTCCGGCGTCGACGAGGACGCCGTGATGGCGACGTTGGACCCGTCTGCTACTCCCGCCGTGGTGACCACCGCGCTGGCGGTCGCCAAGGCCGAGGCAGTCGTTGGGATTCTGGATTCCGATGTCGCGGCCGATTGCGTTGTCGTCGGCTGCGATTCGATGCTGTACAACGGCGGCGAACTGCGCGGCAAACCCGCGACGGCCGACGCGGCACGGCTGGGCTGGCGTCAGATGGCAGGCACCTCGGGTGAGCTCTACACCGGTCATAGCGTGATTCGGTTGCAGGACAATGCCGTAGCGTGGCGTGCCGCCGACGCGGAAGTCACTACTGTCAGGTTCGGCAAGCCGTCGCCAGCCGATCTCGATGCCTACGTGGGCAGTGGCGAGCCGACGGCGGTGGCAGGCGGGTTCACTCTCGACGGCCTCGGCGGCTGGTTCATCGATGGCGTCGACGGCGATCCGTCCTCGGTGATCGGCATTGGCCTGCCACTGATCCGGCGACTACTCGAGGACAATGGCCTGTCGATTGCCGCACTGTGGTCCGCGAACCACGTGGACTGATCCGCCTGGGTAGGCTCGCAGTTGTGTCACTGCCTGCCGATCCCTCCCCCGCCCTGGCCAACTACGCCCATCCGGAACGCCTGGTCACCCCCGACTGGCTGTCGGGCAATCTCGGCCGTCCCGGGCTGGCCATCGTCGAATCCGACGAGGACGTGCTGCTCTACGACACCGGCCACATTCCCGGCGCGGTGAAGATCGACTGGCACACCGACCTCAACGACCCCCGGGTCCGCGATTACATCGACGGCGCCCAGTTCGCCGAGCTGATGGACCGCAAGGGCATCTCGCGGGACGACACCGTCGTGATCTACGGCGACAAGAGCAACTGGTGGGCCGCTTACGCGCTGTGGGTGTTCACCTTGTTCGGCCACCCCGACGTGCGGCTGCTCGACGGCGGACGCGACCTGTGGATTTCCGACGGCCGCGACACCACGCTCGACGTGCCGTCCAAGACGACCACCGGCTATCCGGTCGTCGAACGCAACGATGCGCCGATCCGCGCCTTCAAGGAGGACGTGCTCGGCATCCTCGGCGCTCAGCCACTGATCGACGTCCGTTCGCCGCAGGAGTACACCGGTGAGCGCACCCACATGCCGGATTACCCCGAGGAGGGCGCGCTGCGCGGCGGTCACATCCCGACTGCGCGGTCGATCCCGTGGGGCAAGGCCGCCAAGGACAATGGCCAGTTCCGCAGTCGCGCCGAACTCGACGAGCTGTACGGGTTCCTCTCTGCAGACGACAAGACGGTCGTGTACTGCCGCATCGGCGAGCGCAGCAGCCACACCTGGTTCGTGCTGACGCATCTGCTCGGCCGCGAGGGCGTGCGCAACTACGACGGCTCCTGGACCGAATGGGGCAATGCTGTGCGGGTGCCTGTCGCGGTCGGGGAAGAGCCCGGCGAAGCACCGTGAGCATGCCGGCCGCGCTGGCCGAGGTCGTGTCCGACTTCAAGGAGATGCAGGGCCAGGACAAACTGGCGCTGTTGCTGGAGTTCGCCGGCGAATTGCCGCCGCTGCCCGCCGACCTCGAAGAGGCGGCCATGGAGCCGGTACCCGAATGCCAGTCCCCGCTGTTCCTGCACGTCGACGCCGCCGACCGGGACAACGTCCGGCTGTACTTCAGTGCGCCCGCGGAGGCTCCGACGACCCGCGGTTTCGCATCGATCCTGGCTCAGGGTCTGGACACCCAGTCCGCAGACGACATCCTCGCGGTGCCCGACGACTTCTACAGCGAGCTCGGCCTGGCAGCGTTGATCAGCCCGCTACGACTCCGCGGCATGTCGGCGATGCTGGCCCGCATCAAACGCCACCTCCGCTGAAATTCATCCCCACGCGGTGCGCGGTGGGGTATCCGGCTTCGGGTAAAGCCCCGCGGTACAGAGCATTTCGTACATCACCGGCGAGATTCCCTCGGGCAGCTGGTCGAGCTGCTCGCTAGCCGGTGGCAGCAGCCGCGGCCGCTGACGGGGCTCGCTGGTGTACATCGGTTCGAACAACCGCGTCACCGCGTCACCGATCTCGTCGACCGCGAATCCGCCCGGTTGCTCGATCAGCCGCTCGGGCACCATCGGGCGGTAGAGAGCCAGCCTGCCCGAGCCCGAGATGTCGAAGACGTGGCCGTTGATCCAGCCCGCCTGTTCGCTCGCCAGGTAGGCGACGAGCGGGGCGACGTTGGCCGACGGGCCGACCAGCCGATCGGCGATGGGTCCGTGCACGTTCTCGATGCCCGCCGGGCATACGGTGTTGGCGCAGATGCCGAAGGCATCGAGTTCGATGGTGACCGCGCGCATCAGGCCGACGATGCCCGCCTTGGCCGCGCAGTAGGGCGCCTGGTGCGAGTCGCCGATGGTGCCCTGCACCGACGAGAACCCGACGACGCGGCCGTATCCTCGTTCCTTCATGATCGGCGCGGCGGCCTGGATGAGGCTGAAATGTCCCTTGAGGTGGCTGGTGACGACGCCGTCCCATTCCTCCTCGGTGACGTCGACCAGCGGGGTGAGCGGGATCCGGCCGGCGAGCAGGATCAGCGCGTCGACGGTGCCGAATTCGTCGACGGCCCGCTGCACGAGTGCACGTCCCGCGGCGAACGTGGCGACATCGGTCGCGTCGTACACGGCTCGGCCGCCGGCCCCGACGATCTCGTCGACCACGGCGGTGCCCTTGTCGGCGTTGACGTCGTTGACGATGACGGCGGCGCCCTGCGCCGCGCACTGCCGTGACACGTGAGCGCCGAGATTGCCTGCGCCGCCGGTGATCACGGCGACCCTGCCCTCCAGTAGAGGAGTCACCGAGCCGGGGTGAACTCGATGTGCAGCTCGGTGAGCCCGCGGATCAAGAACGTCGGTTCATAGGCGAAGCGACGCGCGTCGGGAGTGCCGTGCTTGTCCTGGTCGATCGTGATCTCCTTCATTCGATCGAGCATGCGCTCCAAAGTGATCCGGCCCTCGACCCGCGCCAACGGGGCGCCCGCGCATGAGTGGATGCCGCGGCCGAACGCGATCTGCTCGCGGACGTTGCGCCGGTCGGGCCGAAACGCGTGTGGGTCCTCGAATTTGGCGGGGTCGCGGTTGGCGGCGCCGATACAGATCATGACGACGGTGCCCGCCGGAATGCGAACCCCGCCCAGCTCGGTGGTCTTGACGGTCAAGCGGAAGTCGATCTTGGTCGGGCTCTCCAGCCGCAGCGACTCCTCGATGTAGCCGCCGATCAGCCCGCGGTCGTTCCGCAGCCGCGCCTGCAGGTCCTGATCCTCGGCCAGGAAGTGCAGCTGGGCACTGAGCAGTTTCGTGACGGTCTCCTGCCCGGCGGCGAACAGGAACGTCGCCGGGTGCACCACGTCCAGCAACTCGGGAGTGGTGTCATCGGGGTACTTCGCGCTTGCGAGTGCGGACAGCACATCGTCGCGCGGGTGGGTGCGGCGATCGGAAATGTAGGCGCTGAACTTGTTGTCCAGCCACTCCAGCGGATTGGCCGCCACCGGCTCATGGTCGAGCGCACCCACCCGGCTGCCGGGCTCGCCCGCGCCCAACCGGAGCCGAAACTCGGCGCGGTCCTCGTCGGGGATGCCCAGTAGGTCGGCGATGGCCAGCGTCGCGAACGGCTTGGCGTACTGCGACATCACCTCACACCGGCCGTCGGCGATGAACTCGTCAAGCTGGTGGTCGACCAACTGCCACAGGAAGTCTTCGTTCTCCTTCAGCCGTTTCGGCGTGAGCAGCTTGTTCAGCAACGATCGCGACCGGGTGTGGTCGGGCGGGTCCATCGTCACCATGTGCTCGAAGATCGGGAACAGGTGGCGGTGCGCTTCGATCTGCTCACGGATGTCGTCGCCCTGCGGTTCGAACGGCAGCGGCGGGAACGGCCCGCCGATCGAGATACACGCCGAGAACGCGTCATGGTTCTTGAACACGGCGAGCGCCTCGTTGTAGCCGGTCACCGCGACCACGCCGTAGTGCGGTTCCTGGTAGACCGGGTTGCGCCGACGCATCTCGTCGAAGTACTCGTTCGCATCCTGCGCCAGCGCGGGATCGGTGAAGTAATCCAGAGACAGCAGGTCCGACACCGCGCACCGACCTTCCGACGGCTAATTGGGCGATCGCCCAAACTTTCATGCAATCGGAACCGTAGCCAAGCAGTTGCGCCCGCGTCAACACGGTTTGAACGACGCATCGACCTACTCGCCAGTAAGGGACCGGCTCGCCGACACCTGGAGTGCGCCCCTTAAACTGCGCGGGATACATTCTTAAAGACGTTTCTTAGACATGCCTTCAGGAGGCGCAGTGGCCACTCACGCCAGCTCAAAGATCTCCAAGGTGCTTGTCGCCAATCGCGGGGAGATCGCGGTCAGGGTGATTCGGGCCGCCAAGGACGCCGGGCTTGCAAGCGTGGCCGTGTACGCCGAACCCGATGCCGACGCACCTCACGTGCGGCTCGCCGACGAGGCCTACGCACTCGGTGGTCAGACATCCGCGGAGTCGTACCTCGTGTTCGAGAAGCTCCTGCAAGCCGCCGAGAAGTCCGGCGCGAACGCGATCCACCCCGGCTACGGGTTCCTTTCGGAGAATGCCGACTTCGCGCAGGCCGTGCTCGACGCCGGGCTGATCTGGATCGGCCCGAGCCCGCAGTCCATCCGCGACCTCGGCGACAAGGTCACCGCCCGTCACATCGCCGCGCGCGCCGAGGCTCCCCTGGTGCCGGGCACCCCCGATCCGGTCAAGGACGCCGACGAGGTCGTGGCGTTCGCCAAGGAGTACGGCGTGCCGGTGGCCATCAAGGCCGCCTTCGGTGGTGGTGGTCGTGGCATGAAGGTCGCCCGCACGATCGAGGAGATTCCCGAGCTGTTCGAGTCGGCCACCCGTGAAGCGGTTGCGGCGTTCGGGCGCGGCGAATGCTTCGTGGAGCGGTATCTGGACAAGCCGCGACACGTCGAGGCCCAGGTCATCGCCGACACGCACGGCAACGTCGTCGTCGCAGGCACCCGCGACTGCTCGCTGCAGCGCCGCTTCCAAAAGCTTGTCGAGGAGGCGCCCGCACCGTTCCTGACGGATGCGCAGCGTAAGGAGATCCACGAGTCCGCCAAGCGGATCTGCAAGGAGGCCGGCTACTACGGCGCCGGCACCGTGGAGTACCTCGTCGGCCAGGACGGCCTGATCTCCTTCCTCGAGGTGAACACCCGCCTGCAGGTCGAGCACCCCGTCACCGAGGAGACCGCGGGCATCGACCTGGTGCTCCAGCAGTTCAAGATCGCCAACGGCGAAGCCCTCGACATCACCGAGGACCCGACGCCGCGCGGGCACGCGATCGAGTTCCGCATCAACGGCGAGGACGCGGGCCGTGGCTTCCTGCCCGCCCCCGGCCCCGTGACCCGGTATGACATCCCCACCGGGCCCGGCGTGCGCCTGGACTCGGGCGTCGAGGCCGGCTCGGTGATCGGTGGTCAGTTCGACTCGATGCTGTCCAAGCTGATCGTCAGCGGTGCCACGCGCGAGGAAGCGCTGGCTCGTTCTCGTCGCGCCCTGGCTGAGTTCAATGTCGAGGGCCTGGCCACCGTCATCCCGTTCCACCGCGCGGTCGTCGCCGACCCGGCGTTCATCGGCGACGGCGAGAAGTTCGACGTCCACACCCGCTGGATCGAGACCGAGTGGGACAACCAGGTCGAACCGTTCACCGGCGGTGAGGCGATCGAGGAGGAAGACACCATTCCCCGCCAGTCGGTCGTCGTCGAGGTGGGTGGCAGGCGCCTCGAGGTGTCGCTGCCAGGCGACCTGGCCATCGGCGGTGGCGGCGGCGCTCCCGCCGGCGGCGGCGTCGTGCGCAAGAAGCCCAAGCCGCGCAAGCGGGGCGCGCAGGGCGGCGCGGCGGCATCCGGCGACTCGGTGACCGCGCCCATGCAGGGCACCGTGGTCAAGGTCGCAGTCGAAGAGGGCCAGGAAGTCGCCGCGGGTGACCTCGTCGTGGTGCTCGAGGCCATGAAGATGGAAAACCCCGTGACCGCGCACAAGGACGGCACCATCACCGGCCTTGCGGTCGAGCCGGGTGCTGCGGTCACTCAGGGAACGGTGCTCGCCGAGATCAAGTGATTTCGGTGCGCAGACGTTCGCGTAGCGATCGCACGCGCACCGAATTCGCCTGTCAGTCAGGCGTGACGAGGCTATTGCGCTGCAGGAGCGTACCGAAGTAGGTGGCCTCGGGGTCGACGACGACGGTCTTGGTGTCGTCGTCCCGCCGCGCCAGCGACTCACGGACCATCTGTTCGAACGAAATCTTCTCCGGCCCACCGATGTTCACGACATCGTCGAGTGGTTCCGACACGGCGGCGTGCGCGACGTCGGAGGCGACCTGGTCGGCGGCGATGGGTTGGATCAGCGCATCGGGGACCCGCACCTCGTCGCCGGCCGTCATCGATCCGGTGATGGCGTCGGTGAACTCGGCGAATTGCGTGGCCCGCACGATCGTGTAGGGCACACCGGATTCGGTGAGCAACTTCTCCTGGGCGACCTTTGCCCGCATGTAGCCGCTGTGCGGCAGCCCGTCCACCCCGACGATCGACAGCACCACGTAGTGGCCGACACCGGTATTCTTGGCTGCGGCAACGATATTCGTGGTGGCTCTGGTGAAGAATTCCAACACCTGCTCGTCCTCGAACGACGGGGAGTTCGTGACGTCGACGAGTGCGGCGGAGCCCGACAACGCCTCGCCGAGCCCCTCGCCGGTGAGCACGTCGACGCCCGTGCCGCGGGCCGCCGCGACGACCTCGTGCCCCTCGGCTGTCAACAGCTCGACCACCTTGGCGCCGATCAGTCCGCTGGCACCGATCACCGTGATCTTCATAGGCCATGCCTACCATCGACGGGTGGAGCCCGTGGAGATTAATGCAGGCGCCTGGTATCTGCGTGCGTTGCGGGAGGACGAGTTGATGGACGACCGCCCCGCCCTCGCCGCGCTGGGCGAGACGGACCGCGGTTACGTCGCGCGTTGCACCGCCCAATGGGCCGACGACGCCGGCTACACGTGGGCGGTCTGCGAGCCGACCACCGGAGAGATGCTGGCGGAGGTGAAGATCGACCCGCTGACCGCCAGATTGACAACCAGAGCGCGCGAGGGCCACGAAGACGCTGCGGCCACTGCCGAGGAGTCGGTGCGTCGCTTCGCCACGTCGATGCTGGGGCTGACGATCCCCTGATCCGACCCGCCGACTCAGTCAGCGGTGTCGATGTCGGCGCCCGTCGCCAGGTCGGCGCAGTCCACCTGGACGACGTCGTGACGCGCTGAGAGAAACGACCGCGCCCCCTCGTCGCCGTGCAGCCCACGCAGCAGTTCGCCCCAGTGCCGACGCGCCACGACGACGGGATGGCCCGGCGCGTCGCCGTACACCGCGCGTGCCAGCCCAGAGTCAGACGACCCTGCGGCGGCCAGCACCCGCTTCACGACATCGGCACCGACGTCGGGGGTATCGACGGTGTGGAGTACCGCGTAATCGGCGTCGATGGCCGCCAGGCCGGCACGCAGCGAGGCGGAAATGCCCTCTGACCAGTCAGAAGCGACGACCGCACGGGCGGGCGCGGGTACGTCGACCATTGCAGCGCCGAGCACGACGGCGACGTCGTCGCAACCGCCCCGGCACAGGGCGGCCACCGCCGCGGCCAGCCACTCCCCGTGTGCGGCAAGCACTTTAGGCATCCCGAACCGCGTGCCTCCACCGGCGGCGAGCAACACACCGGCGGCACTGGATGACATGTCGACAAGTGTGGTCCGAGATGTCCGGTCAAACAACCGTCACCAGAATTTCAGGCCTCTGAGCTGCACCTACGGGAACAAGTTTCGTTTTGATTGTTGTGTCGACGCCAACCGGCGTAGGGTCGGTAGCAGGTTGAGGCAACAGCCAGCTGCAAACGTCATCGACGTGCAGGGCGGCAGGTCTGCTCTAGAGCGAGGCTTTAAAACGTAGGGCCGAAATTTTGACGTGAGCCACAGTACGAATCACTGCATTCACCACTGATGGAGTCACAAATGTCTACTATTACGCATCCCCAGCCGGAGGCGGCACGGTTCGATACCCGGTGGCCGGAGACGGGCACCCTGGTGATCACCGCACAGGGCGAGTTCGACGCTGCAAACGCGCAAGAGCTCGTTGACACTTCACTTGCGCACGGTGGCCGCGTCGAGCGCTTGGTGCTCGATATGACCAATGTCGATTTCTTTGGCACCTCGGGCTTTTCGGCGCTGCACGCGCTGAATGCCCGCTGCGCCGGAGAATGCATCAGCTGGGCCTCGGTGCCCAGCGCCGCCGTGGCCCGGCTACTGACAATCTGTGATCCCGATTCCGCGCTGCCGTTCTACAGCGATATCGACGGCGCGTTGTCGGCGGTGCAGGGCGAACCGCGCCGCCTATTGAAGCTGGTCCCGGAGACGAGTTAAAGATTTCGCGAGCAGCCGCGACACATGCATCTGTGAGATGCCGACGCGCTCGGCAATCTGCGTCTGCGTGAGCGACTCGAAGAACCGCAGCAACAGCACCGTTCGTTCTCGCTCAGGCAGCGCAGCAAGCAACGGCCGCAACGCTTCTCGGTTCTCGATCTGATCCAGCCCGAGATCGACATCGCCTAGCGTGTCGGCGATCGCGGGTGCGTCCTCGGTACCGCTGCCCCCGCTGTCGATGGACAGCGTGTTATAGGAGCTGCCTGCCACCAGACCTTCGACGACCTCGTCGCGGTCCATGTCGAGTTCGGCTGCGAGTTCCGACGCGGTGGGCGCGCGCCCGAGCCGCTGGGATAGTTCTGCCGTGGCGGCGCCGAGCCGCAGATGCAGTTCCTTGAGCCTGCGGGGCACTTTGACCGACCAGCTGTTGTCACGGAAGTGCCGCCGGACCTCACCCATGATCGTCGGCACCGCGAACGACACGAAGTCCGAGCCGGCGTTCACGTCGAAGCGGATGACTGCATTGACCAGGCCCACCCGGGCGACCTGCACCAGGTCGTCGCGGGATTCGCCACGCCCGTCGAAACGGCGGGCGATGTGATCGGCCAACGGCAGGCATCGCTCGACGATGCGGTCCCGCTGCCGCTGGAACTCCGCCGTTCCCTGGGATACACCCTCGAGTTCGCGGAACATGTCGGCGACATCCGCGTACTCAGAGTTCGATCGCGACGACGAACCCTGTGACGTCGACGGGCTCACTGCAACGAGCTCGCTCGCCTCGTCGTCATGGAAATGCCGAATACCTGACCTTCCTCGGGTCCCTGCCCGTCCTGGAAGGTCCGCACATCGTCGGTCAGTGAGCTCAGGACATGCCAGCTGAAACTGCCTGGGGCCAGAATGTCGGGACTCTTGCAGGTCGCCGATGCATGGATCACGACCGCGTCGTCTCCCGGATCGACGACGAGCAGCAACGTCGAGTCGGGCACCGCGCAGCGGATGAGGCGCGTGCATGCTTCATCGACCGCGAGGCGCAGATCGGCGACGGAGTCGAAATCCAGATCTTCGAAAGTAGCGACGGCCGCGACGAGCGTACGAAGCACTGCAAGGTTTTCTAGAGTTGCGGCAACCCGGAGCTCGACCGACCCGGCGCTCCGCAGGTGCCCGTTGTTCGTCTTAGCAACGTCGGCCATTTGACCTCCTGGCAATGTCGAAATGAGGTTACCCCAAGCTGAATCACCGCTAACCACGGACGCTCCCGCAACGTGGCAGCGATGACGTGTGGCACGCATCGGGGCCGGGTAATCCCCGGTCATGAAGCAGATCCAGTCGCACGGCCGACCCGAGGACACGGATTCCGGCGGCACGCGTGGCCTGCGCCAAATCATCGTGACGGCCGGCCTGGTGCTCGTTGGACTGGTTTTGATACTGGCGGCGATCTATGTCGGGGTGTTCCTCATCTTGGCACCGATGATGCAGTGAGGCCCCTGGTGTTCTCGCGCCCGTTGTCGCTTGATTGGCCATGGTCTGAGTCCCTTACCCTCGCTTGGTCGCGCGCCAAACATGCGTCTACGTCGTAGCCAGTTGCGCGGCCCCGGACTGCGAAGAGTTCGGAGAGGCAGCGGGTTTTCCTATTACGACCCCGACGGGGCCAAGGTCACCGATCCAAAGACCCTCGAACGCATCAAAGGCCTTGTCATCCCGCCGGCCTGGAAGAAGGTCTGGATCTCTCCGTACCCCAACGGCCACATTCAGGCAGTCGGGACAGACGCCGCCGGACGACGCCAGTACCTCTATCACCAGAAGTGGCAGGAAGAACGCAACGAGGAGAAGTTCGACCGCGCGCTGCACATGTCGGCCGGCCTCGCCGAAATGCGGCAGCAGATCAGGTCGGATCTGCGCGGTAGAGGGCTGACTCGCGACCGGGTCATCGCGCTGGCGCTACAGCTGCTCGATCTGGGCTACTTCCGATCCGGATCGGAGCAGTACGCCGAAGAGAACAATTCCTTCGGTCTGGCGACCCTGCTGTGCGAACACGTCACGCTGCAGCAGCAGGCCGTCGAATTCGACTATCCGGCCAAGAGCGGGGTTCGCCGAACCCTGTTGATCGAGGACCCGGAGGTGGTCCGGTCTGTGCGTGCGTTGATGCGCCGACCCGATCGAAGCGAACGGTTACTGGTGTGCCGCAACGGTTCCACTTGGACTGACCTGCGCGCTGATGATCTCAACGGGCGGTTCAAAGAGCTCGTGGGCGAGGAATACACGGTCAAGGATCTACGAACGTGGCACGGCACCGTGCTTGCCGCAGCGGCCTTCGTCGACGCCGACCCGCCGGAGAACAAGTCGGTAATCAAGCGCGTGGAATCGGCCGTCATGAAAGAGGTTTCCGAGGAATTGGGGAACACGCCGGCCGTCGCTCGGCGCTCTTATGTCGATCCCCGCGTCGTTGAGGGATACGAAGCGGGCCTGACCATCTCCGCCGCCGCCAACCGCGCCGCGAAAACCAGGGCCCCGGTCAAACGTCAGGCCATTCTGGACGGCGCCACGGCTCGCCTGATCCGCAAGGTCGCGAAGAGTTAGCCGCGTTTCCCGCATGTGGGCCCGGGTATCCGGTCGATATGCAGGACCGTGAAGACATACCCGACGACATTCCCGTGGCCGACGCCGTCGAACAGCAGCGCGCGATCAGCGAGTCGGATCTCGACGACAACTCCGCGGAGTCGGCGCGGGAATGGCCGCTGGAAGCGGCGGGCCCCGACTGGCAGGAACAACTCGACACGGTCGACCTCGACGAGGAGGAGGGCAGATCCGATGCGTGAGCCCGACGGCGTCATCTCCTATCCCGGACACACCGGCGAGATGACCCAGCGGCCGCGTGACGAGATGCGCGACTACGTCGCCGCGTGCTGCTCGAGGCCAAGAGAGAGTGGCGACATCGCGGCACGTTCCTAGCAGGCTGGAGGGACGTGGCGAAAGTGGGGACCGCCACAGTCACGCTGAGGCCGGGTTTCACAAGGTATTCCGCGGAATGCGGGAACCGGATAGCCACGTTTAGGGCCCACAGCCCCGGGTAACCACTTGGTCGCAGGGCAGTTGCCCGCAGCCCCATGCTCGAGAAGAGGGCTCAACCATTCCATTGCAACTGCGGAAAGGCAGATATGACTGAGAAGAACAGTGGTCCCGAAGAAGGCATCAAGGGTGCCGTCGAAGACGTCAAGGGTAAGGCCAAGGAAGCGATCGGCACCGTGACGGGCCGTGACGACATGGTCCGCGAGGGCGAGGCCCAGCAGGACAAGGCCGACGCCCAGAAGAATGCCGCCAAGAAGGAAGCCGAAGCAGAGGCCGCACGCGGCGGTGCGAAGGCAGCCGAAGAGCGTCAGAAGGCCGAGCAGTAAGAGGCCACTCGACCCAACGGAAAAGGCCCAGCCAATCGGCTGGGCCTTTCTCCGTTGTTGGACTCAACTGCTCGGACGTTGCCGCAATGCGTTCGGATGTTCTGCGTACCAACGCTCTTCGATTTTCCGCACTCGAAGGTGTTCGACTGCCAACCAACCTCCACCGACGACGAAGCCGACACCGGCCAGGGAAGCCAACAGGAGGCCAACGTCACGATGTGCGGTGGCGAACGCTGCCAAGCACGATACGAAGAGCACCAGGGCGACGCCGATCACGATCAACCCCGGCATGATTTTGTTGTCCTTCATCGATTCCCCGGCATGCGGACGTGTCGTCCTTGCGTGGTCGACGGGATCTTTCGGGCCTTTCATCGGTACTCCTCTCGCGGGTTACCTCTGGCCGCCCAGTTTGGGCTACTACAACGGTAGAACTATCCGGGACCGCGTGGGGAAGAACGGACGTCAGCTGTAGGGCGGGTACTGACCGTTGCGCAGCGCGTTCGCCAGATGGGCAGCATTACGGGCCGCTGCTGCGGTGGCGGAGGCAATCGCCTCGGGCACCTCATCGAGGTCGTTGTAGTCCTTGGACTGCATCGCCTCGCCGTTCCAATAGGTCGATCCCTGCGCCGGAATCGTGAAACCGATGTCGTTGAGTCCCTGGAAGCAATCGGCGATGACTTTGTGCGCGCCGTCCTCGTTGCCGACCACGGCCACCACCGCCACCTTGCCGATCATGATCGGCCGATCTGCGTCATCGGTGTTGGACAGCTCGGCGTCCAGCCGCTCCAACACGCGTTGGGTGACGCTCGATGGATTTCCCAGCCATACCGGCGTGGCAAGGACGAGAATGTTTGAATTCAAGACCTTTTCGCGGATCTGGGGCCATTCGTCGCCGTCACCCATATCCGCTTCGACGCCGGGCGAAATCGAATGGTCGACGCAACGCAACGTTTCGGTCTTCACCCCAGCGGCGCGCAGTTGTTCGCAGACATGCTCTGCCATGAGCTCGCTGCTCGACGGCGCTGGGCTGGGCTTGAGGCTGCACACCAGCGCGATAGCCGTCAGTGGTGGTTGCGTTGAATCGGTCATCCGCCGAACACAGGTGAGCCGACGAGGGGCGGACTCATGGTCACCGCCACAAGCGTCAACGCCACCAGGAACAGGCCCGCCCCCTGCCATGCCCACCAGGATTCCTGCTTACGCCGGCTCTGGTAGGTGCGAAAGAAGGCGCGTAGTCCCCCGAGTAGCAGGATCGCCGGCGCGCCGACGGTGAGCAGTGTCCGCTGGGGCACCCCGCAGGCGAGCGTGTCCGCCGTCGCGCCGCTACAGGTGCTCATCCAGAGCGCGGCGAACGCGAGAAACGCGATGCCGGCGACGGTGACCACCGCGCCGAAGCGCACGGCCTGGCGCACTCCTGCGTCAGCGTGGCGCAGTTGCTCGGTACTTTGATACACGGTCGGACTCTCCCGATTCGCTGGCGGAGACGAGGGAGACATTCCCGCCGGTCGCGCGGGGTAAACCTCAGGACGGGATGCGGTTGTGGGCGGTGCGCAGCAGCCTGTCCTAGGCGCTTTGCGGGGGCGGGTCCGCGTTCGAGGAAATTCCTTGCGATCCGTTTGCCCAGCGCCCCAAGGACCAGCCTCGGGGCGGCGTGGCCGGGCGGCCGGTGTCGGTCCTCACCCCTACCATCGCCACGTGGCGCTGAAGTGGCGGTTGGTCGTCGCGGTCGCTCTCGGCTCGCTGGCGTGGATTCTCGGGGCGTCGCCGTGGTGGAGCCTGGCGATCGCCCTATTCGCGCCCATGATCGTTGTTGCGGCGCCCCGTTTCGTCAGGGGGGCCGTCGTCGGGGTCAGCACCCCGCTTGCCCGCGAAGACGTGACCGCAGCGATGTCGGGTACGGAGTTCGAGGACTACGTCGCGCGGGTCGCGCGGTCCAGCGGAGCGCCGGTCATCATGACGTCGATCACCGGCGACTGGGGTGTCGACATCATCGTCGGCAAACGCCCGAATCGCGTTGCCATTCAATGCAAACGGCAGTCACGTCCCGTGGGTGCAGGTGCCGTGCAGGAGGTGGTTGCTGGCGCGCCGATGCAGGATTGCACACAGACGATGGTCGTGACCAACCACGAATTCACGCCCGCTGCAAAGAAACTGGCTGAGCTGCATGGCTGCGAGCTGGTCGGTGGTGCGGAGCTTCCTCACCTTCGCGCGACCATCCGGCGACTGACCGACCCCTCGCCGGCCACCGAGGCCTAACGCAGCGCCTCGCGCACCGCGTCGACCGCGGCGTCGATCTCCTCGCGCGTTGCCGTCAATGCCGGCCGGAACCGCACGCTGTCGGCACCGCTGCCGAGCATGATCACGCCGCGGTCCCACAGCTTGCCGATCAGCTCGTCGCGTTGCGCAGCCGAAGGCAGGCTGAAGGCGCACATCAGGCCGCGGCCGCGGACGTCGAGCACCAAGCCGGGGAACTGGGCGGCGAGCTCGGAAAGCCGGTCGACGAGGTACCGGCCCACCCAGGCCGCCCTCTGCATCAGTCGGTCGGACTCGATGACCTCCAGAATGCGCCGAGAGCGCACCATGTCAACGAGGTTGCCACCCCACGTCGAGTTGATCCGAGAGCTGACCGTGAAGACGTTGTCGGCGACCTCATCGACGCGGCCACCCGCCATCACGCCGCACACCTGCGTCTTCTTCCCGAATGCGACCACATCGGGAGTGACTCCCAATTGCTGGTAGGCCCAAGGGGTTCCGGTCATCCCACAGCCGGTCTGCACCTCGTCGAAGATCAGCAAGGCGTCGAACTCATCGCACAGCGCACGCATCGCCGCGAAGAACTGCGGCCGGAAGTGGCGGTCACCGCCCTCACCCTGGATGGGCTCGGCGATGAAGCACGCGATGTCATGCCGGTGGGCTTCGAACGCCGCGCGAGCCTGACGGAGCGACTCGGCTTCCAGCGCGTCCATGTCAGCGCAGGGCCGGATGTACGGCGCATCGATGCGCGGCCAGTCGAACTTCGGGAACCGCGCGACCTTGTTGGGGTCGGTGTTGGTCAGCGAGAGCGTGTAGCCGCTGCGGCCGTGGAAGGCGCCACGCAGATGCAGCACCTTGGTACCGAGGTCGGGGTCGATGCCGTGCGCCTCGTTATGCCTGCTCTTCCAGTCGAACGCGACCTTCAGTGCGTTTTCGACGGCGAGCGCTCCCCCGTCGACGAAGAACAGATGCGGCAGCGCGGGGTCGCCGAGGACGCGAGCGAAGGTGGAGACGAAGCGCGCCATGGGCACGGAGTAGACGTCGGAGTTGCTCGGCTTGTTGACCGCGGCCTGCGCGAGTTCGGCGCGGAAATCCTCGTCCTCCGCCAGCGCCGGGTGATTCATACCCAGTGCCGACGACGCGAAGAACGTGAACATGTCGAGGTAGCGCGTGCCGGTGCGGGCGTCGACCAGGCACGAGCCGGATGAGCGGTCGATGTCGAGAACGAGGTCCAGGCCGTCCGCCAGGATGCTGCGGGCCAGCACCTCGCGGACATCGTCCGGACGGACCGGCGAGGCCGCGGCTGCGGAGGGGACGTCGTGGGCGCCATGCGTCAAGACAGCGGTCATAGGCCGATTTTAACAGAAGATATACGGTCAAAGAACCATATAACCGGAACACTTACGGCACTGAGTCGCGTCTATCGTAAAAAGTTTGTAAGATGATGGTGCTTCGTGTGCGGACATTCGCCGTCGTCCGGATCCGTTGCAGCAAGTCTTCAAGCGCCCGCGCAGTCTCGACACGCACAAGCAGGATGTAGCTCTCCTCGCCGGCCACCGAGTGACACGACTCGATTGCGTCGATGTGTTCGAGCCGTGCAGGAGCATCATCGGGTTGAGAGGGATCGAGAGGGGTGATGGCCACGAACGCCGACAGCATGTTCCCGACGGCTTCGGGGTTGATCCTGGCCGAGTACCCGACCACCACTCCCCGAGCTTCCAGGCGTCGCACCCGTGACTGGACCGCCGACACCGACAGACCCGCCGCCGCCGCGAGGTGGGCCAGGGTGGCGCGCCCGTCGGCGACCAGCTCACGTGCCAGCACGCGGTCGATGTCGTCGAGCGGTTCGCTCATGGCCGCACTGTATCCGAGGCGAGGCGCAAAATGAGCTCGCGCGTCCAAACATCGCAGTTGCGTGCGCAGTTCGCTTCGGCGTTGTCGCGGCTCTACGCCGCCGAAGTGCCGCTCTACAGGACCCTGGTCGAGGTCAGTGCCGAGGTGAACGGCGAACTCGATGCCACCGAGCGTGTCACGGCCGAGCGCCACGGCGCGATCAGAGTCGGCAGCCCGCGTGAACTCGCGGACGTCGCAGACCTGTTCGCCGCGTTCGGCATGTTCCCCGTCGGGTTCTACGACCTTCGCGACGCGCCGTCGCCGGTGCCGGTGATCTCGACGGCGTTCCGGCCGATCGATTCAGATGAGCTGGAACACAATCCGTTTCGGGTCTTCACGTCGATGCTGGCCACCTCCGACCGGCGATTCTTCTCCGCTGATCTGCAGGCCCGGATTGAACGGTTTCTCGCCGGCAGGCAGCTGTTCGATCCCGCACTGACCGCCGAGGCGAGGCGCATCGCCGACGACGGCGGAACGGATAACGAGGGCGCCGATCGGTTCGTCGCGGCCGCCGTGGACGCGTTTGCCCTGTCACGCGAGCCGATCGACCGGGCCTGGTACGACGAGTTGAGTCGCGTATCGGCGGTGGCCGCAGACATCGCGGGGGTGACGACCACGCATATCAACCACCTGACGCCACATGTGCTCGACATCGACGAGCTATACCTGCGCATGACTCAGCGCGGTGTCGCGATGATCGATGCGATCCAGGGTCCACCGCGTGGCGCCGGGCCCGACGTCCTGTTGCGGCAGACGTCTTTTCGGGCGCTGGCAGAACCGCGGCGCTTCCGCGATGACGACGGCTCGACGTCCGACGGCACTCTTCGTGTGCGGTTCGGGGAGGTCGAGTCGCGTGGCGTCGCCCTAACTCCTGAAGGCAGGAAACGCTACGACACAGCGATGGCTGCTGCTGACCCGGCGACGGTTTGGGACGAGTTCTTCCCCGCGAGCTACGAGGAGATGGCAACGTCGGGACTGGCGTACTACCGCGGCGGCGACCCGTCGAAACCGGTTGTCTACGAGGACTTCCTACCCGCGTCAGCCGCAGGGATATTCCGGTCCAACCTCGACAGCGATGCGCGCTCAGACGACACCGTCGGCGGCGCTGACTACACCCTGAGTTGGATGGCCGGGCGCATCGGCCACCACATCCACGATCCGTATGAGCTCTACGAGAAAGCCGCATCACAATGACGACCATGCAGAAATTCCAGCTTCCGACCGCCGAAGATCTGCGCACCCAGGTCCGCGGTGCACTGAGGGCCGTCGGCTCGACTGTCGAACTCGGCGAACCGGGTGGGGACGGATTGCACGCCAGCACACCGATCACCGGTGACGTGCTGTTCACGATCGCCGAGACCAGTACGGACCAGGCGGATGCCGCCATTGCCGAAGCCGCGCAAGCATTCACGTCCTGGCGGACCACCCCCGCTCCGGTCCGCGGCGCCCTGGTGGCGCGGCTCGGCGAGCTTCTGGTGGAACACAAAGCCGATGTCGCGACGCTGGTCACGGTCGAGGCGGGCAAGATCACCTCGGAGGCGCTCGGCGAGGTGCAGGAGATGATCGACATCTGCCAGTTCGCCGTCGGCCTGTCCCGTCAGCTCTACGGCAAGACCATCGCATCCGAACGGCCGGGACATCGCCTGATGGAGACCTGGCATCCGCTCGGCGTGGTCGGGGTCATCACCGCGTTCAACTTCCCGGTGGCGGTGTGGGCCTGGAACACCGCGATCGCGTTGGTATGCGGAGACACCGTGGTGTGGAAACCGTCTGAGCTCACCCCGTTGACTGCGTTGGCGTGCCAGGCGTTGATCGAGCGGGCGGCCGACGACGTGGGCGCACCGCGGGAGATCAGCCGGCTGATCCAGGGTGGCCGTGACGTCGGCGAACGCCTCGTCGACGATCCACGGGTGGCGCTGCTGTCCGCGACGGGCTCGGTGCGGATGGGTCGGCAGGTCGGACCGCGGGTGGCTCAGCGGTTCGGGAAGGTGCTGCTGGAACTCGGCGGAAACAATGCGGCCATCGTGACGCCGTCGGCCGACATGGATCTCGCGGTGCGCGGCATCGTGTTCTCCGCCGCGGGCACGGCAGGGCAGCGATGCACCACCATGCGACGGCTGATCGCGCACTCCTCGGTGGTCGACGAACTGATCAGCCGGATCGCGTCCGCCTACCGCCAGCTGCCCATCGGCGATCCGTCGGCCGACGGCACGCTGGTCGGACCGCTGATCCACGAGACCGGGTATCGCGACATGGTCAAGGCGCTCGAACAGGCGCGCGCCGACGGCGGCGAGGTGTTCGGCGGGGAGCGCCACGAGCTGGGAGACGATGGCGCGTATTACGTCGCCCCTGCCGTCGTCCGGATGCCCGCGCAGACCGAGGTGGTGCACACCGAGACCTTCGCGCCGATTCTCTACGTGCTGACCTACGACGAGCTGGACGAGGCGATCGCATTGAACAATGCCGTGCCGCAGGGACTTTCGTCGTCGATTTTCACGACGGACGTCCGCGAGGCCGAACGCTTCATGTCCGCCGACGGTTCGGACTGCGGTATCGCCAATGTCAACATCGGGACCTCGGGGGCCGAGATCGGCGGTGCGTTCGGCGGCGAGAAGGAGACCGGCGGAGGACGCGAATCGGGTTCGGACGCGTGGAAGGCGTACATGCGCCGCGCCACCAACACCGTCAACTATTCGTCCGAGTTACCGCTCGCCCAGGGTGTGCACTTCGGCTGATGCATTCCTCCGCGCGAACGCACCGATTGCGACCGTCTCGGGGGTAGTTGTACATGTGTCAATTAGACTGTCGGCATGGCTGAACCCCGTCGACGGCTCTCGCCCGAGGAGCGGCGCAACGAGCTTCTCGCATTGGGCGCCGAGGTCTTCGGACAACGCCCCTACGACGAGGTCCGAATAGACGAGATCGCCGAGAAGGCGGGCGTGTCACGCGCGCTGATGTACCACTACTTCCCCGACAAGCGGGCGTTCTTCGCGGCGGTACTGCGCGCGGAGAGCCAGCGTCTCTTCGATGCGACCAACACTCCGCCCACGCCCGGCCTCGGCCTGTTCGACCAGCTGCGCGAAGGCGTCATCGCTTACCTCCGCTACTACGAGGAGAACCCGAACGTCGCGTGGGCTGCCCACGTGGGCATCGGCGTCTCCGACCCCGTCCTGCGCGGCATCGAGGACTTCGACAACGACCGACAGGCCGAGCGGATCGTCGCCGGCTTCGCGGGGGACGGCCTGGACTCCAAGGTCGAGCGCGACCTGCGCGTCGTCGTCTACGGCTGGTTGGCCTTCATTCTCGAGATGTGCCGGCAGCGGATGCTCGACCCGTCGGTCGACATCGACACCGTCGCCGACGCCAGTGCACACGCATTGCTCGACGCGGTCGCACGGGTGCCCGGGATCCCCGAGTCCGTCACGGAGTACATCGCGGCCGCACGCCCCTGATACTTGTCGGTGGTCTCCGGCACGATGGCTAGATGAGCACCAACGCCCTCGCCCGGTTCAGCGGGCTGACCCGCGACTGGTTCACGGGCACCTTCGCTGAGCCCACCCCAGCACAGGCGCAGGCGTGGTCGGCCATCGCAGACGGCGACAACACGCTGGTCATCGCCCCCACCGGATCCGGTAAGACGTTGGCCGCGTTCCTGTGGGCAATCGACCGCCTCGCCTCTTCGGAACCCCGACCCGTGGGTGCGGGAACTCCCCTGGCACGCCGGGGGCCCAGTGTCCTCTATGTATCACCCCTGAAGGCGCTGGCCGTCGATGTCGAGCGCAACCTGCGGACCCCCTTGACGGGCATCGGCCGTCTCGCCGAGCGCAGCGGGAATCCCGCGCCCACCATCAGCGTCGGCGTGCGGTCCGGAGACACCACGCCCGCTCAGCGCCGCGAGCTGATCACCCGACCGCCCGACATTCTCATCACCACGCCGGAGTCGTTGTTCCTGATGCTCACCTCGGCAGCCCGCGAGACGCTGACCGAGGTGCAGACGGTCATCGTCGACGAGGTGCATGCCGTCGCCGGCACCAAGCGTGGCGCACATCTCGCGCTGTCGCTGGAGCGGCTCGACCAACTTCTCGACAGGCCCGCGCAGCGCATCGGCCTGTCCGCAACGGTCCGTCCGCCCGAAGAGGTGGCGCGGTTCCTGTCCGGTCAGGCGCGGACGACCATCGTCTCGCCCCCCGCCGCCAAGACGTTCGACCTGTCGGTGACGGTGCCCGTTCCGGATATGGCCAACCTCGAGAACAACACCATCTGGCCCGATGTGGAGGAGCGCATCGTCGATCTGATCGAGGCGCACAACTCGTCGATCGTGTTCGCCAACTCCCGCCGACTCGCTGAGCGACTCACCTCGCGTCTCAACGAGATTCACGCCAACCGCTCTGGGCCCACCGCTTCCGAGGGGAGCAGTGAGTTGTCGATGGCGCACAATCCGAAGGTCGGCGGCGGCTTCCCTGCGCAGCTGATGGCCAGCGGCGCTTCGCTCGGCGCTCCCACGTTGCTTGCCCGCGCGCATCACGGATCTGTCAGCAAGGAGCAGCGCGCTCAGGTCGAGGACGACCTCAAGAGCGGTCGGCTCAAAGCCGTTGTCGCGACATCCAGCCTGGAACTCGGCATCGACATGGGCGCGGTCGACCTGGTCATCCAGGTCGAGGCTCCCCCGTCGGTCGCCAGCGGCCTGCAGCGCATCGGCCGCGCCGGTCACCAGGTCGGCGAGATCTCGCAGGGCGTGCTGTTTCCCAAGCACCGAACGGATCTGATCGGATGTGCGGTCACCGTCAAGCGAATGCTGGCCGGTGAGATCGAGACCATGCGGGTGCCGGCGAATCCGCTCGACGTGCTGGCTCAGCACACCGTCGCGGCGTGTGCCCTCGAGCCACTGGACGCCGATCGCTGGTTCGACGCGGTCCGGCGCAGCGCTCCGTTCGCGACGTTGCCGCGCAGTGCCTTCGAGGCGACGCTCGACCTGCTGTCCGGCAAGTACCCGTCCACCGAGTTCGCCGAACTGCGGCCGCGGCTGGTGTACGACCGAGACGCGGGCACACTGACGGCGCGCCCTGGTGCGCAACGGTTGGCAGTGACCTCCGGTGGCGCGATCCCCGATCGCGGGCTGTTCACCGTCTACCTCGCCACCGACTCCGAAAAGCCCTCTCGGGTAGGTGAACTCGACGAGGAGATGGTGTACGAATCGCGTCCCGGCGATGTGATCTCACTCGGTGCGACCAGCTGGCGGATCATCGAGATCACCCATGACCGGGTGCTGGTAGTGCCTGCGCCCGGACAGCCCGCCCGGCTGCCGTTCTGGCGCGGCGACAGTGTCGGCCGGCCACCCGAGCTGGGCGCTGCAGTCGGCGCATTCACCGGGGAGCTAGCTCAACTGGGCCGCGACGAGTTCGTCGACCGCTGTCGCACAATGGGTTTCGATGATTTCGCCTCCGACAACCTGTGGACGCTGCTCGACGAGCAACGCCAGGCGACCGGAGTCGTTCCGACGGACACCACCTTTGTAGTGGAGCGGTTCCGCGACGAGCTCGGCGATTGGCGGGTCATCCTCCACTCGCCGTATGGGCTTCGGGTACACGGCCCCCTCGCACTGGCCATTTCACGCCGGTTGCGCGAGCGCTACGGCATCGACGAGAAGCCGACCGCGTCCGACGACGGCATCATCGTGCGACTGCCGGATACTTGGTCTGATGCCGGAACACCGCCCCCTGGGGCGGAGCTGTTCGTGTTCGACGCCGACGAGATCGAGCCCATCGTCACCGCGGAGGTGGGCGGCTCGGCGCTGTTCGCCTCGCGATTCCGCGAATGTGCCGCTCGCGCATTGCTTCTCCCCCGCCGCCACCCCGGCAAGCGATCCCCGCTGTGGCATCAGCGGCAGCGTGCCGCGCAGCTGCTGGACGTCGCGCGCAAGTACCCGGACTTCCCGATCGTGCTGGAGGCGGTGCGCGAGTGCCTGCAGGATGTGTACGACGTTCCTGCGCTCACTGAGCTCATGCATCGGGTCGCACAGCGCCGCCTGCGGGTGGTCGAGGTCGAGACGTCGACACCGTCGCCGTTCGCGGCCTCGCTGCTGTTCGGCTACGTCGGCGCCTTCATGTACGAGGGTGACAGCCCACTCGCCGAGCGCCGCGCCGCCGCACTGTCGCTGGACAGCGTGCTGCTGGCCGAACTACTCGGCCGGGTCGAGCTGCGCGAGCTGCTCGAACCCCAAGTCATCGCGACGACCACTAATCAGCTTCAACACCTCAGCGAGGATCGCCGGGCCCGCGACGCTGAGGGCATCGCCGATCTGCTGCGGGTGCTCGGCCCGCTGACCGAGGCCGAGATCGCCGAGCGATGCACCACCACCGACGTGGGTGGCTGGCTGGAGGGGTTGCTGGCCACCAAGCGTGTGTTGACGGTCTCGTTCGCCGAGGCGCAGTGGTGGGTGGCCATCGAGGACATCGGCCTTCTGCGCGACGGCGTCGGGGTCGCCGTGCCCGTCGGGGTGCCAACGGCGTTCACCGAATCGGTCGACGATCCGCTCGGGGAGTTGCTTGGTCGCTACGCCCGCACGCGCGGTCCGTTCACCAGTCATGATGCGGCGGCCCGGTTCGGACTCGGGCTGCGGGTCACGGCGGACGTCTTGGGCCGAATGGCGATCGACGGCAGGCTGATTCGCGGAGAGTTCACGACCGGAGCCGCCCCGGCGGCATCAGGCGCCGTTGTCGAGTCCATCGAATGGTGTGACGCCGATGTGCTGAAAATCCTTCGCCGGCGGTCGCTCGCCGCGCTGCGGGCACAGGTCGAACCGGTCAGCACAGCGGCGTACGGCCGCTTCCTGCCTGCGTGGCAATCCGTCGGATCGACGAACACTGCGGGCGTCGACGGCCTGGCCCAGGTGATCGACCAACTGGCGGGCGTGCCGGTGCCGGCGTCGGCGGTGGAGAATCTCGTGTTCGGTCAGCGGGTGCGCGACTATCGACCCGCGATGCTCGACGAACTGCTCGCCTCCGGCGAGGTCACCTGGTCGGGTGCGGGTCAGATCGGCGGCGGCGACGGGTGGATCGCCTTCCACCCCGCCGACTCGGCGCCATTGACGCTCGCCGCGCCGGCGGAGATCGAGTTCACCGACACGCACCGCGCGATCATGGACACCCTTGGCCGGGGCGGAGCGTACTTCTACCGCCAGCTGGCGGACAATCCGACCGACGAGCTGAAACAGGCTCTGTGGGAGTTGATCTGGGCAGGCTGGGTCACCGGCGATACGTTCGCGCCGGTGCGGGCGCTGCTGTCGGGTCCCCGCCGGTCATCCGGACGCCGTGGCGCCCCCGCACACCGCCAGCGTCAGCGTGCGCCACGATTGAGCCGTTACAGCGTCGCGCATGCACAGGCCCGCGCTTCGGACCCGACAGTTGCGGGCCGATGGTCGGCGCTGCCGGTCGCGGAGCCGGAATCCACTGTGCGCGCGCATTTTCAGGCCGAGTTGCTGCTCAACCGCCACGGGGTGCTGACCAAGGGCGCGGTCGCGGCCGAGGAGATACCCGGCGGCTTCGCCATGCTGTACAAGGTGCTGACGGCGTTCGAGGATGCCGGTCGCTGCCAGCGCGGGTACTTCGTCGAATCGCTGGGCGGTGCGCAGTTCGCGGTGGCTTCTACTGTCGACAGGCTGCGGTCCTATCTCGACGGGGTCGACCCCGATCATCGCGAGTACCACGCCGTGGTGATCGCCGCCGCCGACCCCGCGAACCCGTACGGCGCCGCGCTGCCGTGGCCGTCGCGAAAACTCTCCGAAGACGATGTGGCGCACCGACCCGGCCGCAAAGCGGGCGCACTGGTGGCGATGGTCGACGGCGAGCTGGTGTGGTTCCTCGAACGCGGCGGACGCTCGCTGCTGAGCTTCACCGACGACACCGACGCACACGTCGCGGCCGCCACCGCGCTGGCGGATCTGTTCAACGCCGGTCGCGTACAGCCGCTGCTCGTCGAGAAGGTCAACGGCGTGTCAGTGCTCGAACCCGCCGCACAGGGTGAGCGAGCCGCGGTGCACGACGCGCTCGTCAACGCGGGCTTCTCACGCACCCCGCGCGGCCTGCGGTTGCGCTGACGCCGACGCCTACAGTCGTGACATGACGCTTCGTACCGCGTTGACGGTCAGGTTTGGCATCGACCATCCCGTCGTGCTCGCCCCGATGGGCGGCGTCGCGGGCGGCGCGCTGGCGGCTGCGGTCTCCGAAGGCGGCGGGCTGGGTCTGATCGGCGCCGGAAGTGGCAACCAGCGATGGGTCCAACGCGAGTGCGGGATCGCGAAGGCGGCGACCAGCAACCCGTGGGGCATCGGGTTTCTCACCTGGGGCCTGACCCACGAAGTACTCGACGCGGCGATCGCGCAGGAACCGTCGGCGATCATGCTGTCCTTCGGCGATCCGAAGCCGTTCGTCGACACGATCCGCGCGACGGACATCGCCGTCATGGTGCAGGTCACGTCGATGGAGGAAGCAAGACGTGCGCTGGAGGTCGGCGCCGACGTCATCGTCGCGCAGGGATCGGAGGCCGGCGGTCACGGCGGCGGTCGGGCGACTCTGCCATTTGTCCCCGCAGTCGTCGACATCGCGGGTACAACACCGGTGCTCGCGGCGGGCGGCATCGCCGACGGTCGCGGACTCGCCGCGGCCCTGACGCTCGGTGCGGCAGGCGCGATGATCGGCACTCGCTTCGAGGCCACCCCCGAAGCGCTGCTCGACGCCGACGAAGTCGAGGCGATCATCGCCGCACAGACTGTCGACACCACGCGAGGCCGTGCCATCGACGTCGCGTCAGGGGCAGCCTGGCCCGAGCAGTATCCGGCGCGCACACTGCGCAACCGGTTCACCGACGAATGGCAGGGCCGCGAATCGGAACTCGACGATTCGGTACGACAGCTTTACCTCGACGCCGTCGCGCGCCGGGACTTCGACTACGTGCCCATCTGGGCCGGTGAAGCCGTCGACATGGTCACCGGATCCAACGACGCAGCCGTCGTGGTGGCACAGATTGTGGCGCAGGCGGAACGCGCCATCGACGCGGTGGGCCGGTTGAGTGCCTGAGGGCGACACCGTCTTCCGTACCGCGGCCAAGTTGCGAGAGGCGCTCGAGGGCAAGACGCTGACACGCTGCGACGTGCGGGTGCCCAAGTTCGCCACCGTCGATCTCAGCGGCCAGGTCGTCGACGAAGTGCTCAGCCGCGGCAAGCACCTGTTCATCCGGGTCGGTGACGCCAGCATTCACTCGCACCTGAAGATGGACGGAGCGTGGTTGCTCGGCGGCCAGGTCAGGCGGGTCCCTGCGCACAAGATCCGCATCATCCTCGAGACGCCCGACTCTCGTGCCGCGGGAATTGATCTGGGCGTCCTGGAGATTCTCGAGCGCGCACACGACATGGATGCCGTCGCGCACCTCGGTCCCGATCTGCTCGGCAACGATTGGGAGCCGGCCGTGGCGCGAGCGAACCTCACCGCGGACCCCGACCGGCCGCTGGCGGAAACGCTGTTGGACCAACGGGTGATGGCGGGCGTCGGCAACGTATTCGCCAACGAGCTGTGCTTCGTCACCGGCTATCTGCCGATGACACCGGTCGCGAAGGTCAAGGATCCCCTGCGCATGGTGCAGCGGGCGCGCGACATGTTGTGGCTCAACAGATCACGGCTCAACCGCGTCACCACAGGCGACAGCAGGCGAGGTCAACAGGTCTGGGTATACGGGCGGGCGGGTGAACCGTGCCGTCGCTGCCGCACCCCCATCGAGTCGGATCGCAGCGGCGATCGGATCATGTTCTGGTGCCCGAACTGCCAGACGTAAGCGCCGAAACTGGGCCCACACGAAGTAGGGGCCCAGTTTCGTCAGAGTCAGGGCAGAGCGAGCTTGAAGATCTTCCGCCAGACCGTGGCGATCTGCTTGACCAGCGGACCCTTGTTGTAGGGAATGCCGTAGCGCTGGCAGATTTCCTGAACGTCCGGCGCGATTTCGGCGTGCCGGTGCGCCGGGATATCGGGGAACAGGTGGTGCTCGATCTGGAACGACAGGTTGCCGCTCAGAATGTGAAACAGCTTGCCGCCGGTCAGGTTCGCCGATCCGAGTACCTGGCGGAAGTACCACTGGCCACGTGTCTCGGCCTTGGTCTCCTCGATGGAGAACTCCTGCACATCCTCGGGGAAGTGCCCGCAAAAGATGATGACGTTGGACCAGATGTTGCGCATCAGGTTGGCGGTCATGTTGCCCGCGAACACCCAGGGCGCGAATGGCCCGGCCAGCAGCGGGAAGGCCACATAGTCCTTGAGCGTCTGCTTTTTGGTCTTTTTCCAGATGCCCTCGAGGATTTCGCGCTTGTCGGCAATCGAGATCTCGCCGGCGGTGATGCGTTCGGTCTCCAGTTCGTGCAGGGCGACGCCGTACTGGAACAGCACCATCAACAGGAAGGCCCATACCGGGTTACCAAGGAAGTAAGGCTTCCACTTCTGGTCTTCGCTGATCCGCAGGATGCCGTAACCCACGTCGCGGTCCATGCCGACGATGTTGGTGTAGGTGTGGTGCATGTAGTTGTGCGAGTGCCGCCACTGGTCGGCCGGGCACGCGGTGTCCCATTCGAAGTCCTTGCTGGACAACGCCGGATCGCCGGTCCAGTCGTATTGGCCGTGCATAATGTTGTGGCCAATCTCCATGTTGTCGAGGATTTTCGACAGTCCCAGCATCGCGGTGCCCGCAAGCCAGAACGGCGGGAAGATGCCGCCGAAGAGCATCGCGCGTCCGGCGACCTCCAGACCGCGCTGCGCCTTGATGATTTGGCGGATATAGTTCACGTCCCGTTCGCCGAGATCAGCGATCACCCGTTCCTTCAGCGCGTCGAGTTCGCGGCCGAAAGCCTCGGCCTGCTCGGGGGTCATCGTCACGGTCTTGCCCGCGACGGTTTTGGTGATGGTCTGAGGTTGCGCGGTAGTGGTGGTATCAGTAGCAGTGGTCATCTCGATTCCTCCTTTGTGGTCAGAGCGCCAGATCGACGTCGCCGACAGGAACGGACACGCAGATCTGCACGTCTTCCTCATCGGTGGTCGACACCGCGCCGGTGATCAGGTTGCGCACCGCGCCGCGGGTCTTGCGGCGGGTACAGCTGTGGCAGATACCCATTCGGCATCCGCTCTCCGGGGCGAGGCCAGCGGCCTCGGCTTGTTCGAGTAAGGGCCGGCCGTCGTCAACGACGTCGACGGCCGTGTCGGTGAATGCCACACGGCCACCAGAAGATTCGGCCGGGACCGTGAAGACAGGGGGTACGAAGCTCTCCGACTTCGCGCCGGGCAGATGCGCGCGCACTGCGTCGACGAGCGCGGGCGGTCCGCACACGTAGACGTCGGTGTCGTCATCGGCGTCGACGATCGCGAGATGCTCGGCGTCGAAGTGTCCGACGAGATCTCCCCCGCCTCCACGCGTGTAGCCGTGCAGCACCCGCACACCCGCCATCTTCTCCAGCTCGGCGGCGTAACAGGCCTCCTCGCGGGAGCGCGCGTAGTGGATGAACGTGATCTCGCGATCGGCGCCCTCCGCCCGAAGGGTCCGCAGCATCGACATCACCGGAGTGATGCCGCTGCCGCCGGAGACGAACAGGATTCGGCGCGACCGAGTCGCAGGCATCACAAAGTCTCCGCCGACCGAATCCAGGCCGACGACCATGCCCGGCCGGGCGTGCTTGTTCAGGTATGTCGAGACGAGGCCGCCGTCGTGGTGACCGATGGTCAGCTCGATGAACGGCGACCCTTCAGCGCTGGCCGGCGAGTAGGGCCGGGTGCGCCGACGGCCGTCGATCTCGACCGTGAGGTTGATGTGCTGTCCGGCCCGAAAACCGGTGAACGCCTGATTCGGCTCGAGGGTGAGGGTGACGCTGCGCGGCGTCTGCCTGCGCACCGCGATCACCTTCGCGCGAGGGTCCCGATCGGTCCATGTCGGCTCGACTAGCTCGGTATACCGGTCGACGCCGTGCGGACCGGTGAGCAGGTCGACCAGCGGAGACCGGAGGACCCTCGACGGCCAACCGCGTGTCAAAGTTTGAGTGAACATGTGTATACCGTGCGACAGTACAGCGACCCGCGTCAACAGATTCACGCAGGTTGTGGTAGGTTTCACAAAGTGAACAGTCGTACGCCCAGTTCACGAACGAGCCGTTCGAGCAGGTCAAGCAAGTCCCGGTCCCGTGACACCCTCTCCAGGGAGGAGCGCAAGGAGGCCACCAGGCGCGCAATCGTCGCCGCTTCCCTGCGTCTACTGGAAGACCGCAGCTTCGCCGCCCTGTCCCTGCGCGAAGTCACTCGGGAAGCAGGGATCGTGCCCGCGGCGTTCTATCGCCATTTCGAGTCGATGGAGGCGCTGGGCCTCGTGCTCATCGACGAATCGTTCCGCGCCCTGCGCGACATGCTGCGCGGAGCGCGGGCGGGCAAGCTTGATCCCAACCGCGTCATCGAGTCGTCGGTGGACATCTTGATCGAGGGCGTCAACGATCGTCGCGAGCATTGGCGCTTCATCGGCCGCGAGCGCTCCAGCGGCGTGAGCGTGCTGCGATACGCCATTCGTACCGAGATCCGGCTGATCACGTCGGAACTGGCGATCGACCTCGCCCGCTTCCCGGGCCTCAATACGTGGAGCGGTGAAGATCTCAATATCCTGGCGAGCCTCTTCGTCAACGCCATGATCTCGATCGCCGAGGCCATCGAGGACGCCAACGACTCGGTGGCGCTCGATGAGATCAGGCGCATTGCGGTCAAGCAACTGAGAATGATCGTCGTGGGCGTCACCGGTTGGCGCAGCGCCGTCTGAGTCCAGCAGGCGCGGGGCTAACGTGTCGCCCATGCCCCATCTCGAATTGACGTATCCCCGGCCTGACATCGCCGTGCTCACCCTGAACCGACCGGAGAAGCTCAACGCGCTCTCATACGAGTTGGTCGAGGACCTGCACGCCACCCTCGACGGGATCCGCGACAACAACGAGTGCCGGGTTGTCGTGCTCACCGGCGCAGGACGCGGCTTCTGCTCGGGCCTGGACCTCACCGATCCCAACCCCAACAGGGCGGGCGAAGGGACGGAGTTCCCGCGGTCCGGAATGCGATGGCAGGAACGGATTGCCGACCTGACCGCCAAGATCCACCGACTGCGACAGCCGGTGATCGCGGCGGTCAATGGCCCGGCCTACGGCGGGGGCATGGGTATCGCGCTGGCCTGCGATATCCGTCTGGCGTCGGAGTCCGCGCGGTTCTGCACCCAGTTCATCAAGCTCGGCCTCGGCGGCTGCGACATCGGCGTGAGCTACACGCTGCCGCGCATCGTCGGCGCCGGGCCGGCGTTCGATCTGATCCTCACCGCACGTGCGGTCGATGCCGACGAGGCGCTGCGGATGGGCATGGTGTCACGTATCTCTGCCGACGCAACCGTGGTCGACGATGCACTGACCATCGCCGAAACACTGTGTGGGTACGGGAAATTCGGCGTCGAGTCGACCAAGCAGGTCCTGTGGGCCAACCTGGACGCGTCCAGTCTCGAGGCGGCGCTGCATCTGGAGAACCGCAGCCAAATCCTGGCGTCGACGGGCGGAGTGATGGCAGAGGCTACCGAGGCGTTCCGCCACCGTCGGCGATGATCACCGTCCCGGTCATGTAGCTTCCCGCGTCGGAGGCCAAAAGTAATGCGGCACCGACCATCTCATCCGGCTGCGCAAGTCGCTTCATGAGATTGCTGCTCGCCATCCGATCGATCGCCTCCTGCGGATTGTTCCGCATCATGTCGGTGTCGACGGGCCCGGGCGCGATGGCGTTCACACGAATGCCGTCTGATGCGTACTCGGCAGCCATCGACCGGGTGAAAGACATCAACGCCGCCTTGTTCGCCGAATAGATCGCCGTCCCCGGCGCGAAGTTGAAAGCACCGACGGAGATCAGGTTCACCACCGACGCGTGTGCACTGGCCTTCAGGTGCGGCAGCGCCGCCTGCACGAGGAACACGGGTCCGCGCAGATTCACGTCGTGTGACTTCGTCAGGGCGTCGGCGGTCATCTGCCCCACGGGCTGCGCCAGTGCATTCGCCGCATTGTTCACCACCACGTCGATGCCGCCGAACTCCTCAGCCGACTTTGCGACGAGTGCCTCGAGCGCGCTGACGTCACCGAGGTGGGTCGGCACGCCGATCGCCTCACCGCCGAGCCCACGCAGATGCTGCGCCGCCTCTTCGCATGCCTCCGGCTTGCGACTGGCCACCACGACGCGAGCGCCCGCCAAAAGGAAGCCCTCGGCAAGAGACAGCCCAATGCCGCGGGTGCCACCCGTGACGATGACGGTGCGGTCGGTCAGGTCGAAGAGGCAATCGAATGTTGCGCGGTCCACGGGACCTGACGTTAGATGCAACCGCTCACAGAAATGCGACGACCCACGTTCACGCACGCATTGACGTTCGGCGCCGGCGGCACGTAGTAGGCAGGCGGCGGAGGGGGTGGCGGTGCACCCGGCGGCGGTGGCGGGGGCGGCGGAGGGGGCGGCGGCGGTAACGCTTGATTCAGATACGCGAACGGGTCGCTGCATCCACTGACGTCAACGAACCTGCCACCGACGGATCCGCACACCGTGGCGTCGGCGGTGGGCGTACTGATGTTCACCAAACCGCCGGCGAACAATGTCGCCGCGGCACAGAGCCAGATCTTGCGCACGTTCACTCCTTCGAGGGCTGCCGCCCGGATGAATTGTCGCAGCTGAAAAGCCCGGTGTGATCGGAAAGCAGTATGCCAATCGCTACGTGTCGCCGAGGAGGTTTCGCCGGACAGCAACACACTTTGCTGCGCAGCCTGGGCGGGAACATCTGCCACACCACTTCGCAATCTGGATGGTCGATCGCGCTCGGCCGTGCCATGGACCTGGCAAATCGATTGCTGGATCGGGCGTCTACACATGCGATATGCGCTATAGGCGTTTGCTGAGTGATCACCCTTGGCCCCGAGGTGTCGATTCTGTGCAAATTGCCAAACTCGCCTACTTCCGTAGGCAACAACTTGGCGGTATGTTTGCTGCCGACGCGACGGCGTGCCCGGGGGACCTTCAAGGGGTGGGCGCCGCCAAGTCGGTCCCAATCATCTCGACACTGGGGAAGAATCTTGCCTGCTCAGCTCACCCGCCGTACCCGCGCGCGCGTTCGGGTTCGACTCGCCCACATCGCTGTGGCAGTGGGGGTCGCACTGCTGGGCACCATGATGATCGCCAGCGCCCCTGCCAATGCGGCTGACGTGTGGCTGCCGAAGAAACCACCGTTGCCGACCAGGTGGACGCCGCTGGTGGGGCCGAACAATGCGCTGCCCGAATATCCGCGCCCGCAGCTGGCGCGGACGAAGTGGATGAACCTCAACGGCCTGTGGGGCTATAGCGGCGGCGGGCCCACCAAGGCCGGCGCGCCCCCCGCCGAGCGTGAGTATCGCGAACAGATTCTGGTCCCATTCCCGACGGAGTCCGCGCTGTCCGGAGTTCAGAGACATGACGACCAGATGTGGTACCGCAAGGTGATCGAGATCCCCGAGGACTGGGACAACCAGCATGTGCTGCTTCACTTTGGCGCCGTCGACCAGATCGCTACGGTCTGGGTGAACAACAAACAGGTGGCGCGCCACGAGGGCGGTTACACCGAGTTCAGCGCTGACATCACCAGCGCGCTGAGGCCGTCGGGGCCGCAGGAACTGACCGTCCGCGTCGAGGACCGCAACGAGAAGGGCGGCTTCGCCGTCGGCAAGCAGCGCTACAACCCCGCGGGGCTGTTCTACACCGGAGCGTCGGGTATCTGGCAGACGGTGTGGATGGAGCCGGTGGCGAGCGCGTACATCAACAAGCTCGACATCACACCCGATCTGACGAGTTTCGCTGTGACGCCGCGTGTTTCGGGCTCCACCGATCAACGCACCGAGGTCGTCGTCTCCGCGCCCGACGGTGAGGTGGTGGCGCGTGCATCGGGCAAGCCCGGCGCGACGCTTCGACTGAAGGTGCCGTCGCCGCATCTGTGGACACCGGACGACCCGTTTCTCTACGACCTCAAGGCGCGGCTGGTGAGCCGGTCCGGAAAGGTCGTCGACGAGGTCGCCAGCTACGGCGGACTGCGCACGATCAGCACCGTCAAAGACGGCCAGGGCAGGTCACGGATCGCGCTCAACGGCAAGATCACGTTCCTGCACGGCCCGCTCGATCAGGGCTACTGGCCCGACGGGATCTACACCGCACCAACGGATGACGCACTGAAGTTCGATCTCGAGCAGATCAAGGCACTCGGAATGAACTTCGTCCGCAAGCACGCCAAGGTGGAACCCGCGCGGTGGTACTACTGGACCGACAAACTCGGACTGTTGGTGTGGCAGGACATGCCGTCACTCGACGTGTCTCTCGACATTCCGACGGGTCCGGCGCCGACACCACGCCGCAATGCGCAGGCGCATTTCGAAAACGAGCTCTCCGCTATGGTCCACCAACTCAGCAGTGTCACCTCGATTGTCGGCTGGGTGCCCTTCAATGAAGGCTGGGGCGAATACGACACGGCCAGGATCGCCAGAGCGGTGAAGGCCGAGGACCCCACGCGCATGGTGGTACCCAACAGCGGTGCGAATTGCTGCAAGTCACGCGGCGACAGCAGAGCCGGTGACATCTTCGACGACCACACCTACGTGGGTCCCGGCCGGCCGGTCGTGCGCGACGGACGGGTGACCGTCAACGGTGAGTATGGCGGGCTCGGCTTGATCGAAGAGGCCAACCGGTGGCCGGGTCCGCCGATGGCCTACGAGATGACCGACGGCAAGGAGCGGTTGACCCAGCGCTACGTGGAGGTCAGCGTCGACCTCGAGCGGGTCCTGCGCGAGATCGGCCTGTCGGGCGCCATATACACGCAGACAACGGATGTCGAGAACGAGGTCAACGGCTTCATGACCTACGACCGGCAGGTCATGAAGGTCGACCTCCCGGTGGCGGCCGGCCGAAATCGCGCGGTCATCGCCGCGGGATCAGGCTAGCGATCGGCCGCTGACGAACGCGCGGCGCTCGCCCGTGAGCGGATCGTCGAACTCGAGGCGGTGCGCGATCAGCTGCAGCGGCCGGGTGAAGTCGTCCGGGGGCACCTCGATGACGTTCGGGTACAACGGGTCCGCGGTGATCGGGAGCCCCAGCGACGCCATGTGCACCCGCAGCTGATGCGTGCGTCCGGTGCGCGGCGTCAACCGGTAGACGCCGTCGCCCACGTCCTCGACGAGTGTCTCCGCGTTCGGCTCGCCCGGCACCTCGAAGGCCTGTAACCGGCTGCGCTCCTTGATGATTCGGCTACGCACCACCGTCGGTAGCTCGACTTCTGGGTTGATCTCGGCACGCGCCAGATACGTCTTGCGCACCAGGCTTCGCGCGAACAGCGTCTGATACGCACCGCGCACCTCGCGCCGCACTGTGAACAGCAGCACGCCTGCCGTCAGCCGGTCCAACCGGTGCGCCGGCGACAACGTGGGGATGTGCAGCTCACGTCGCAGCCGCACCAGCGCCGTCTGCGCAACGTGTGCGCCGCGAGGCATCGTCGCCAGAAAGTGCGGTTTGTCCACCACGACGATGTCGTTGTCACGGTACAGGATCGGCATGTCGAACGGCACCGGAACTTCTTCTCGCAGTTCGCGATACAGGTACACGAACGCGCCGGGAGGCAACGACGTGTCTGCGTCCACTACGGCGCCTGCGGTCGTCACCACCTCGCCGTCGCGCACCTTCGCCGACGCGGCCTCACCGAACCGATCGGTGAGCTCGGCGAGTACGGGCCCGCCCTTCAACCGGACCCGTGCCGGGCCGAGTCCGTCGCGCACCGGAAGTGGTGCCAACCTTCTCCCCCGGGTCGTCCCCTGCCCTGCGGGCGTGGCCCCATCGCTCCTACCCCCAGGGATCCGCCTCAATTGAGCGGCACCGGTTCGAGAATCTCGGCTCGGGCCTCCGGTGCGGCGGCCCGCAACGCGTCGGCGGATTCGTCGTCGGGTTCCTGCTGCGAGCGCACCTCCGCCTCGACCCGAGCCAGATAGGTTTTCACCTCGCGGTCGATGTCGCCCTCGCTCCAACCCAGAACGGGGGCAACCACTTCGGCGACTTCACGCGCGCAGTCCACGCCGCGGTGTGGGTATTCGATCGAGATGCGCATCCGGCGCGCAAGGATATCCTCGAGATGCAGCGCACCCTCGGCCGCGGCGGCGTACCACGCCTCCACCTTCAGGTAGACCGGCGCCTCGGTGATGGGCGTCAGAAGGTCGGGGTCTCCTTCTGCCATCTGCAACACCTCGCCGATCAGCGAACCGTACCGGTCGAGTAGATGCCGCACCCGATATGGATGCAGACCGTAGTGCGCGCCAACGCTTTGGGTCTGATTGACCAACGCGAAGTAGCCGTCGGCGCCCATGAGTGGCACCTTCTCTGTGATCGACGGCGCCACCCGTGCCGGAACGAACTCGGATGCGGCGTCGATCGCATCGGCAGCCATCACCCGGTAGGTGGTGTACTTGCCGCCGGCGATCGCCACCAGGCCCGGCGCGGGCACGGCGACCGCATGTTCACGCGACAGCTTTGATGTCTCTTCGCTTTCGCCTGCCAGCAGCGGTCGTAGCCCTGCGTACACGCCGTCGATGTCGTCGTGTGTCAGCGGCGTCGCGAGCACCGAGTTGACGGTCTCGAGGATGTAGTCGATGTCGGCCTTGGTCGCCGCCGGATGGGCCAGGTCGAGATTCCAGTCGGTGTCGGTGGTGCCGATGATCCAGTGCGTACCCCACGGAATGACGAACAGCACCGACTTCTCGGTGCGCAGGATGATCGCGACCTCGCTGACGATGCGGTCGCGAGGAACGACGATGTGCACGCCCTTGGATGCCCGCACGCGAAAACGGCCGCGCTGCTTGGACAATGCCTGGATCTCGTCGGTCCACACGCCGGTGGCGTTGACGACGACGTGGCCGCGCACCTCGGTGACTCGACCATCTTCGGAGTCGCGTACCTCCACGCCGACGACCCGGTCACCCTCACGCAGCAGGGACACCACCTGCGTCGAGGTCCGCACCACTGCGCCGTAATGCGCCGCCGTCCGCGCCACCGTCATGGTGTGACGCGCATCATCGACGACGGTGTCGTAATAACGGATCCCGCCGATCAGCGACGACCGCTTCAATCCCGGCGCCAGCCGGAGCGCGCCCGACTTCGTCAAGTGCTTCTGCGGCGGAACGGATTTCGCGCCACCGAGCTGGTCGTAGAGGAAGATCCCCGCCGCGACGTACGGTCGCTCCCACCATCGGTTGGTCAGCGGGAAGAGGAACGGCAACGGCTTGACGAGGTGCGGCGCCAACGTGGTGAGCGAGAGTTCGCGTTCGTGCAGCGCCTCTCGAACGAGTCCGAATTCCAGCTGTTCGAGGTAGCGAAGGCCGCCGTGAAACATCTTCGACGACCGGCTCGACGTTCCGGACGCGTAGTCGCGCGCCTCGACCAGAGCCACCTTGAGGCCGCGCGTCGCGGCATCCAGCGCGGCGCCCGCGCCGACCACTCCTCCGCCGACGACGACGACGTCGAACTGCTCGCTGCCGAGGCGCTCCCAGGCCTCTGCCCGCTGTTCCGGGCCCATGAGTGTCTGCCCGTTCGCGGGGATCGGGTCGCTCACTGGAGTTGCTCCTAGTTACTGGTCGGTACGGTCGCCCTGTCCCAGGTTACGTGGACTCAGTCCAGATCGTCGTGAGCCATCAACCTTCGCGCCGCTTCCACGATCGACCCGGACAGCGACGGGTAGACCGACAACGTCTGCGCCAGGTCGGTGACCGAGAGATTGTTCTGCACCGCCAGCGCGATGGGCAGGATCAGCTCCGAGGCGATCGGGGCGACCACGACACCACCGATCACGACGCCGGTCGCGGGCCGGCAGAAAATCTTCACGAAGCCCAGACGGAGCAGCGACATCTTGGCCCTGGCGTTGGTGTTCAGCGGCAGCATGAGCGTCCGGGCCGGCACGTTGCCGCTGTCGATGGCCGTCTGCGGCACCCCCACCGCGGCGATCTCCGGCCTGGTGAACACGGCCGCGGAGACGGTTCGCAGCCGGATCGGCGTCACCCCCTCGCCGAGGGCGTGGTACATCGCGATACGCCCCTGCATGGCGGCCACGGAGGCCAGCGGAAGCAGGCCGGTGCAGTCGCCGGCCGCATAGATCCCCGACGCCGATGTCCGTGAAACCCGGTCGACCTTCAGATAGTTGCCCGGAGCCAACTCGATGCCGACCTTGTCCAGGCCGAGCCCCGCGGTGTTCGGCACCGATCCGACGGTCATCAGTGCATGGCTGCCCTCGACGGTTCTGCCGTCGGCCATCGTCACCAGCACTCCGTGTTCGGTGCGGGTCACCGAGTCGGCGCGGGCGTTCTTGACCAGTTTCACGCCGCGCTCGGCGAAGGCCTCCTCGAGCACGGCCGCCGCATCGGAGTCCTCATGCGGCAGGATCTGGTCGCGGCTGGCCACCACGGTGACCGGGACGCCGAGTTCGGTGTAGGCATTGCAGAACTCGGCGCCGGTGACACCTGAACCGACGATGATGAGGTGTTCGGGCAGTTCGGTGAGGTCGTAGAGCTGACGCCAGTTCAGGATTCGTTCGCCGTCGGGCTTGGCGTTCGGCAGCACCCGCGGGCTGGCACCGGTGGCGATGAGCACGACGTCGGCTTTGAGCGTGCCGACCCGGCCGCCGACGGTCGTGACCTTGACCCGGTGGTGGGCCATGCCGGAGGTGTCGTCGACCAGCTCGCCGCGCCCGTGAACCACTGTGACGCCCTCGCGCAGCAGCTGATGGCCGATGTCGGTCGATTGCGATTTCGCCAGCGTCTTGACGCGGTTGTGGATCTGGTCCAGCGAGATCTTGGCGTCCTCGATCGCGATGTCGAACCCCAGACCGGAGGCACGACGCAGTTCGGTGCGCACGCCGGTCGATGCGATGAACGTCTTGGACGGGACGCAGTCCCACAGCACGCACGCGCCGCCGATGCCATCGGAGTCGACCACGGTGACCTCGGCGACCTCGGGCCCACGAGCGGCTGCCACGAGTGCTGCCTCGTAGCCGGCGGGACCGCCGCCGATGATCACGATGCGCGTTGCCACGAGCTCAACGCTAGCCAAGCGAGTCGCTGATCGCCCAGCCTGTCGGCGAAGCCGTTGGGAGAAGCTTTAGAGTTTCCTGGTGCCGCTGTATGCCGCCTACGGATCCAACATGCATCCAGAGCAGATGCTGGAACGGGCGCCTCATTCCCCGATGGCGGGGACGGGCTGGCTGCACGGCTGGCGGTTGACGTTCGGCGGCGAGGACATCGGCTGGGAGGGCGCGCTGGCCACGGTCGTCGAAGACCCGACCGCGAGCGTATTCGTCGTGCTCTACGACATGACCAAAGAGGACGAGGCCAACCTGGATCGGTGGGAGGGTTCGGAGCTCGGCATCCACAAGAAGATCCGGTGCCGCGTGCACCGCACGGCCTCGGACACCAGCTTTGAGCCGGTGTTGGCCTGGCTGTATGTCGTCGACGCGTGGGAGGGCGGTCTGCCCTCGGCCCGGTATATCGGCGTCATGGCCGATGCTGCCGAAATCGCCGGTGCACCAGCAGAATACGTACACAGCCTGCGCACCCGTCCCGCCCGCAACATCGGCCCGGGCACCACTTAGCGGGCCGAGGCGGCCCGTCGGCGTTCGAACATTCGCTGTTCGACGATGCGCTCGGCCTCCCGGCGCACATCACGACGGATCGTCGCGAAGAGGTCCCCTCGGGCGGTCGCGGGTTCGCGTGCCGCAGCGGCGGCCCATCGCATCACCCTGGTCGGCGAGAAGACGCGCTGCGGCGACACCACCCGGTTGAAGGCATCGGTGAGTTCGGTCAGCCCGTCGGGCCGTGCCGCGAACCATCGGTAGGCCGCGAATTCGATCGGCGATACGGCGTCGTCACGCCCGAGCAGATTCGCCCACTGGTACATCGGCAGGCATTGGGCATCGCGGTCGAACTCCCAGTCCTTCAACGCACGGTCCAGCCGCTCGGGCTCATCCAGAAACGGTGCGGCGGCCTCACCGAGCAGTCGCCCGAATCGCAACGCATCGCGAATGCCCTGTGCGGTGACCGGGTCCTTGAAGTGCCCGGAGTCGCCCGCCAGCGCCCACCCCGGTCCGTGTGAGTGCCGGAAGTAGGAGGGATGCGAGTAGGAAATCAAAATCTTGCTGACTCGGGTGCAGCCGGCAAGCCGTTTGGCGAACGGCGGCACCCGGCCGATGGTCGCCTCGAAGGCCGCGAGGGAGTCGGCGCGGTAATCGTCGGCGCGACGTATCGGTGGCATCTGCAGCGCTACCAATTGGTCTCCGTCGCAAGGGAAGACGGTGACGAGGTCGTCGTTGTCGCGCCACTGCATCGCGATGTGACGGAGGTCGGCGTGGACGTCCTCGTAGTAGGCGTAGGCCATCATGCGCTGGTTTGGCCACTGGTGATGTGTGCGGGTTCCGACATGGCGAGCGACGGTCGACTTGCGTCCGTCGGCCCCGATGACGAGCTTTGCGTTGATCACGCCCGCCGATCCGTCACGCTGCCGGTAGCGCACGCCCGAAATACGTCCGGCGCTATCGCGGATCAGGTCCGTGACGCGCTGGCGCTCGCGCACATCGGCGCCCGCCTCCCTGGCGGTCTGCACCAGCGCCAGATCGAGACCGGGCCGGCGGACGCAGCCGCCTGCGGTCAAGCCTTCGTACACACTGGGCGTACCGATGACCTCGATTCCGGGTGCGCCGAGGCCCGCCCTGGTGTGTAGCGGGGCGCCGAGGGCCATCACCCGGTCGCGGGCGCCGAGCCGTTCGAGCTCGGCCCAGTGATGCGTGAAGAACAGGTGCGTCGACAAGGTGTCCGAAGGAAAGACCGCACTGTCCAATGCGATGACGCTGCGTCCGCGGCGGGCCAGCGCGATAGCGGCAGCCGAACCGGCGCAGCGACTTCCGACGATCACGACGTCTGTGTGCTCGGACATGGCTCGAGGATGCCAGTCAGAATACTTTTTATAAGTCTTTTCATTTTTTGAATCAACTTTCAAATTCGCGGAGGTGACCTATTGTTGGCGGATGTCCGCCGAGTCGCTCGACACCGCGCCGACCGTGTCCACGACCCGCATCGGACGCCGGCGGGCCCGCACCCGGGTCGCCATCCTCGACGCCGCCGAGGTGGTCTTCGGCCGTGAAGGGTACGACGGCGCACGGATAGAGGAGATCGCCGAACTGGCCGACATGTCGGTCGGGTCCATCTACAGCCATTTCGACGGCAAGCGCGGCTTGTATCTACAACTCGTCGACCGTGCCCTCGGCCTGTTCACCGACTACATGGAACGCAGCGAAGATCCGGATTTGACCCCGCTACAGAGGGTGCTGGCCGGCGGCGACGCGTATCTGCGATTCCACCTCGACCATCCGGGCGCGTTTCACTTCCTGGCGTATCGCAGCCCGGGCGCTCGACCGCTGTCGGGGGACGACGAGACCGAGGCGCGAATTCGAGACCGCGTCGGCCTACTGCTGGCGCGCTTCGCCGCGCAGATCGACAACGCGATCGCAGCCGGCGAGGCCAGACCGGTCGACTCGATGCGGCTGACTCACTATCTGTGGGGTGCGTGGAACGGCGTCATCGCGCTGCGACAGCAGCCCGACGGCCTGCGGATCTCGGACGAGGAGATCGCCCAGACGCTGGAACTCGCCCGCTGGCTACTGCGCGAAGGGCTCGCCGCACCCCAATTGAGAGATGGCAACGGCGAAGTGGGAGAACGGGTTCCACTCCCCCGGATCTCGGATGATCGCTAGGCACAACGCGAGAGTCTGCGCAACACCATGCAAAGCGGCAGCAGCGAGGCCTGCGACGACTGCCCGTCGACCGGACCAGAGCCAGGCGCCCACGGCGCGCTGCGCAACCCAAGGCACTGCTCCCCCGTGCACGTAGACGTCGGGAAACAAGGCCCGGTAGTTCCAGCGCAGTTGGCCGCGGGTGAGCACACCGCCCGCTAAAGCTTCACTGCCGATGAAGACGTCTTCCATGCCGTGATGTTGACCAGACCCACTGACAAAAATTGCTTCCTACGAACGAGATTGACGTCAGGGCTGTGGAATTTCGACAACAGCCCTGGCTTCGATCTCGCCCATAGGACCGACGATCGGGACCTAGAACTGCGCCGCCTGATCGACGATGTTGACCAGGAACCGCACACCTACGGCCAGCGCCCGTTCGTCGATGTCGAACGTCGGCTGGTGCAGATCCAGCTGCGGCCCGCGACCCGACCACACGCCCAGCCGCGCCATCGCGCCGGGCACTTCCTCGAGATACCAGGAGAAGTCTTCGCCGCCGCCGGACTGCCGGGTATCGCACAGCACGTCGGGACCGATCGCCTCGATGGCATGTGTGACGATGCGTGTCGAGATCTCCTCGTTCACCACCGGCGGAACGCCGCGGCGGTACTGCACGGTGTGCTCGATGTTCAGCGGCGCAAGAAGCGACGTGATCGCCTCGCGCACAATGGATTCGAGGGTCTCCCAGGTCTCCCTGCTCGCGGTGCGAATGGTGCCCGCCAATGTTCCCGTCTGCGGGATCGCGTTCGCCGCGGTGCCCGAATTGACAGCACCCCACACCATGACCGTGCTGTTGCGCGGGTCGATGCGCCGGGACAAAATTCCCGGCACGCCCGTGATCAACGTGCCGATCCCGTAGACGAGGTCTCCGGTCAGGTGCGGTCGCGACGTATGTCCACCCGGCGAATGCAGTGCCACCTCGAGCTGATCGGCGGCCGAAGTGATCGGGCCGGGCCGAACCGCGACCTTCCCCACTGCCAGCCGCGGGTCACAGTGCAGCGCGAAGATGCGCGACACCCCTGCCAGCGCTCCGGCCGTAATCGCGTCGATCGCACCGCCGGGCATCAACTCCTCGGCGGCCTGGAAGATCAATCGCACACCTACCGGAAGTTCCGGCACCGACGCGAGGGCCAGCGCCGTCCCCAACAACATCGAGGTGTGCGCGTCGTGACCACATGCATGGGCGACATTGGGAACCAGCGACGCAAACGGCAGCCCGGTCCGGTCGGCCATGGGCAACGCGTCCATATCGGCACGCAGGGCGATCCTCGGTCCGTAATCCGGACCGAAGTCGCAAGTCAGTCCGGTACCTCCGGGCAGCACCTTCGGGTTGAGGCCCGCGTCGGCCAGGTGCGAAGCGACGAATTGTGTGGTGGCGAACTCCTGACGACCCAGCTCGGGATTGGCGTGAATGTGGCGGCGCCACGCCACCAGATCCGCGTAGTGGTGGTCCAGCCACGCCTCGACGGCGTTGTGCATACTCATGCCGCCCGCCTCGCCTTCAGCTCGAGTACCCGGTCCCGTTGCTCGGGCGTCTGCGCCAACCTGACCACCGTGCGAGCCAGCATGATCGCGCCTTCGACAACCGCGGTATCCGCGCTGGGTCCCGCAGCAGCCTCGGTGAACGCCGACTGGTGCACCGACGCGCCGCCGGCGTCTATCCCGACGATCGGATGGATGCCGGGCATTACTTGGGTGACGTTGCCCATGTCGGTGCTGCCCAGCGGCATTGCCGCCTCGATGTCGGCCGGCACCGGTGAGCGGCCGATGCGCACCATCTCGTCCCGGAAGGTGTCGGCCAGCCAGGAGTCGGGAGTCAATTCGTGGTACGCGGGCTCGGTCTCGGACACCGAGTAGTCGCAACCGGTGGCCACGGCGCCGGCGAGGAAACAGTCCGACATCCGCTTCTCGAGTTCGCGCAGCGATGCGGCGTCGTTGGCCCTCATCGTGTACTGCATCTGCGCGCGGCCCGGAATGACGTTGGTGGCTTGCCCGCCGTCGGTGACGATGCCGTGCATCATCTGGCCGGGCGCCAACTGCTGACGGAGCAGCCCGATCGCCACTTGCGAGACGGTGATCGCGTCGACGGCGTTGACACCGAGGTACGGCGCCACGGCCGCGTGCGATTCCCTGCCGCGATAGTCGACAGCAACCTGTGACAGCGCCAATGACCGGGCGGCCGCGATGTCCACCGGGCCCGGATGCAACATCACGGTCGCGACGATGTCGTCGAAGGCTCCGGCGTTGAGTAGCAACACTTTTCCGCCACCGGATTCTTCTGCAGGCGTACCGAGCAGCACCACCGTCAGCGCCAGCTCGTCGGCCACCTCGGCCAGCGCCAGCGCGGTGCCGACCGCAGATGCGGCGATGATGTTGTGCCCGCAGGCGTGACCGATCCCGGGCAGCGCGTCGTATTCGGCGCAGATCCCGATGACCAGTGGACCGCTGCCGTACTCGGCGCGGAAAGCGGTGGCCAGGCCGCCGAGTGAGTTGGTGATCTCGAAACCGCGGTCGGCGACCAACGCCTGAGTCTTTTCACAGCTGCGGTGCTCGGCGAACGCGAGCTCTGGTTCGGCGTGAATCGAGTGCGACAACTCGACGAGATCGCCACGGCATCGATTGACGGCGTCCTCGACGCATCTCGACGCGGTGGCGGTGGCCATCCTCGCAGTATCTCACTGCACCGGGGGGCGGCGGTTCGACGGCTAAGCTGCCCACCGTGACGACGCCGGAGGCCGACGCTACGACGTCCGCGGCCGAGATCCGCGCGCGTACCGGCGTGGACAAGCACGACGTCGCCATCATCCTGGGTTCAGGTTGGGCGCCGGCGGTCGACGAACTCGGCGACCCGGTCGCGGTGGTGCCGGTCGCCGAGTTGTCCGGTTTCATGCCCCCGACGGCTGAGGGTCACGGGGGCGAACTGCTTTCGCTGCGCCTGGGCGACCACCGGGTACTCGTGTTCGTCGGCAGGATCCACGCCTATGAAGGCCACGACCTCCGCCACGTCGTCCACCCCGTGCGCGCGGCATGCGCCGCTGGTGTTCACACCGTGGTGCTGACCAATGCCGCGGGCGGTCTACGCGCGGATTTCGCCGTGGGGCAGCCGGTACTCATCAGCGACCACCTGAATCTGACCGGCCGATCACCACTGGTAGGCGCGCATTTCGTCGATATGGTCGACGCCTATTCCCCCCGCCTGCGCGCGGTCGCTCGCGAAATCGACCCAGCGCTCGCCGAGGGCGTCTACGCGGGGCTGAACGGGCCGCAGTACGAGACGCCCGCCGAAATCCGGATGCTGCGAACACTTGGCGCCGACCTCGTGGGCATGTCGACCGTGCACGAGACGGTTGCGGCGCGTGCCGCAGGTGCAGAGGTGCTGGCGGTGTCGTTGGTGACCAACCTTGCGGCGGGGATGACGGGACAACCGCTGAGCCACGAGGAAGTGCTGGAGGCGGGTCGTCAATCCGCGACGCTGATGGGTTCCCTGCTCGCAGGCGTCATCTCCCGGCTCTGACGGCCCACCCGTCTGCTCAACCACACCATGCTGCGGGCCAGCAACGGGGCGGCGAACAGCATGAGCAGGATCCGCACGACCTGCGCGGCAATGATGAATGTGACATTGGAACCCGTCTCGACGGCCGTCGCCAGTACGGCGTAGACACCGCCGGGGCTGGTGGCCAGGTAGCCCTCCAGCGGGGTCAGTCCTGCGACGTGAGCCAGCGCCACACCCAGACCCGCCGTCGCGACACTCAGCATCACGATGAGGCCGATCGCCGTCGGCAGCATGCGGCCGACGGCGCGCAGCGAGTCGCGCGTGAAGGCCAGACCGGCCTGCCAGCCGATCAGCGCGTAGCCGATCTGCACCAGCACCATCGGCACCGACAGTCCGAAGGACAGGCCGGTGATCTGAAGCAGCACGGTCAACGCCAGCGGCCCGAGCAGACCGGCGCCGGGAAGTCGGACCAGTTTGCCTGCCGTTGCCCCGACCACCACCAGCGCGATGAGCATGCCGATACTCAGATACCAAGGGGCGGTGTCTGATTGGGTCACGGTCGCACTCGGATGCGACTTGTCGGCGTGATAGACCAACGTCACGACCACGGGCATCGACGCCGTCACCAGGGCAACGCGCAGGTACTGCACCACGGACACGACGCGATCATCGCCGCCGAGTTCGCGGGCGATCGCGACCAACCCGGACGCGCCGCCTGCCACCAGTGCGAGCGATCCGGTCAACGGCGTGATGTCACGGTGCGTTGCGAGCAGCGCTCCGCACACCACGCTGAGCAACAGGGTGGCTACCGCGATCGCCACGACGATCGGCCAGTGCGGACCGAGTGCGCCGACCGCATCATGGTCGACCATCGTGCCGATGTAGACGCCGAGCACGCCCTGCGCGGCGAGGCCCGCACCACGAGGCACACCGCCGGGCGCCAATGACGTGAGGGCCAGTGCGATGCCGACGGCCAACGCGGCGAACAGCGCAGCGGACGGGACGCCGACGAGGGTCAGGGGATAGGTGACGCCGACCGTCGCCACGACCAGCAGGGACCACTTGGAGACGCTTCTCAACACCATTGAAGACAAGTATCCCCTTACTAAGTTTCGTGTGCAACCCGCTGTTTTGTGCGCTGCACGTCAGATTTACCAAGGTATAACTTGTGTATGGACCAAGCTTCGCCTGCGCGCATGTCGGCCGCCACCGAGCTGCGGGAATCGATCGTCGCGGTCAATCAGCAGATGCGCAGGCACCGTCCCGACCACGGCTTGACCCTCAGCCAGATGCAACTGCTTGCCGAGGTGAGCCGCACCGGTGTCACCACGCCTGCCGAGCTCAGCGTCCGGTTGGGGGTCCGCGTCCAGTCGCTGACCGACAGCATCAACGCGCTGGAGAGCCGCGGCCTGATCGCGCGCAGGCCCGACGAGATCGATCGCCGTCGCCAGCTCATCGAGATCACCTCCGAAGGAGCCCAGCTGCTGGACGCCGACCGCGCCGAACGCGACGCGTGGTTGCACGCGACGATGCGGGACAACCTGTCGCAACTCGAGTTCGACCTCGTGATGCTCGTAGCGCCGGTGCTGCGCAAGCTGGCATACGCCGACTCCAAAGCGGGCACACTGACTGAATGACGGCGAGACAGGGGACCTCGACCATCGTTCGGGAGTGGATCGCACACGATCCCGATCCGAAGACCGCCGCCGAGCTCCTCGAATGCACCGGCGCCGATCTCGACGATCGGTTCGCACATCCGCTGACGTTCGGCACGGCCGGCCTTCGCGGACCGCTGCGCGCCGGACCGAACGGCATGAACCTTGCAGTCGTGCTGCGCACCACATGGGCTGTTGCGAAGGTGCTCAAGGACCGTGGACTGCACGGTCGCGACGTCGTCGTCGGGCGCGATGCCCGGCACGGCTCCGACGACTTTGCGCTCGCCGCAGCTGAAGTGTTTGCAGCTCAAGGGTTTTCCGTCAAGTTGATGTTCACCGCCGTCCCCACACCGATCGTCGCCTTCGCCGTCCGCCACGGTGGCGCCGTGGCTGGGGTGCAGATCACGGCATCGCACAATCCGCCGACGGACAACGGCTACAAGGTGTACTTCGACGACGGGTTTCCGATCGTGCCACCGGTCGATCGGGAGATCGAGCGGGCCATGGCCGACGCACCACATGCCGACGAGATCCCACGAAACGCGGTGACGCCATCGGGAGTCGATGAGGTACAGCGCTATATCGAACGCGCGGCCCAGGTGCGGCACACCCACGGGTCGGTGCGAATCGCGGTCACGCCGCTGCACGGTGTCGGCGGCGAGTTCGTTCTCGACGCGCTGGTGTGCGCGGGGTTCTCCGACGTGCACGTGGTGGACAGTCAATTCGCGCCCGACCCGGACTTCCCCACTGTCGCGGTGCCCAATCCCGAAGAGCCGGGCGCGGTGGAGGCGGTGCTGACCCTGGCGGCCGACGTCGGCGCCGACATCGCGGTGGCCCTCGACCCCGATGCCGACCGTTGCGCGGTGGGCGTGCCGACCCCGAATGGCTGGCGGATGCTGTCGGGCGACGAAACCGGTTGGCTACTCGGCGATTACATTCTTTCCCAGGTGGAACCAGGCGACGTGATGGCGGCGACGGTGGTCGCGAGCTCGCTGGTGTCGTCGCGGATGCTCGCAGCCATCGCCCGCGAGCACGGCGCGCGCCACGTGGAGACACTGACCGGGTTCAAATGGCTGTCGCGTGCCGATGTCGACCTGCCGTCCTGCACGCTGACCTACGCGTACGAAGAGGCGATCGGCCACTGCGTCGACCCCGCGTCGGTGCGCGACAAGGACGGCATCAGCGCCGCAGTCCTCGCCTGCGATCTGGCGGTCGAGTTGAAGCACCGCGGCTTCACGTTGCTCGATGCGCTGGACGATCTGGCCCGGCGTCACGGCGTGCACGCCACCGCCGCGGTTTCACGAAAGATCGCGAGCGCCGAGGAAGCGGAGGCGATGATGCGCCGGCTTCGCGAGGCGCCTCCCGATGTGCTTGCCGGGTTCGAGGTGACGGTCACGGACCTGCAGAGTGCGGTTGGCCCGCTGTCCACCGACGCGGTAGTCCTGACAGGAGGCGACGGCGAAACGACGTTCAGAGTCGTCGTGCGGCCGTCGGGCACTGAGCCCAAAGTCAAGTCCTACATAGAAGTTCACTGCGGCGACGCGGACGATCTGAGTGAAGCACGAATCCGAGCGGCCACACTGCTGGGCGAACTGGAGGAGAACGCCAAGCGCTGGTGATAACCGCTCGCCAGGGTCAGGCCAGCCGACCCTGAAGTTCGCAGGCATTCACGTTCGCCACGGTGGTCAACAGCTCCAGTCGCGCGAACCGACTTGCACTCCTGCTCACAAGGGACAACCGCCCATCAAGCAGGATCGACGCCGGGTACCTGGCGATCACGTCGTCGGCCGTCGAGTTACTGGTGCCCATCAGCACGCCACTGCGGGCCCGCACCTCACGAATGCCGTCAGCGGTCTCGAGCACAGCACCGGTGGGGTGCCCGTCGCTGAAGAGCAAGCGCTCCACGGCGCAGGAAGAATGGACCGTGACGCCCCGTTCCTTCGCCATGTCCTGCAGCCACTGGCGCAGCGTCATCCCGGACCGCCGCGTCTGCGGGATCTGGGCGACGACGCCCGCTCGGATCATCGCGCCGTCTTGCATCCGCACCTGAGACATGGACACCGGCGTCAGCCGGCTGAATACGAGGCCGTACGGCGATGTCAGGCAATCGCGTGCCCAGTCGGCCATCTCGTGGCCGTAGAACGGGGGGACGGGCTTTCGCGGGTCGAAGGTTGATTCGTCGAAGGACTCGACCGAGCCGATCGGCAGTTCATTGTGCGGATGTGAGCGCCGCGGCGGCTCGAGGTCGCAGGTGAGCTTGTGGAGGTACTCGACCGTCGGCTCATCGACCTCGTCGGCGCCCCAATACCTCCTGATGACCGTGGCCCAGGTTTCGGCTTCGGTGACCGCTCCGCCCTGCAGGCTCAGCCGTCGCGGCTCGGCAACGAAGACAGATTGGCCGGCGTCGGCTGCCGCGATCGCGGCGGCGAGCCCGGCGAGGCCCGCACCTATGCAGAGGACGTCAACGAGTTCGTCGTCGCCCGCCGGGTGGGGTGCAAATTCAACTTGCCTATGCACTTCTAGCAACGCTTGTCCTAACTCATCAAGTCGCTTGTCGGCTACCCTGCCGGCCGCTCACAAATTCGAATCGGAACTTCGAGTCACGCATTGATTAGCTATTTGCGAAGGCTAACAGTCGCGTGATCTTGGTGCACGTCGTGTGACCAAGGCAACTGCGGTATCTGCACCCCGTGGGACCACGGCTCTTGAGTCCCACGTCGCGGCCGATGCTAGCTGGGACGTACGATCGATGCAATCTCGATGCGGCTACGAAACGCCTAAGCAACACCTAATTTACACAGGTGAACATTGCCACGAGGTAGCGAGAATACCGTTTTCACCGGGCAAGACCGGGTAACTGACCCTTGAGTAAGATTAGCTGACAGCTAGCGGTGCGCTCGGACGCAAACCACGCGGCCCACGCTTGGCGGAGACCTTACTCACCGGTAATTGACGCCACAGCCCATTTTCAGCAAACAAAATTTATGACAAGTTTCTAATGTGGGTTAGAAGTCCCAGAAATGGGAATGACGGTCGCGGCCACCCTCCAGCCAACTAAGCGATCTGCACATCGTTGTCTTCCGGCTAATCCATGACGCATGGCGGATCGCTACGCCGGGCGACGCTTGGCTCCGGGTCAGCGCGGGCCGAACTGGCGGTCGCCCGCGTCACCAAGACCCGGGACGATGTACGCGATGTCGTTCAGGCAGTCGTCGATTGCCGCCGTGAACAGCCGCAGATCCGGGGCGACCGCTTCCAGGGCCGCCAAGCCCTCCGGAGCGACCACCACGCAGATCACCGTCACCTCGACGACGTCACGGGCTTGCAGCAGTCCCAGGGTGTGAGCCATCGAGCCGCCGGTCGCGAGCATCGGGTCCAGGACCATCACGTGTTGCGCACTCAGATCGTCGGGCAGCGACTCAAGGTAGGGCGTGGGTTCGTGCGTTTCCTCGTCGCGGGCGACTCCGACGAAGCCTACGCGTGCTTCCGGGATCAATGCGTGCGCCTGGTCGACCATGCCCAGCCCGGCGCGCAGGACAGGAACGAGTAGCGGCGGATTGGCCAGTCGATACCCGGTCGTCTCCGCGAGCGGCGTGCGGACCGCCACGGTTTCGGTCGCGGCGTCACGGGTGGCTTCGTACACCAGCATGAGAGTGAGGTCGCGAAGAGCGGACCGAAACGCCGCGTTGTCAGTGGTCGCGTCGCGCAGCGTGGTCAGCCTTGCCGCGGCCAGCGGGTGGTCGACAACGCGCACATCCATAGGCCGCACATTAATGGAACCGACGCGGGCGGCGTGCCGTCCTAAGCGCATGTTCGCCGACACCGACGCGATCCGCGCGTGGGCAGCCGCCAATGCAGCTCGTGCTGACGACCTTGCCGAGGTTGTCGCTGCCCTGTCATCGCTGCCGGTTGCGGCGTCCGGATCGTCGCTTGGCCCAGTCGCCTCCCGCTTCTTGTCCGCGCTATCCGCGGCCGCCGCCGACGGAGCCCGCGCGGCAGCCGCGATCAGCGACCAGCTCGCATCGGCGGGTGAAACCACCAATACCGTTGCATCCGAATATGATTCGGTCGATACCAGCGCCGCTAAACGCGTTGCGGGCGGCTAGCGGTCACCCGGATGTCAGGCGAGGCGGCCTGCGGCGGCGCAAGCGCTGTATGACGCCGCGCTGAGCAGGAATTCAAGCCGGGCGAACCGACTCGCCGTTCTTCCCACGGTGCAGAGTCTGATATCGCCGCCGCTGGCCGTCGGCGAGATACACAACCCGTCGTCAACGGTCGAACTGCTCGTGCCGAGCACCACACGACGCCGTGCCCGCACCGAACGCACCCCGTCGGGGGTGTCGAGCTGTGCACCGACGAGTTGTCCATCGCTGAACAGCAGTCGTTGGATCGAGCACGGACGATGAACTTCGACGCCGTTCTCCCGCGCCAGTTCGGACAACCACTGCCGCACGGTCGTCTCACGGCGACGCGCCCTGGGCGCCGACGCGATGAGGCCCGCGTTGACGGTCGTGCCGTCGACCTTGCACACCGGCGTGAGCGCCGACGAGCTGACCCGGCTGAAGATCATGCCGAACGGCGAGGTGAGGCACTCGCGCGCCCACCTGGCCAATTCCGCCCCGTGGAAAGGCGGCACAGGTCCGGTCGGATCCACGTCGGCACCTATGAATGTCTCGACCGTGTCGACGCGAAGGTGACCACTGGCGCGTATCGGCGCCGGTGGACCCAGGCTACTTGTCAACTGCTCGAGATAATTGATCGTCGCGGAGTTGAGTTCGTCAGCGCCCCAACGCCTCTGAAGCACCGTCAGCCACGACTCGACCGAGGAGGCAGCGGGTGCAGTCACCTCTGGCGTCGGTTCGGCGACAAACACGTTCAGACCTGCTTGTGCCCCCGCGACCCCGACCGCGAGCCCTGCACTCCCGGACCCGATACACAAGACGTCTACGAAATCAGCACCCGGCATCTTTTCCACCCCAGGCAAGTGGACGATCAGATGGCGGCTGCCGGGCCGATGACGACGGCAGAGTTGTACCCGCCCATCCCCATGGACGTCTTCAGCGTCAGACCACCCTCGAGCGGTGTCAGGCCATCGAGCAGGCGTGGATGCGCGGTGCTCACGATCCGCGATGCCGGAACCTGCTTGTGCTCGTATCCCATCAAGGTGCCCGCCAATTCGATCGCACCCGCACCGGCAAGGCAATGCCCGACGAGGGGCTTGAGGGCATATATGTGCGGAAGCCTAGGGCCGAAAACCTCGTCCAGGAAATGTATTTCAGCGTCGGTGCACTGCTGGGTTCCAGTCCCGTGTGCGTTCAGGTAACGCACCTCTGCAGGATCGACTCCCGCGTCGTCGATCGCTTCGGCCACACACCGGATCACCTCGACGTGCTCAGGGTCCATGCCGGTCGCATGGTGTCCGTCCGACGTCATGGCCCCACCGAGCAGCGCCGCATAGGGCGTCGCCCGTGACACCGTGACGAATCCTGCAAGCTGACGCGAGGACATGACGAACCCGACGGCCGCCTCGCCGGGGCCGAAGCCCTTCCCGCCTTCCTGGAACGGTCTGCACGCATCGAGGGGTTCGATGTCGACGGCGGCAGCGCCCAATCGCGTGAACCCGGCGACGATCTCCGGCGTGAAGGACAGGTCGGCCGCCACGACCACCACGTCGTCCACCTTGTCGGCGTCGAGCCACAGCTTCGCGACGAGCAGCGCGTTGTTGGTGGATGCGCACGTGGCCGACACCATCAGTGACGGACCGTGAAAGCCGAATTCGTGCATGAACATCGAGACGGGCGTCGAAGGCAGCACTCGCACGAAGTCGCGCGAGCGGCGTGCGCGGCCGGCGCTGAACTCGGTCCATCCGTACATGTCGTTGAAGCAGCCGACGCTGATCACTCCGACGCGCGCACCCGGCACCCATCCCCTGGCCTTCGCGTCGGCAACGGCTTCGCGCGCAGTGGCCATGAAGGCGCGACCGAAGAGCCCTTCACCGTCATCGGGGTCACCACCTTCGGGCACCAGCGCGAGCCATGCCGATTCCGTATGGTCTTCGCCGTAACCGCCGATCAGGCGGGCGGCGGGCTTACCGCTGGACAGACCCTCCCAGAAGGTGTCGCGACCCCAGCCATAGCCGCTGACGACACCCAGCCCGACGATGTCGGTGGCGTTATTTGACATAGCGATTCTCCGATACCCCTGTAGTGATGCCGATGACTATTGGTGCGCGCCGATGCGGTCGGCGGTTCCCGGCGACGTGACCGCGGCGCCGACCCCGATGTTGGCCATATTTTGCTTGCTTCTTCATTTTTAGCAACTACCTATCCGGCCAAGGGTACACAGCGCCGGCCTCGTTGCCGATCCCCATAAATATCAGGTGCGTGTAGATCTAGACAATTCTTTGCACTTTGCGGACGGTATCAGCTAGCTAGCTTTCTCGCACAGCGGTGTGACCCAGGACACAAGGTGTCTACAGTAGATGGCAGCAGCCTGCGGGGGCGAGTCGCGGTCAGCGTCGACGACCCGGGTCGCGTCGCGAGATCCGCGAACGAAATAGCGTATTGACGTGGATGTTAACAACTATCGCTCAAGCTGAGAAGCTCCGCATAAGAGGCTTGCGACTCGCTTCATCGCACCACTCGGCCGGCACCAACCCCTCGCGTTCCGCAGGGCCGTGAGGGGAAGCATGCGGGGCACACGCCTTCTGAGCTGTGCTGGAAAAATCGTCTGCTACTCAATATCTAGCAAAGAAAATGAGCGAGCTCGCCCTTGCCGCCTGCGATATCAAAGGTCGTCAGGAACCTGTCAATTTCAGCAAAGTTTAAGACATTGGCTGACACAATTGGCCGCTAACGCCAGGACTTCGATGTGTCCCAGGTCACGCCGGGCATGCGCACCGGCTTGATCGCAACGGAACCGATGCGACCGTGATGGCGTCCTAAGCGCATGCTTGCCGACACCGATGCGTCGTGACCAGCGGACTGGTCGCGACACTTGCAGCACCCCTCAAGGCGGTGCAGTCGATGGTCGGTCCGGGGTGGTCCGCGGATCCTGCAACCGATCCGCGAGCAATGCTCCTCCGGGCGCGCGACGCGCTCACCGCGCTGTCGGCCGCGTCCAGGCGGTCCTGGCTCCACACCGACTGGACCGGGGCAGGTGCCGACGGTGCGGCCGAGTTCTTGGCCAGAACGGTAGCGACCATCGACGATCTCGCCGATCGCACCGATCAGATGAACATGGCCGCGGATGCCGCCGACGCAGCGGTGGCGCGTGCCCGTCGGCGGCTGCGCGACATCGTGGACGGTTTCGAAGCGCGCGCCGCGGAGCTGGAGCCCTACCTCGACTCGCCGCAGGTCGCCGCGGCGCTGAGGGCCGAGGCGCAACAGGCACTCGACGAAGCGGTCGCCGTCGTCGAGAATCTCGAACACGAGCTGAGCGGGCACACCTCGGCACTCGCCCGCACCGATGCGGCCAGCCCGGCGCCGACAACGCCGTCAGGCTTCGGGTCACCGACCCTCCCGGCGATGGGCTCGGGTGGCGGCGGCACGGCACCCACTGACGCGGGATTCGGTGACCTGGCGCAGCTGTTCAGTCCCGACGAGCCCGCAGCGCAACCCGAAGCCGCCAGCTTCGGAGACGGAGTGGCGATCCGGCTTCCCGACGGCACCACCGCCACAGCCCCGAATGCGGTGGCAGCCAGTGCCGTCCGGCATGCCCTGACGCAGTTGGGCGTTCCCTATGACTGGGGCGGCACCACCCCTGGAGTCGGATTGGACTGCAGTGGACTGACTCAATGGGCGTATTCCGAAGCAGGCCTGAATATTCCGCGGCTGGCGCAGGAGCAGGACATCGGCGCGTCCGTGGCAGCAGGAAACCTGCGTCCCGGAGACCTCGCGGTATGGGACGGGCATGTCGCGATGATCGTCGGCAATGGGCAGATGATCGAGGCCGGAGACCCGGTGAAGCTGTCACCCGTCCGAACCGACAACGCGGGTCAGGGCTTTCAAGGATTCTGGCGGCCCACAGCGTGACCAGCGGCCCACCGTCGGGATCAGCCGAGTACCGGCAGCCGACGTTTGCGGGCCAGCGCAACCAAGGCGTGCTGCATGACCGCGCGTATGTGTGCGTCAACCTTTTTCACGTCAGGCTTGTCCCCGAACTCGGCGACGATATCGATGGGGGGAAGCACCTGGGTGATGATCTTGGTCGGCAGCGGAATGTTGATCGGCAACACCACGCTGACACCGAACGGGAAGCCGAAGGTGACCGGCAGAATGTTGGTCCGAAAGAGGTTGCGCTCCAATGCGGTCAGCCGGAGTGCCCGCGCCAGCCGTCGTCCCCTGGTCAAGTAGAACTGGTTCTCCTGCCCGCCGATTGAAACCGCGGGAACGATCGGGACGCCGGCCTGGATGGCGGTGGTCACATAACCGGTACGCCCACCGAAGCCGATGACATACTCCTGCTTTGTGGGCCGGTAGGCGTCGTAGTCGCCGCCTGGAAAAACCAGCACAAGGCCTCCAGCGGCGAGCGCCCCTGCGGCGTGCTCGGGGGTGGCCCGGATGACACCGGTGCGCTCGAAAAAGTCAGCCATCGGCCCATGAAACAAGTTGTCGTGTCCGAGCGCATACAGCGGACGTCCGTATCCGAACCTGCGGTAGTAATCCACCGCGATCACCGACATGTCGATGGTCATGAGGCCACCGGAATGGTTCGCCACCATCAGCGCCGCCCCGGGCGGAACGTGTTCCAAGCCCAGCACCTCGGAGCGGAAATAGCTCTTTACGACCGGGCGGGTGAGGTCGACGACGTAACGGGTGAGGCGGCGATCCCACTTGTCCACGGCCGCGCTCACGGTGCTGTCCGCCCGAGCCCGAAGTGCCGGTAACCGGTGCCGGTCAGCAGTGCCGCGAGCGGCACGATCATGATCGCCGCCCCCCACCCAGGGTCGGTCTGCGCCCAGCCGCATCCCGGGAACAAGCAGACACGCCGCGAGAGCCGCCGCGCTGATGATGCCGACCACCGCCGTGCCCCGGCCGTCCGCCATCCCTAAATTCTGCCGAAGTCGAAGCGATCGTGGTGCGCGATGCTGCAAGTTGCGCTCAGACGAGGAGCCCAAAGACCCTTGCTGCGCACTCTCCTCGGGCGGATTCTCGGCTAAGCCGCCGAATCCGACCCCCAGGAGCGCAACATGACACCAATCATCGGCCAGAGCGCTGCTGCCCACACCGTGGCCGGGCGCGACGGCTCCGCCAAGTAACCGCTGCGATTCTGGTCCCCGGTCGACTGCCCGTGACGCTGCCTCGCCTTCGCGTGTTCAGGTGGGTGCCGAACATGATCGACAGCTTCGGGGAGCAGGCATTTTTCTACGGGCGCTCATTGCAGTCGATCCCGAACGCGGTCAGGCTCTATCGTCGGGAAACAGCACGGCTGGTCGCCGAGATGGCCTTCGGGACAGGCGGGTTGCTTGTCGTGGGAGGAACCGTCGGCGTGAGCGCGCTGCTGACGTTGGCCTCGGGCGGCGTCATCGCCGTGCAGGGCTACTCGTCGCTCGGTGATATCGGAATCGAGGCTCTGACCGGTTTCCTTTCGGCTTTCATCAACATCCGGATCGTCGCGCCGGTGATCGCGGGAATCGCTTTGGCGGCCACCATCGGCGCGGGGACCACCGCACAACTCGGAGCGATGCGCATTGCCGAAGAGATCGACGCACTCGAGGTCATGGCGGTGCGCTCACTGTCCTACTTGGTGGCAACCAGGATGATTGCAGGATTCATCGTCATTGTCCCGATCTACTCGGTCGCCACACTCGCGTCGTTCTTCTCCGCCCGCTTCATCACCATCTATCTCAGCGGACAATCGCGGGGCCTCTACGACCATTACTTCAACACTTTCCTGATCCCGGTGGATCTGTTGTGGTCGTTCGTTCAGGCCATCGTCATGTCGATCGCCGTGATGCTGGTGCACACGTATTACGGCTACAACGCGAAAGGCGGCCCGATAGGCGTGGGAGTCGCGACTGGCGACGCAGTGCGTACCTCGTTGATTGTCGTCGTCGTGATCACCTTGTTCATCTCACTTTCCGTCTACGGCACATCCGGCAAATTCACTCTGTCCGGCTAGCGCGGCGACCCCGCCGTCGGCCATATCTGCGCTCGCCGACGGTGCTGCCGAACTCGATGGTTATTCTGTGCGCCATGGCTGCTGACATCGTGCCTATCAGGCTTGGGCTGACCAAGGGCGACCTCTACACCCTGTGGGCGCCGCGGTGGCGCGACGAGGGTGACGAGTGGGAGGCGTTCCTCGGCAAGGACGAGGACCTCTATGCGTTTGAGACGGTGGCTGACCTGGTCGCGTTCGTGCGAACCAACACCGACAACGATCTCACCGACCACCCGGCGTGGCAAAAACTCACCGAAGCGAACGCGCACCGGCTGGACCCCGCCGAGGAGCGGCAATACGACGTCGTCGGTGTCCCGGAGCTGGCGGCCGAAAAGCCCAGCGAGGAGACGGTGACCCAACTGCACCGGTCGCTGGCCATCGCGTCATCCATCGGATCGGTGTGCGAGCTCCCCGCGATCAGCAAGTTCTTCAACGGCAACCCAGGCCTGAGCCAGCTCGGCGGTGGGATCGACGCGTTCACGGGCCGCACCGGACGAAAGCGGTGGGCGGAGATCGAGACGGCGATCGGGCGCAGCTGGGACAACGTCATCGACGCCATCGATGGGCTCGTCAGCACGCCGGACGTCGATGCGGCAGCGTCGAAGAAGGCCGCGGCCGAGTTGGCCGAAGACGCCCCGGAACCCGAAGAAGAGGCCGTCGAGGAGGTCGACGAGACCGACGAGGGCGGTGACAGTGACGAGGTGGCCGAAGACGCCGATGAGCTCGAGGACCATGCCGGCGGCGCAGTGCTCGGCAGCGACGACGACTTCTGGGTCAAGGTCGGCATCGACCCGGTGCGGATCATGACCACCGGCGGCACGTACTACACGCTGCGGTGCTACCTCGACGATCAGCCGGTCTTTCTCGGCCGCAACGGCCGCATCAGCGTGTTCGGATCGGAACGTGCACTGGCGCGTTATCTTGCCGACGAGCACGACCACGACATCTCCAACCTCGCCACCTACGACGACATCCGCACTGCCGCGAATGACGGCTCGCTACGGGTGAATGTCAGCGACGAGAACGTCTACGTGCTCACCGAAATCGTCGACTATCTGGCCGAAGGACCCGACGCGATCGATCGTGATCAGCTCGACCTAGCGGTCGAATTGCTCAGGGACGTCGGCGACTACGCCGAGGATCCCGTGGTCGAAGAATCGTTGGACGCCGATCAACCGCTCGGCAAGATCGTTACCTACGTTCTCGATCCGGAGAAGGTCCGCAAGCCGTCGCCGCCGTACGCCAAGGCCGTCGAGCAGTGGGAGGCGTTGGAGGCTTTCGTCGAGTCGCGCCTGCGCGCCGAATAGCGTTACAGCTCAGCCGATGAGCACCGCGAACCGCGGCTTGATCACGTCGTCGATGATGGCCAGCCGTTCGTCGAAGGAGATGAACGCCGACTTCATCGCGTTGATCGTGAACCGCTGAAGATCGCTCCAGCCGTAACCGAACGCTTCGACGAGACGGAACATCTCGTGGCTCATCGTCGTATCGCTCATCAACCGGTTGTCCGTGTTCACCGTCACGCGGAAGCGCAGCCGCGCGAGCAGATCGAACGGATGCTCGGCGATGCTTCCGACCGCACCGGTTTGCACGTTCGACGAAGGGCACATCTCGAAGGGAATCCGCTTGTCCCGCAACAACGCGGCCAACCGTCCCAGCTTTGCGTCGCCGCCCTCGCTGACCTTGATGTCGTCGACGATCCGGACGCCGTGGCCCAGACGGTCCGCACCGCAGAATGCGATGGCTTCGTGGATTGACGGCAGACCGAATGCTTCACCCGCGTGAATAGTGAAGCGCGCGTTGTTATTTCGCATGTACTCGAACGCGTCGAGGTGACGCGTCGGCGGAAATCCGGCTTCGGCGCCCGCGATGTCGAAGCCGACGACGCCGCGGTCGCGGAACCGGATCGCCAGCTCGGCGATCTCCAGCGATCGCGCCTGATGCCGCATCGCGGTGACCAGACAGCGCACCACGATGGAGCGGCCCTCGGCCCCGGCGGCCTTCTCGCCGTCAGCGAAACCTGCCAGCACGGAGTCGACGACAGCGTCCATCGACAGGCCGCCATCGATGTGCAGTTCCGGCGCGAACCGGACTTCGGCGTACACCACGTTGTCGGCAGCCAGGTCCTCGACGCACTCATAGGCAACGCGATGCAGGGATTCGGGAGTCTGCATGACCCCGACGGTGTGCGCGAACGGCTCCAGATAGCGCACGAGTGATCCGCTGTGCGCGGCGGTGCGGAAAAACGACGCCAACCCGTCGACGTCGGTGGCAGGCAGGTCGTCATAACCGCTCGCCTCGGCAAGCTCGAGCACGGTGGCCGGCCGCAGCCCGCCATCGAGATGATCGTGCAGCAGCGCTTTGGGTGCTTGCTGGATGGCCTGAAGCGTCAATGCAGAAGCAGTCATGTCAGTCTCCGCTCGTGATCCGGTCGATGATCAGCGGGCGCTCTGGCGGCGCCTGGTCCCCGACGCTGAAGCCGCCGTCCAGCTCGGCGATCGCGGCCTCGAATCGCTCCGGCGTCTCGGTGTACAGCGTGAAGAGCGGCTCACCGGCGGAGACGGGTTCGCCTGGCCTGCGGTGGATGCGTAGACCAGCACCGGATTGCACGCGTTCACCGGGGACGGAGCGGCCCGCACCGAGCCGCCACACCGCAAGACCAACCGCCATCGCGTCGATGGTCTCCATGGTGCCACCGCGCGGGGCGGTGATGGTCTCGGCGTACGCCACGGGCAGCCCGCCGTCGGAAAGAGCGCCGACATCGCCGCCCTGTGCGGCGACGAGCTCGCGGAACCGATCCATCGCGGTGCCGTCGTCGAGCGTCTGAGCCGGGTCGGCGCCGTCGATGCCCGCCGCGTCGAGCATCTCAGCGGCCAACGCCAGCGTCAGCTCCACCACGTCCGGTGGGCCTCCACCGGCCAGGACCTCCAGGGACTCGGTGACCTCTACCGCATTTCCCACCGTGCGCCCGAGCGGCGTCGACATGTCGGTCAGCAGCACGCGGGTCACCAGCCCGGCTCCGGTGCCGAGCTCGACCAGCGTGTGCGCGAGTTCGCGGGACTCCTCCTCGGTCTTGAGGAACGCCCCGGAACCCACCTTGCAATCGAGCACCAGCGACGCCGCCCCCTCGGCGATCTTCTTGCTCATTATCGAACTCGCGATCAGCGGCAACGATTCAGTGGTGCCGGTGACGTCGCGCAACGCGTAGATCTTTCGGTCAGCCGGCGCCAGTTCACCCGCGGCGAAGATCGCCGCGCCGATATCGCAGAGTTGTTGGCGAATCCGACTTTTCGACAGCTCAGGGGTGAACCCCGGGATGGATTCCAGTTTGTCGAGGGTGCCGCCGGTGTGGCCGAGCCCGCGGCCGGCCGCCTGTGGCACCGCGCCGCCGCAGGCCATGACGACGGGCACCAACGGGATGGTGACCTTGTCGCCCACCCCGCCGGTGGAATGCTTGTCCACCAACGCCAATGGCTTTCCGTCGCGGCGCAGATCTGTAAAGTCCATGCGCTCACCGGAGGCCACCATCGCCGCCGTCCAGCGAGCGATCTCGGGCCGAGTCATACCGCGCAAGAAGATCGCCATCAGCAACGCCGACATCTGCGCGTCGGCCACCCGGCCGTGGGTGTAGGCGTCGATGACCCAGTCGATCGCGGCATCGGAGAGGGCACCGCCGTCGCGCTTGGTCCTGATGATCGTCGGAGCATCGAGATGCGACATCGAACCCGGAGCATCGAGATGCGACATCGGACCCCGAGCATCGAGATGCGACATCGAACCCGGAGCATCAAGATGCGACATCCAACCTCCGCGCATCGAATGTGAACTCCATCACGGGATTACGGTACTTCCTCCTGGGGTCCCTCACGGCGGGCCAGGTCCTGCGGACCGAACGCGTCGGGCAACAAGTCACCGAGCGCCCGTGGACCAAGCGGGTGGTCGATCAACAGTTCCGGGCCACCGTGCTCCAGCAGCACCTGCCTGCACCGTCCGCACGGCATCAAGATCTCACCCGCGCGGTCCACGCACGACAGCGCGATCAGCCTGCCGCCGCCACCGGAATGAAGGGCGCAGACCACAGAGCACTCGGCACAGAGACCTAGGCCATATGAGACATTCTCCACATTGCAGCCGGACACCATCCGGTGGTCGTCGACCAGTGCAGCAGCCCCGACAGAGAAGCCGGAATAGGGCGCATAGGCATGGCGGGCGACCTCAGTTGCCTTGTGTCGCAACATTTTCCAGTCGATATCGGATGTCATATCAGCATCGCCCGGATAGATTCTGAATGCATTCCGAAGCTCCTGCCTCACGGTCGGCCGTGACCAAGATAACCCTAAGGTAATCCTAACTTTTCCCGTTTTACGTGCACCGACGGCTAAACGGTAGTTCGTTAGGGAGTAGAAGTGGGTTTAGAGTCGCCCCGAGGTTTGGGCAGCGGTTTACAGCCACGGCCAGCATCCGCCGCCGTGGCGGCTCCGAGCCCAAGCGTCCACCGAAGACGTTGGAGGCCAGATGAGTACTGCGACACCGGCGAGCACGGCGGTGCCTGAGCCGCGATCCGGGCCGTCGCGCAGACGCACCCTCTATCGCGGTGATCCCGGGATGTGGTCCTGGGTGCTGCACCGCATCACCGGCGCCACCATCTTCTTCTTCTTGTTCGTGCACGTGCTCGACACCGCGCTGGTGCGGGTCAGCCCGCAGGCGTACAACGAGGTCATCGAGACGTACAAGACGCCGATCATCGGGCTGATGGAGATCGGGCTCGTGGTCGCGGTCCTGTACCACGCGCTGAACGGCATCCGGGTGATCCTCATCGACTTCTGGGCGAAGGGTCCGCGCTACCAGAGGCAGATGCTGTGGGTCGTCATCGGTGTCTTCCTCGCGGTCTTCATTCCCGCGCTCGGCATGATCGGAATGCACATGGTGGAGAGGTTCCTGTGAGCGCGCCAGGTAGCGGGCCCTCGGGAGCCTGGACGCCTCATCACAGGGAGGGCCGAATCGCCCCGGTGATGGAGAAGGAATACGACCGCCCGGCCAGCCTGGACCATCCTCGTGCGCCGCGTCGCCCGCGGGGCATCCCCTACTTCGAGAAATACGCGTGGCTGTTCATGCGGTTTTCTGGTGTCGCGCTTGTTTTTCTTGCGCTCGGCCACCTGTTCATCATGCTGATCTGGGACGGCGGGGTGTACCGCATCGACTTCAACTATGTCGCCCAGCGCTGGGCCTCGCCGTTCTGGCAGATCTGGGACATGGCGCTGCTGTGGCTGGCCATGATCCACGGCGCCAACGGCATGCGAACGATCATCGGCGACTATGCCCGCAAGAACACCACGAAGTTCTATCTGAACTCGCTGCTGTTGCTGGCGACCGGCTTCACCCTGGTGTTGGGCAGCTACGTGCTCGTCACCTTCGACGCGAGCATCTCATGACCTTTTCCAGGGAGCTGTAGAGCATGATTCAAGAACATCGTTACGACGTGGTGATCGTCGGCGCCGGCGGCGCGGGTATGCGTGCCGCTGTCGAGGCCGGACCTCGGGCACGCACGGCGGTGCTGACGAAGCTGTACCCCACCCGCAGCCATACCGGCGCGGCGCAAGGCGGCATGTGCGCGGCGCTGGCCAACGTCGAAGAGGACAACTGGGAGTGGCACACCTTCGACACGGTCAAGGGCGGCGACTACCTCGCCGACCAGGACGCCGTCGAGATCATGTGCAAGGAAGCCATCGACGCGGTGCTCGATCTCGAGAAGATGGGGATGCCGTTCAACCGCACACCGGAGGGCCGCATCGACCAGCGCCGGTTCGGCGGCCACACCCGCGATCACGGCAAGGCACCGGTGCGCCGGGCCTGCTACGCCGCTGACCGCACCGGGCACATGATCCTGCAGACGCTGTACCAAAACTGCGTCAAGCACGACGTCGAGTTCTTCAACGAGTACTACGCACTTGATATCGCGATCACCGAGACGCAATCCGGCCCGGTCGCCACCGGCGTCATCGCCTACGAGCTCGCGACCGGCGACATCCACGTCTTCCACGCCAAGGCCATCGTGTTCGCGACCGGCGGCTCGGGCCGTATGTACAAGACCACCTCCAACGCGCACACCCTGACCGGCGACGGTCTTGGCATCGTGTTCCGCAAGGGCCTTCCGTTGGAGGACATGGAGTTTCACCAGTTCCACCCGACGGGTCTGGCCGGCCTCGGCATCCTGATCTCTGAGGCGGTGCGCGGTGAGGGCGGCCGCCTGCTCAACGGCGACGGCGAGCGTTTCATGGAGCGTTATGCGCCGACGATCGTCGACCTCGCGCCACGCGACATCGTCGCCCGCTCGATGGTGCTCGAGGTGCTCGAGGGCCGCGGCGCCGGACCCAACAAGGACTACGTCTACATCGACGTGCGACACCTCGGCGAGGACGTGCTCGAGGCCAAGCTGCCCGACATCACCGAGTTCGCCCGCACCTACCTGGGCGTCGACCCCGTCACCGAACTGGTGCCGGTCTACCCGACGTGCCACTACGTCATGGGCGGCATCCCGACGACGATCAGCGGTCAGGTGCTTCGCGACAACACCACCCCCCTGCCCGGGCTGTATGCCGCCGGTGAGTGCGCGTGCGTGTCGGTGCACGGCGCCAACCGGCTGGGAACCAACTCGCTGTTGGACATCAACGTCTTCGGCAGGCGGGCAGGCATCGCGGCGGCCAACTACGCGCTCGGCCACGATTTCGTCGACCTGCCCGCGGAGCCGGCGAGCATGGTCGTCAGCTGGGTCGGCGACATTCTGTCCGAGCACGGCAACGAGCGGGTCGCCGACATCCGTGGGGCGCTCCAGCAGTCGATGGACAACAACGCCGCGGTGTTCCGCACCGAGGAGACGCTGAAGCAGGCGCTCACCGACATCCACGCCCTCAAAGAGCGCTATTCCCGGATCACTGTGCACGACAAGGGAAAGCGTTACAACAGCGATCTGCTCGAGGCGATCGAGCTCGGCTTCCTGCTGGAGCTGGCCGAGGTCACTGTCGTCGGTGCGCTGAACCGGAAGGAGTCGCGCGGCGGACACGCTCGCGAGGACTACCCGAACCGCGACGACACCAACTACATGCGCCACACCATGGCCTACAAGGAAGGCGCCGATCTGCTGAGCGACATCAGGCTGGACTACAAACCTGTGGTGCAGACCCGCTACGAGCCGATGGAACGGAAGTACTGACGCCGATGAGCGCTTGCGCGAAGAGTGAGGACAGATGACTATCGCTCCCGAGGTCTCGACGAAAGACCCTGAGCAGCCGCCGGTGCCCGAGGGCGCGGTGATGGTGACGCTGAAGATCGCTCGCTTCAATCCCGAGGATCCCGACGCGGCAGGCTGGCAGAGCTTCCGGGTCCCGTGCCTGCCTTCTGACCGGCTGCTCAACCTGCTGCACTACGTCAAGTGGTACCTGGACGGCACGCTGACGTTCCGACGTTCGTGCGCGCACGGGGTATGCGGCTCAGATGCCATGCGCATCAACGGTGTCAACCGGCTGGCGTGCAAGGTGCTGATGCGCGACCTGCTGCCCAAAAAGGCGAGCAAGCAACTCACCATCACCGTCGAACCGATCCGCGGGCTGCCCGTCGAGAAGGACCTCGTGGTGAACATGGAGCCCTTCTTCGACGCCTACCGGGCCATCAAGCCGTACCTGATGACGTCGGGGAACGAGCCGACCAGGGAACGTATCCAGAGCCAGACCGACCGCCAGCGCTACGACGACACCACCAAGTGCATCCTCTGCGCATGCTGCACCACCAGCTGCCCGGTGTACTGGAGTGAGGGCAGCTACTTCGGACCCGCGGCGATCGTCAACGCGCACCGGTTCATCTTCGACAGCCGCGACGAGGGTGCCGCCGAGCGCCTCGACATCCTCAACGAGGTCGACGGGGTGTGGCGCTGCCGCACGACGTTCAACTGCACCGAATCGTGCCCGCGCGGCATCCAGGTCACGCAGGCGATCCAGGAGGTCAAGCGCGCGTTGATGTTCGCGCGCTGATGTGATCTCGGTGCGCTGACGATCGCCCACCGACCGTATGCGCGCCGAAATCGCAAAGTCGTGTCACACATGTGCGAGCCGCCTCGTCTAACGGGTATGACTCAGACACCGCGCATCGCGCCTGTACCCCCGAAGCACGCCACACTCTTGACCAAGGTCTTCTACCGGGTCGCCAAGCGACGGTTCGGCGAGGTGCCAGAACCCTTCGCCGTGGCGGCGCATCACCCACGTCTGATGCTGGCCAACGTGGTGCACGAGGGCATGCTCGGCTCGGCGTCGAAGAAGCTGCCCAAGAACGTGCTCGAGCTGGCCGTGTTCTGGACCGCGCGCACGGTCGGGTGCTCGTGGTGCGTCGACTTCGGGTCGATGCTCCAGCGTCTCGACGGCCTCGACGTCGACCGGCTCAAACACATCGACGACTACGCGACCTCACCGCTGTTCAGCGACGACGAACGGGCCGCCATCAACTATGCCGATGCGATGACAACTGACCCGCACACGATCACCGACGAACAGGTCGCCGATCTCAAGGGCCGCTTCGGCGACGACGGCGTGATCGAGCTGACCTACCAGATCGGGGTGGAGAACATGCGGGCGCGGATGTACTCGGCGCTGGGCATCACCGAACAGGGTTTCAGTTCCGGCGACGCGTGCCGGGTTCCCTGGGTTACCGAGGACGGCGCAGCGGCGAACCGGTGAACTTGTCCGGATTGGCGATATCCCATATGGCGCAGACCTTTCCGTCGCGCACCGTCATCGCCGTGACCCGTGGCATGACCTCGGGATAACCGTCGTTCGCCGGCGAGCCGACCAGGTAGCTGCCCAGCTGCCCGTTGATGTTCGCCAACTGACTCGACGACAGGAATTCCGGCCCGTAGCGCGCGGCGAGGCCGAACAAGAACCGTGCCACCTTGTCCGGGCCGTGGATCACCCGAGCGGCGGTGGGCGCCTTGCGGTTCGAGTCGCCGGTGAAGGTCACCTCCGGATGCAGAAGGCGCACAACGGCTTCCATATCGCCGGCGGCGAGTGCAAGCATCAGCGCACCGGCCACCTCGTTGTGCATCTCGTCGGGGACCGCAGGCGGCACCGCCGACACCGCCCGTCGTGCTCGCGATGCCAACTGACGCGCGGCGGCGTCGCTGACGCCGAGCACAGCGGCGATCTCGCCGAACGGCACGGCGAAACCGTCGTGCAACACGAACGCCACCCGCTGGTCGGGGTTCAGCCGCTCCAGCACCACCATCGCGGCGAACCGCGCATCCTCCCCGGCCACCACGGCGGCCAGCGGGTCATCACCGTCCAGCGAGGTCACGACGGGCTCCGGCAGCCACTCGCCGTAGTACGTCTCGCGTCGATGCGACGCCGAACGCAACCGGTCCAGCGCCAGCCTGCTGACCGCCGTCGTCAGCCAGGCGCGCAGATCAGTGATCGCTTCGGAATCGAAGCGGTCCCACCGCAGCCACGCGTCCTGAACGATGTCCTCGGCGTCGGCCATGGTTCCCGTCAACCGGTACGCGACGGACAGCAGATGCGGCCGCAACTCCTCGAACTCGTCGGTGCGCGTACGTCCCGACAATCGGGTCATCCCCCGAGTCTAGAACTCACCGAACGAGACTGATTTCGTTGCGGTATGACCCGCATGGGTCGATTCCCGAGTTGAACCCACGCAGAAACCACTCGAACCGTATATTCCGCACATGGCAATCAAGGAACCCGATGCCCCCGCCGTCGGCGACAAGGGCCTGCAGGCAGGCGCCCTCGGCCTCGTCGGCAACATCGTCATCGGTCTCGCCGCCGTCGCTCCGGCGTACAGCCTCGCCGCCACCCTCGGCTACGTCGTGCTCGCCGTCGGCGACAAGGCGCCGTCGATGTTCGTGCTCGCGTTCATCCCGATGCTGCTGGTGGCATTCGCCTACAAGGAACTATCCCAGGACACGCCCGACTGCGGCACCACGTTCACGTGGGGCACCAAGGCGTTCGGGCCGTGGATCGGATGGATCGGCGGATGGGGTCTGGCGGTCTCGGCGATCATCGTGCTGGCCAACGTGGCCGAGATCGCGGCGATCTACCTGTTCAAGTTCCTCGGTCTCGACGACCTCGCCGAGAACCTCATCGCCAAGGTATTGCTGGGCTCCTTCTTCATCATCGGTATGACACTGATCAGTGCCCGCGGAATCGTGGTGTCCGAACGGTTCCAGAACATCCTGATCGCCATCCAGTTCGGCGTCCTCATCATCGTCAGCGTCATCGCGCTGGTGCGGGTGTTCTCCAACTCCGCGGGCGCGCAGGCGATCATGCCGCAACTGTCGTGGCTGTGGCCGAGCGGTCTTGACGTGTCCTCCATCGCGCAAGCGATCATCCTGTGCATCTTCATCTACTGGGGTTGGGACGCCTGTCTGGCGGTCGGCGAGGAAACCAAGGATCCGGGCCGCACCCCTGGCATCGCCGCGGTGATCACCACGCTGATTCTGGTGTGCACCTACGTGCTCGTCGCCTATGCAGTGCAGTCGTTCTCGGGATTCGGTGACGTGGGCATCGGGTTGAACAACCCGATGAACACCGACGACGTGCTGACCGTGCTCGGTAAGCCGGTTGCGGGAACCATTGCGGCATCCCTACTGCTGCTCACCGTCTCCGTCTCGGCGCTGTCGTCGACCCAGACCACCATCCTGCCCACCGCGCGCGGCACCCTGTCGATGGCCGTGTACGAGGCGATCCCCAAGCGGTTCGCCCGCGTGCATCCGCGGTACATGACCCCGGCCTTCGGCACCATCGTGATGGGACTGGCCGCGCTGTTCTTCTACCTGCTGCTGACGTTCCTCTCGGAGAATGCGCTCGCCGATTCCGTGGCGTCTCTTGGTCTCGCTGTCGCGTTCTACTACGGCATCACCGCATTCGCCTGTGTCTGGTACTTCCGGAAGTCGTTGTTCTCGTCGGCACGTAACCTGTTCTTCCGCGGCGTCTTCCCGCTCCTGGGCGGGCTGGCGATGGCGGTGGCGTTCGGCATCAGCGCCAAGGACATGATCGCGCCCGACTACGGCTACACCGCCTTCGGACCGATCGGCGGCGTCTTCGTGCTGGGCGTCGGCATGCTCGTACTCGGTGTCCCGCTCATGTTGCTGTGCTTCGCGTTCGGCACCAAACGGTTCTTCCGGGGCGAGACTCTCAACGCCCAAACCGAAGTCAAGGTTCCGGACGTCTTCTAGGAGAAGCAATGCATCTGACAGTCGGATACCTGGCCACGAGCACCGGTGACGACGGCGTCGCGCTGGCGGCGGCTCTCGCGAAGACCTTCGACGCTCAGGTCGACGTCGTTCTGGTTGTGCGGCAAGAACTTCCGGACGGACACCCCGGACGCGCGGAGTATCAGCAGATGCTCGTCGAGCGCGGCGAGGAGTGGATCTCGCGGGCGATCGACCGGCTGAGCGCCAAGGGTGTCAGCGCGTCGTCCACCGTGCTGGTCGGCGAGTCGTTCGCCGAATCGCTGATCGACTTCGCCGAACAGAAGGATTCGGACCTCATCGTGGTGGGTGGCGCGCGTGACGGCTTCTTCGGCGGCCACACCATCGGACCGGTGACCGGTGCGCTGCTGCACTCCTCGCCGATCCCGGTAGCCCTGGCTCCACGCGGATATGCCGACGATCCCGACGACGCGTTCACCGCTGTGACAGCCGCGGTGCCGACTCGCCCCGGCGACGACAATCCGCTGCCGTTCGCGCTCACCCTCGCCAGCGCGGCGAACCTGGCGATCCGGATGCTGTCGCTGGTGTCCGCGGAGAACCTCGCGGAGGCCGCGAGCGCGCGCGAGGTGCGTCAGCTCCAGGTGGCGGCCGCGGAGGAGAATCTCGTCGCTGCAGCGCGCGCGCTTCCCGATGCCCCCGAGATCGAATCTCTTGTCGCGGACGGGATGACGCTCGAGTCCACCCTGAAGAAGCTGCGGTGGGACGACGGCGATCTGCTCGTCGTCGGATCCAGCCGATTCGCCGCACCACGGCGGATCTTCCTGGGGTCGACGGCCGCGCGCATCCTGGCCGGCGTCGACGTCGCGGTGATCGTGGTGCCGAAGGACGCCTAGTTCTGCGACGCTGCGAGATCACGGCCCTGTGAAGGGTGGCGGCGCCTGACGAACCGCTTGCCCACGAAGAACAGCACCAGCACGACACCCCACGACAGCAGGCTCAGCAATAGTTGGCTGCGCAACTTGTCGTCGAAGTACATCTGCACCAGGATCGCCAGCATCGCAACGATTGTCAGGATCGATAGCACGGGGAACAGCCACATCTTCAGCTTCAGTTCGCCATCCCGATCGCGGTAGCGCAGCACGATCTGCGAGATGGCAATCAAGATGTAGACGAACAGGATGATCGCGCCGCTGGAGTTGAGCAGGAACGCGAAGATGGTGTCTTCGGCGAACGCGGCCGCGATGACGCAGGCGAAGCCGACGGTCGACGAGAACAGGATCGCATTGGCGGGAACGCCGCGACCGGTCAGATGCATCAGGCGGTCCGGCGCCTCGCTGCGAGCGGACAGCACGAACAGCATGCGCGAGGCGGTGTACATGCCCGAGTTCAAACAGCTCAGCACGGCGGTCAGCACGACCGCGTTCATGATGTGGTCGGCGTACGGGATTCCCATCTGCGTGAACGCGGCGACAAAAGGTGAGCCGTCGCTGCCGTGGTTGTTCCAGGGCACGATCGTCACCAGCAGGAACACCGAGCAGACGTAGAAGATGAGGATGCGCCAGATGACCGAGTTGGCGGCCTTCGCCACCGCCTTCTCCGGATCGGTCGACTCCGCCGCGGCGATCGTGGCGATCTCCGGACCGACCATCGAGAAGATCACCGTGACGATGCCGACCGTGATGACGCCCGCGCCCAGCGGCAGGAACCCGCCGTGTGCGGTCAAGTTGGAGAAATCCATCGATCTGCCCGGCCACAGCCCGAGCACGAAGCACGCACCGACTGCGATGAAGGCCAGGATCGCGGCGACCTTGATACCCGCGAACCAGAACTCGAACTCGCCGTAGGACTTGACGGAGAAGAGATTGGTCGCGGTCATCAGCACCATGAAGATCAAGGCGCACAGCCACAATGGGATGTCGATCCAGAATTGCACGATCTTCGCGCCCGCGATCGCCTCGAAACCCACGACGATCACCCAGAAGTACCAGTAGAGCCAGCCGACCGAGAAGCCCGCCCACTGGCCGAGCGCATCGCGCGAATAGTCGGCGAACGATCCGGTGGACGGTCTGGCCACCGCCATCTCGGCGAGCATCCGCATCACCATGATGATCAGCACGCCCGACAGCGCATACGTCAGGAACACGCCGGGCCCCGTATCGGACATCACCACACCGGAGCCGACGAACAGGCCGGCGCCGATCACGCCACCGATCGCGATCATCCTCAGCTGCCGCTGGCTGAGGGCCTTCTTCAGTTCGGGGCCGGTCGAATGCTCGGCAGTCGCGCTCATGACACACCTCCGTCGCAGGACAGGGGGTGTGTACCCACTTTCTCTGAGCTGGATTACCTCTAGCGCTCTACCGCTTGGCGAAGATCGTCCGGTGCCACTCCTTGTCGGCAACCCCGGTGATATCGCTCATCACATGCTTGATGGAGAGGTACTCCTCGAGCGAGTAGTCGCTCATGTCCTTGCCGAACCCGGATGCGCCGAACCCGCCGTGCGGCATCTCGCTGATGATCGGGATGTGGTCGTTGATCCACACGCATCCGGCGCTGATCTCCCGCGACGCGCGCTGTGCCCGATACACATCACGTGTCCACGCCGAGGCCGCGAGCCCGAATGCGGTGTCGTTGGCCTGCCGCAGCGCGTCGTCGTCGTCGGTGAACGACCGCACGGTCAGCACCGGCCCGAAGATCTCGTCGCGGTAGATCTCGGAATCCTCCGCAACATCGGCGATGAGCGTCGGCCGGTAGAACGACCCCGGTAGATCGGGGGCGCTGCCGCCGGTCACGACGCGGCCGCCCTGACCAGGCGCGCGCTCCACCATGCCCGCGACTTTGGCGCGGTGCGCCATGGAGATCAGCGGGCCCAGATCGGTGTCGGGGTCGTGCGGGTCGCCCACCACGACCGAGCTCATCACCTCGGCGACACCGGTGACGAAGTCGTCGTATAGATCGCGCGCCACGATCGCGCGCGTCGCCGCCGTACAGTCCTGGCCGGTGTTGATGAGCGATCCTGCGACCGCACCCTGAATCGCGGCGTTCAGATCAGCGTCGTCGAAAACCACGAAGGGCGCCTTGCCGCCCAGCTCCAGTTGCGTGCGATGGCCGTGCACCGCGGCCGCGGCCATCACCTTGCGGCCCACCGGCGTCGAACCCGTGAACGTCACCACGTCCACGTCGGGGTGCCCGGCCAATGAGGTGCCCACATCCCCGCCCGCTCCCGTGACGACGTTGAAGACGCCGTCAGGCACCCCGGCCTCCGTCGCCAACCGCGCCAGCGTCAGCGTCGTCAGCGGTGTCAGCTCTGCGGGTTTGATCACGACGCTGCACCCAGCGGCCAACGCGGGCAACACCTTCCACACCGCCATTTGCAGCGGGTAGTTCCAGGGCGTGATCGTGGCGACGACGCCGACGGCCTCGCGCCGGATGCTCGACGTGTGATCGCCCGAGTACTCCGCAGTGGCCTTGCCCTCGAGATGGCGGGCCGCCCCGGCGAAGAACGAGATGTTGTCGATGCTGCCGGGCACGTCGAACTCTGTCGCCAATCGCACCGGCTTACCGGTCTGGCTCACCTCCTCGGCGATGATCTGCTCGGCGTTGGCGTCGACCAATTCGGCGAGCTTGGCGAGCACCACCGCACGGTCGGCGGGAGTAGCCTTCGCCCAGTCGCGGAACGCCGCTCGGGCGGACGCGACGGCTCGATCGACGTCGGAAGGCGTGGCCAGTGCCATCTCGGCGACGGCCGCCCCGGTGGCTGGATTGACAACTTGATGCAGCCCGCCTCCGGTGACCACCGGGCCGCCATCGATCCAGCTGCTGGCCAGGTTGACGGATACAGTCGCTGTCATGGCCCAACGCTAGCCCACCGCGACTGGCCAAGCTACGCATTCCTGCAGCGCGAGGCCCTCAAAACGCGTGATTTCATGGTCATGGTTGCTTGCCACGACGGATTCCGTGCACAATCTCATGCATGACTAACCCGGGTCTCGGGCCCGTCTCGTTCCGCGTCAACCAGTCTCGGCCTGGTGCGGCGTTCCAGCTCGACGACTTGTCCAAACAGATCATCGAGAAACTGCAGCAGGACGGTCGACGGTCCTACGCCGGCATCGGCAAGGCAGTCGGCCTCTCCGAAGCTGCCGTCCGGCAGCGGGTGCAGCGGATGGTCGACGCAGGCGTCATGCAGATCGTCGCGGTCACCGATCCGATGCAGCTGGGCTTCGCCCGGCAGGCGATGATCGGCATCCGGTGTACCGGGGACACCACCCGGGTAGCCGAGAAACTGGCTGCCATCGAGTCCGTCGACTACGTCGTGCTCACGGCCGGGTCGTTCGATGCCATCTGCGAAGTCGTTTGCGCCGACGACGACGACCTTCTCGACCTACTCAACACCCAAATTCGCGCATTACCGGGAGTGATATCCACCGAGACACTTGTTTACCTGAAACTCGTTAAACAGCAATACAATTGGGGCACAAGATGACCGCTACCGATATCACACAAGACATTTCAGCCGAACTGGGTGCCACCGCCGATCGTCACCTGTGGGGGCACTTCGCCCGCCACGGCGCCGGCATCACACCCCCGATCATCACCCGCGGCGAAGGCGTCACCATCTGGGACAGCAAGGGCAAGAGCTACATCGACGGCCTATCGGGTCTGTTCGTCGTCCAGGTCGGCCATGGCCGCAAGGAACTCGCCGAGGCCGCCGCGAAACAGGCCGAGACGCTGGCGTTCTTCCCGCTGTGGTCGTACGCCACGCCGCCGGCGATCGAGTTGTCCGAGCGCATCGCCGGATACGCACCGGGCGATCTCAACCGCGTGTTCTTCACCACCGGCGGCGGCGAGGCCGTGGAGTCGGCGTGGAAACTCGCCAAGAACTATTTCAAGCTGACTGGAAAACCCGGTAAGCACAAGGTGATTTCGCGTGCGATCGCTTATCACGGCACCCCGCAGGGTGCCCTGGCGATCACCGGCCTCCCCGCGTTCAAGGAGCAATTCGAGCCGCTGACGCCGGGCGGCTTTCGCGCGCCCAACACCAACTTCTACCGCGCGCCCGCGTTGTACGAGCACGACGCCAAGGCCTTCGGCCAGTATTGCGCGGACCGGATCGCGGAGGCCATTGAATTCGAGGGGCCCGACACCGTATGCGCGGTGTTCCTCGAACCGGTGCAGAACGCCGGCGGCTGCTTCCCCCCGCCGCCAGGCTATTTCGAACGCGTTCGCGAGATCTGCGACGAGTACGACGTGCTCCTGGTCTCCGACGAGGTGATCTGCGCTTACGGCCGCATCGGATCGATGTTCGCCTGCGACGACTTCGGCTACGTACCCGACATCATCACCTGCGCAAAGGGTTTGACGTCGGGGTACTCACCTATTGGTGCGATGATCGCCTCCGATCGGCTGTTCGAACCGTTCAACGACGGCAAGACGACCTTCGCCCACGGCTACACGTTCGGGGGCCATCCGGTGTCGTCGGCTGTGGCGCTGGCCAATCTCGACATCTTCGAACGCGAGGGTCTCAACGCTCATGTCAAGGAGATGGCGCCGGCGTTTCGGTCGACGCTCGAGCAGCTCTACGACCTTCCGATCGTCGGCGATGTCCGCGGCGAAGGGTTTTTCTACGGCATCGAGCTGGTCAAGGACAAGACGACCAAGGAGACCTTCAACGACGAGGAGAGCGAGCGGCTGCTGCGCGGCTTCCTGACACCTGCGCTCTTCGAGGCCGGACTGTACTGCCGCGCCGACGACCGCGGCGATCCAGTAGTACAGCTGGCGCCCCCACTGATCAGCGGTCAGCGGGAGTTCGACGCGATCTATCAGATCCTTCGCGGCGTCCTCGACGAAGCGAGCCGAATGCTCTAGCGAGCGCGCTAGCGTCGGCTGGTGCCTTCAACATCACGCAAGCCCTCCATCGATCCAGTCCGCTGGACCCCGCCTCCGGTCGATCCGCTGCCGCAGTTTCCGGCCGCGGAGTTGACCCTCGTCGCCGTGCCCGGTGACGCGCCCGAGGACGTGGTGGTCGACGCCGACGGCTCGATATGGACAGGTCTGATCGACGGCAAGATCGTGCGCATCGCTCCCCACACGGGGCAGACGACGGTCGTCGGCGAGATCGAGGGTCGACCACTCGGGCTGCACGTCGCCCGTGACGGCCGGTTGTTGGTCTGCAGCAGTCCCGGCGGGCTGCTGGCGCTCGACCCGGCCACCGGCGCCGTCGAGACATTGGTAGCCGAGGTCGACGGACGCCGCCTGCAGTTCTGCTCCAACGTCACCGAATTGCCCGACGGGACAATCTATTTCACCGAGTCGACGAGCGCGTTCACCTACGAGCATTTCCTCGGGCCGATCTTCGAGGCGCGCAACCGCGGCAGCGTGTTCCGTCGGGACCCCGACGGAACGGTGCTCACCGTGGTCCCTGGTCTCTACTTCGCCAATGGCATCACGCCCACGGCCGACGGGTCGGCGTTGGTGTTCGCAGAGACCCAGGCGCGCCGACTGTCGAAGTACTGGCTCACCGGCGACAAGGCGGGGACGGTGACGCCGCTGGCCGTCAACCTGCCAGGCAGCCCGGACAACTTGTCGACCGGTGCCGACGGCCGGATCTGGTGTGCGATGGTGTCGCCCACCAACGCCGTCGCGGAGATGATGCCCAAGACCCCGCCTGCGTTGCGCAAGCTGCTGTGGCGCCTGCCCGACCGGCTGCAGCCCAAGATCAAACCGGTGGTCTGGGCGGTGGCTTTCGACCCCGACACCGGCCGCCCCGTCGCTGGAGTGCGCACCGAGCATCCCCGGTTCGGCATGGTGACGGGTCTGGTCGAAGCCGGCGACAAGCTGTGGATGGGGTCGATCGGATTCCCGGCCGTCGCTCACGTCGATCTGGCGGCGACGGCGTTGCGCTGACCGCGCCTTGTTGCGGGCCGCGGGCATCAACACCCACGAAATGCAGGCCTCACTCGCACTTCTTCTGCACTTCGTTGATTCCGACGAACCGGACTGCGCCGAGCTACCCGGCCAAGTCACATTTGAAACTTCAATCACACCAGTCACAGCGCGCCTCCCGACGAACTCGCCCGTGAACACCTAATCTGCGGTCACCATGGGATGCGTACGAACCTCGTCTCAACGCGCTGCGGCCCTGGCCACGGCCCTTTTCTTGTTGGTCTCGCCCGCGGTGGCCGCTGCGCAGCCGAATGCTGCGCCCGATACCAACTCATGCCCGTACAAGGAGACGACGCCGCCGGCCGTCGACGCGTCTGAGGTGCCCAAACCAGGCCAGGCTCCCCCCGGTCCGCTGCCCGTTCCGGCCTCCCCTCTGGGCGGAGACGCATTATCGGGTTGCGGCGTCATCACCGCGCCCGGCACGCCGCCGCTGCCCAACGACGTCTCGGCCGAGGCGTGGCTCGTTGCCGACCTGGACACCGGCGATGTCATCGCCGCCAAGGATCCGCACGGCAGGCACCGCCCCGCGAGTGTCATCAAGGTCCTGGTCGCGATGCAGGCCATCAGGGACCTGCCGATCCACAAGGTCGTCCCCGGTACCGCCGAGGATTCCGCGCAGGAGGGCACGAAGGTCGGCGTCGGCGAGAACGGTTTCTACTCCATCAACGACCTGCTGCACGGCCTGCTGATGTATTCGGGCAATGATGCCGCGCACGCGCTGGCCGCACAGCTCGGCGGGATGGACACCGCCCTCGGCAAGCTCAACAACCTGGCTGACAAGCTCGGCGGGCACGACACCCGGGTGGCCACCCCGTCGGGACTCGACGGACCGGGCATGAGCACCTCGGCCTACGACCTGGGCCTGTTCTACCGATACGCCTGGCAGAACCCGATTTTCGCCGACATCGTCAGCACCCAGAGCTTCGACTTCCCCGGCCGTGGCGACGCCGGGTATCCGATCGAGAACGACAACAAACTGCTCGCCAACTACGACGGCGCGCTCGGCGGCAAGACCGGCTATACCGACGACGCCGGCCAGACATTCGTCGGGGCGGCCCAACGCGACGGCCGCCGTCTGGTTGCGGTAATGCTGCGCGGAACCCGCCAGCCGATCGCACCGTGGGAGCAGGCGGCACATCTGCTGGACTACGGCTTCTCGACGCCGCCGGGCACCAAGGTCGGCACGCTGATCGAACCCGACCCCTCGCTCGTCGCGCCGAAGCCGGAGGCGGCCGCCGGCGCCGGAGCGCTCAACGCCGCACCGCTACTGCCCGACGTCGACGCCACACCCGTACGCGTCGGTGTGGGCATCGTCGGATCGATCATCGTGTTCGGGCTCATCATGGCCGCCCGATCGGTAAATCGCCGCCCACAGAACTGATTTCGCGTTTGCTAGACTCGCGGTAGTCAGCAATGTGACACCGGACGAGGGGTGCCGTACCCGACCAGCGACAAGACGGCACCGTGGAGGTGTGCAATGGCGTGGCTGGTTCTCATTGTCTCGGGTGTTCTCGAAGCGGTCTGGGCGACAGCGCTTTCGCGATCCGAAGGCTTCACGAAACTCGTACCGTCGGTGGTGTTCGCCATCACAGTGATTCTGTCGATGTGCGGATTGGCGTACGCGATGCGCGACCTGCCGACCGGCACCGGTTACGCCGTGTGGGTCGGCATCGGCGCAGTCCTCACCGTGGGCTACGCCATGCTGACCGGCGAGGAAGCCGTCTCGTTGGTCAAGGCGGTGCTCATCGTCGGCATCATCGGCTGCATCGTCGGATTGAAGGCGGTCAGTCACTGACGCCGGACAAAGCGCGAAATGCTCAGCGCTCCAACAGCACCTACGGCCGCAGCGGCGAGAGCACCGCGAACTGAAAGGCCCTCGCGAAACTCAACGCGGGGGGTGATCAGCGCACCTTGAGGCGGATCGACGGGCGCGGCTTCCAGGTTGTCTTTCGCCGTCGCGGCCCATGCGGTGGCGAACAGGATGAGCCGCGCGGTGATGTAGGCGAACACCATCAGACCAAGCACCGGACCGAACGTCGCGCCCGCCGGTCCGGTCACCACCGAGCGCAGGTAGATCGACGCCACCTGCTTGAAGACTTCAAAGGCCACCGCGGCGATCAACCCGGCCCGCAACGCGCTGCGGAAGCTGACCGATTCCCGGGGAAGTCGGGCGATCATCCAGGTGAACAACAGCCAGGTGATGAGCACCGATATCGCAAGCGACGCCGCACGCAGCGCCAGGCTCACACCCGGAACATTCTCCAGCCCAACCCATTCCAGCACTTGCTTCATCACACCCGAACTACCGAGCACGGTGAGGGCGATGGTCACAACCAGCGCGAGGAACAAGCCGACAATGGCGGTCAGATCCGACAACTTGGTGTGAACGAACCCCCTGGATTCCTGCCGTGCCATCCCCCACATCTGACTCAGTGCCTCACGCAGGTTCGCCATCCAGCCCAGGCCCGCCCATGCGGCGGTGGCCAGTCCGATGATCCCGACGGAGGTGCGCGACTTGATCGCCGAATTCATCAACTCGACCAGCTGCTGCCCGACGTCGCCGGACACCGCCGACTTGATCCGCTCCTGGATTTCGGCGAGTAGCTCCGGCTGACTCACCAGGATGAAGCCGCCGATCGCGAAGCCGACCATCAGCATGGGGAACAACGCGAAGATCGTGAAGTAGGTGATGCCTGCGGCGTAGAAGTCGCCCTTGCTGTCCTGGTACCGCTCCTGGGCGCGCATCACATGGTCGAACCAGTGATACCGCGCGCGCAGGCGATCGAGAAATCCTGGTTTGTCCGGCTCGACCGGAGGTGTCATTTCCAGCCCCCAAGGCGAGGTACGGGCGTTAGCGAGGTCCTGGCAGGAACCCTAACTGGTCATATACCCGCCGAAGCGTCTTTGCAGACACGTCCCTGGCGCGCTCGGCCCCTGCGGCCAGCACCGACTCGAGCTCGGCCGGATCACTCAGCAGCTCGTCGACGCGCGCCTGAATCGGACCGACGAACTCCACGACCGCCTCGGCGGTGTCGGCCTTCAGATCCCCGTAGCCTCGGCCTTCGTAGCCTGCGGCGAGCTTTTCGACGTCGGTGCCGGTGATCGCGGACTGGATGGTGAGCAGGTTGGAGACCCCCGCCTTGGCGACGGGGTCGTAGCGGATCTCGCGCTCGCTGTCCGTCACGGCGGATCGGATCTTCTTCGCGGTCTTCTTCGGATCGTCGAGCAGGCTGATCAACCCGGCGTCGGTGGCGGCGGACTTGCTCATCTTCGACGTCGGATCGGCGAGGTCGTAGATCTTGGCGGTGACCTTTTGGATGAGCACGTCGGGAACCACGAATGTGCCGGGGAAGCGTGCGTTGAACCGCTGTGCGACGTCGCGGGCGAGTTCGAGGTGCTGACGCTGGTCCTCACCAACCGGCACGAGCTGGGTGTCGTAGAGCAGAACGTCGGCGGCCATGAGCACGGGATAGGTGAACAGTCCGACCGTGGTGGCGTCGCTGCCCTCCTTCTGCGACTTGTCCTTGAACTGCGTCATTCGTGACGCCTGGCCGAAACCCGTGAAACAGCCCAGGACCCAGGCGAGTTCAGCGTGCGCGGGCACGTGGCTCTGCACGAATATCGTGCAGCGCGACGGGTCGATCCCCAACGCGAGATATTGCGCGGCGGTGACCAGCGTGCGCCGGCGCAGCTGCTCGGGATCCTGCGCGACGGTGATCGCGTGCAGGTCGACGACGCAGAAGAATGCGTCGTAGGCGTCCTGAAGATCCACCCATTGCTTGATCGCACCGAGCGCGTTGCCGAGATGGAGAGAGTCAGAGGTCGGCTGGACGCCCGAGAACACGATGGGACGGGAAGTGCTCATGATGGGTCAATCTTGGCACGCGTCGTCCAATGGATTCTTGGGCGCTCTCCTCGCTGGACTGCTCGGGCACCCTGCGCGCGAAGACCTGTGCTCGGTGATCGCCAGCCGCTTGCGGTACCAGCGGTATCACCTTTAGTGTCGGGCAGATGAAGGAGCGCGCACCGATACACCTGGGTTCAGGCGAGCCGATGCTGTTGCTGCATCCGTTCATGATGTCGCAGAACGTCTGGAAAGGCGTCGCCCCGCTCGTTGCCGAGACGGGTCGATACGAGGTACTCGCGCCGACCATGCCGGGTCACAACGGTGGCGTGAAAGGCAGATTCTTCCTGGACACCGCCGAGCTGGCCGACGACATGGAACGCCGGATGGACGAGCTCGGGTGGGACACCGCGCATATCGTGGGCAACTCGCTGGGCGGCTGGACGGCGTTCGAGCTGGCGCGCCGCGGCCGCGCCCGCACGCTGACCGGCATCGCCCCGGCCGGCGGCTGGCATCGTTACACTCCCGCCAAGTTCGAGATCGTGTTCAAGTTCATCGCCGGCCTGCCCGTCTACCTGGGCGCCAAGCTGCTGGGCGAGCGCGCGCTGAAGCTGCCCTACGTTCGTCAGCTCGGCTTCGTGCCGATCAGCGCGACGGCGGACCGGCTCAACGACGAGCAGTGGTTGGACATCATCGACGACGTCACCCACTGCCCGGCCTACTACCAGCTGCTGGTCAAGTCCCTGTTGATGCCGGGCCTGTTGGAACTGGCCGAGACCAGGATTCCCACGCATCTGGTCATCTGCGAGAAGGACCGGGTGCTGCCGCATCCGCGGTTCACCCGGCACTTCACCAAGCACCTGCCGGAGGACATTGACATCACGCACCTCGACGACGTCGGGCACATCCCGATGTACGAGGCGCCGCGCCGCGTCGCCGACCTGATCGTCGGCTTCGCCGACAGCTACGCGAGCCCTCCCCCGCACGAGGCCATCAGCTAACCCTCTGTCACCGGCTGCTCGGTCACGCCTTCGAGCGTCGAGTTGAGCGTCTTGCTCGGCCGCATGATCGCGGTGGTCTTCTCCGGGTCGGGCCAGTAGTAGCCGCCGATATCCACCGAATCACCCTGTACCTCAGCCAGTTCGGCGACGATGGCATCTTCCTTCTCTTCCAGCGTCTTGGCCAGCTTGGCGAAGTGGTCGGCGAGCTCGGAATCGTCAGACTGCTTGGCGAGCTCCTGCGCCCAATACATCGCGAGATAGAACTGGCTGCCCCGGTTGTCGAGTTCGCCGGTCTTGCGTGACGGGCCCTTGTCGTTCTCGAGCAGCTTGCCGATCGCGCCGTCGAGCGTCTTGCCGAGCAATGTGGCCCGCTTGTTGCCGGTCTTCTCGCCGAGATCCTCGAAACATGCTCCCAGCGCCAAGAATTCACCGAGCGAGTCCCAGCGCAGGTGGTTCTCCTCGACCAGCTGCTGGACGTGTTTGGGCGCCGAACCGCCTGCTCCCGTCTCGTACATTCCGCCGCCCGCCATCAGCGGCACGATCGAGAGCATCTTGGCGCTGGTGCCCAGCTCCAGGATCGGGAAGAGGTCGGTGAGGTAGTCGCGCAGGATGTTTCCGGTCACCGCGATGGTGTCCTGGCCGCGCGTTGCGCGCTCGAGTGTGTACCGCATCGCCCACACCTGCGGCATGATCTGGATGTGCAGGCCCTCGGTGTCATGGTCCTGCAGATATCTCTTGACCTTCTTGCGCAGTTCGACCTCGTGGGGACGTTCGGTGTCCAGCCAGAAGACGGCGGTCATCCCTGACGCCCGAGCCCGGGTGACGGCCAGCTTGACCCAATCCTTGATCGCCGCGTCCTTGGTGACGGGCATGCGCCAGATGTCGCCCTCTTCGACGTCCCACGACAAGAGCACCTCGCCGCTGTCGACATCGACGATGTCGGCGACGCCGTCCTCAGGGATCTCGAAGGTCTTGTCGTGGCTGCCGTACTCCTCGGCCTTCTGCGCCATCAGGCCGACGTTCGGGACGGTGCCCATGGTCGTCGGATCGAACTGGCCGTTGGTCTTGCACCAGTTGATCATCTCCTGATAGATGCGGGAGAACGTGGACTCGGGGTTGACCGCCTTGGTGTCCTTGGTCCGCCCGTCGGCGCCGTACATCTTGCCGCCGAGGCGGATCATCGCGGGCATCGAGGCGTCGACGATCACGTCGCTCGGCGAGTGGAAGTTGGTGATCCCCTTGGCCGAATCGACCATCGCCAACTCGGGTCGGTGCTCGTGGACGTCGTGGATGTCCTGGATGATCTGTTCCCGCTGGAACGACGGCAGGGACTCGATCTTGTTGTAGAGGTCGACCATTCCGTTGTTGACGTTGACACCGAGGTCGTCGAGCACGTCCTGGTGTTTGGCGAAGGCGTCGCGGTAGAAGACCTTGACGCAGTGGCCGAACACGATGGGGTGGCTGACCTTCATCATCGTCGCCTTGACGTGTAGCGAGAACATCACGCCGGTCTTGTAGGCGTCCTCGATCTGCTGCTCGTAGAACGCGACGAGCGCCTTCTTGCTCATGAACATGGAATCGATGACGTCGCCGTCCTGCAACGCCGTCTCGGGCTTGAGCACAATGACTTTGCCGCCCTTGGTTTTCAGCTCCATGCGGACCTTGCGGTCGCGATCCAGGGTCATCGACTTCTCGCCGTGGTAGAAGTCCCCTTCCTTCATGGTCGCGACGTGCGTGCGCGATGCCTGGGAGAACTCGCCCATGCTGTGCGGGTGCTTGCGCGCGTACTCCTTCACGGCGTTGGGCGCGCGGCGGTCCGAGTTCCCTTCGCGCAGAACGGGGTTCACCGCACTGCCGAGGATCTTGCCGTAGCGCCGGTTGAGCTCCTTCTCCTCGTCGCTCTTCGGCTGCGCCGGGTAGTCGGGAATCGCGTAGCCCTTCTCCTGCAGCTCCTTGATCGCGGCGTAGAGCTGCGGCACCGACGCGCTGATGTTGGGCAGCTTGATGATGTTGGTGTCCGGCGACTGCGTCAGCTCGCCCAGCTTGCCGAGGTTGTCCGGCACGCGCTGCTCTTCGGTCAGGTAGTCGCCGAACTCGGCCAGGATGCGGGCCGCCACCGAGATGTCACTGGTGGTGACGTTGATGCCCGCCGGCTCGGTGAAGGTCCGAATGATCGGCAGAAAGCCATAGGTCGCAAGCAGCGGCGCCTCGTCGGTCAGGGTGTAGATGATGGTCGGCTGCTCTTGGCTCATGTGATGGTCTCCCGGCATCTTCTCGGTCAGTTCGACGGAGCTCCGCGCTGTGCGCACGGCGGCTATAAGTATGGCGTCAACATGACGCTACGCGTGGGCCACGGTGCGCTCCCGACTGGCACTTCAGCTACTGACCGGTAGCTTTTCTCCGCTGTCCTCATCGGCCGCGCCGCGCTTTCCCTCATCGGCCGCGCCGCGCTGTCCCCATCGGCCGCACCGCGCTGTCCCCATCGGCCGCACCGCGGCCGCGGAAAACAGGCTGCTGGCACACAGTCGGCTCCGTGCGATAGTCTGTCCTCGGTCATGAGCGCCAGCGTCAAGCCCCGGCTTGCTGGCCGGCAACCCTCCAACCGCGGTGGGGTGCTCCGGGTGAAGACCAGGTTGAGTAGCCACTAGCGAGTGGTTGCCGGCAAGCGCGGGTCCGTTCGACGGGCCCCCTGACACACAGATGGAGGGCCGCCGGAATGAGCGCGCCAGAAGACCCCACCCAAAACTGGGCGTTCGAGACCAAGCAGGTGCACGCGGGCCAAACTCCGGACATCGCGACCAACGCACGTGCCCTGCCGATCTACCAGACCACGTCGTACACGTTCAACAGCACCGAGCACGCCGCCGCACTGTTCGGGCTCGCCGAGCCCGGCAACATCTACACCCGGATCATGAACCCGACGCAGGACGTCGTCGAGCAGCGCATCGCCGCGCTCGAGGGCGGCGTCGCGGCTCTCTTTCTGGCCTCGGGTCAGGCCGCCGAGCACTTCGCGATCCTGAATCTGGCCAACGCCGGCGACCACATCGTCTCCAGCCCGCGGCTGTACGGCGGCACCTACAACCTGTTCCATTACACGCTGCCCAAGATCGGTATCGAGGTCAGTTTCGTCTCCGATCCCGACGACGTGGACTCGTGGCGGGCCGCCGTGCGACCCAACACCAAGGCGTTTTTCGGCGAGACGATCTCCAACCCCAAGATCGATGTTCTCGACATTCCATCGGTCGCGGCAGTGGCTCATGACAACGGCGTGCCGCTGATCGTCGACAACACGATCGCCACGCCCTATCTGATCCAGCCTCTCGCCCACGGCGCCGACATCGTCGTGCACTCGGCCACCAAGTACCTCGGCGGCCATGGCGCGGCGATCGCGGGTGTGATCGTCGACGGCGGCACCTTCGACTGGACCAACGGCAAATTCCCCGGCTTCACCACCCCGGACCCGAGCTACCACGGTGTGGTGTTCGCCGAACTCGGCCCTCCCGCATACGCATTGAAGGCCCGCGTACAACTGCTGCGCGATCTCGGCTCGGCAGCGTCGCCGTTCAACGCGTTCCTGATCGCCCAGGGGCTGGAGACGCTGAGCCTGCGCGTCGAACGGCATGTCGCCAACGCACAGCGCGTCGCCGAGTATTTGGCCGGACACTCCGACGTCGTCTCCGTGAACTACGCGGGACTGCCGACCTCGCCGTGGTACGACCTCGGAAAGAAGCTGGCGCCCAAGGGAACCGGCGCGGTGCTGGCCTTCGAGCTGGCCGGCGGCATCGACGCGGGCAAAGCGTTCGTCAACGCGCTGACGCTGCACAGCCATGTCGCCAACATCGGAGACGTGCGCTCGCTGGTCATTCATCCGGCTTCGACGACGCATGCGCAGCTGTCACCGGAGGAGCAGCTGGCCACCGGCGTCACTCCGGGACTGGTGCGCCTCGCGGTCGGCATCGAAGGCTACGACGACATCGTCGCGGACCTGGAGCAGGGCTTCGCCGCGGCCAAGCCGTTCAACTCCGCGGGATCGTCGGATCCCAAAGCCACGGCGGCATTCTGATGACGGTGCTCGATGGAGAAGTCGACGTGAACACGCTGCCCGCCGAAGGCGAGGTCGGCCATGTCGACATCGGCTCTCTGACACTGGAAAACGGTGCCGTCATCGACGAAGTCACGATCGCCGTGCAACGGTGGGGCGAGCTGTCACCGAACCGCGACAACGTCGTCGTCGTACTGCACGCGCTCACCGGCGACTCACACGTCACCGGTCCCAGCGGTCCTGGCGACGAAACAGAGGGATGGTGGGAAGGCGTCGCCGGACCCGGCGCCCCGATCGACACCAACCGCTGGTGCGCGATCGCGACCAACGTGCTCGGCGGCTTCCGCGGATCGACCGGTCCGAGCTCGCTGCACCCGGACGGCAAGCCATGGGGCTCGCGGTTTCCGCTCATCTCGATACGCGACCAGGTGGAAGCCGATGTGGCCGCGCTGAAAGCGCTCGGCATCACCCAGGTCGCCGCCGTGGTCGGCGGTTCGATGGGTGGTGCCCGCGCACTGGAGTGGATCATCGGCCACCCGGACACGGTGCGCGCAGCGCTGGTGCTGGCCGTCGGAGCCCGCGCGACCGCCGATCAGATCGGTACCCAGAGCACGCAGGTCGCGGCGATCAAATCCGATCCGAACTGGTCGGGCGGCGACTACTACGACACCGGCCTGACCCCGGATAGCGGTATGCAGATCGCCCGCCGCTTCGCACACCTCACCTATCGAGGCGAGACCGAACTGGACGATCGCTTCGCCAACGACCCGCAGGGGGCCGAGGATCCGGCCAATGGCGGCCGCTATTCGATTCAGAGCTATCTCGAATACCAGGGCCGCAAGCTGCTGGCGCGGTTCGACGCGGGCACGTACGTCGCACTCACCGAGTCCCTGTCCAGTCACGACGTTGGCCGTGGCCGCGGCGGCATCGAGGCCGCGCTGCGCAGCTGCCCCGTGCCCGTGGTGGTCGGCGGCATCACCTCCGACCGGTTGTACCCATTGCGACTGCAGGAGGAATTGGCCGCGCTCCTGCCGGGTTGTAGCGAGTTGAACGTGGTCGACTCGATTTACGGCCACGACGGTTTCCTGGTCGAGACGGAGGCGGTGGGCGAACTGATCCGCAAGACATTGGACTTGGCGTCGAGATGACTTCGCGCTCGTGACAGGCAATGCGTCGCAGCGCTCCCTGTCGTTCGGTGCGGAGGCCGCGGCATACGAGCGCGGCAGACCGTCGTACCCTCCGGAAGCCATCGACTGGCTGCTTCCGCCCGATGCCCGTGACGTGCTCGACCTCGGCGCGGGCACAGGCAAGTTGACGACGCGGTTGGTCGAACGCGGCCTCGACGTCGTTGCCGTCGATCCGATTCCGGAAATGCTCGAGCTGCTCAGCAACTCGCTACCCGATACACCTGCGCTGCTCGGCACCGCCGAGGAGATCCCGCTGCCCGACGACAGTGTCGACGCTGTGCTCGTTGCGCAGGCCTGGCACTGGTTCGACACCGAGCGGGCCGTCAAGGAAGTGGCACGCGTGCTGCGGCCGGGCGGCCGGCTGGGCCTGGTGTGGAACGCCCGCGACGAGCGGCTGGGTTGGGTGAAGGACCTCGGCACGATCATCGGCCACGAGAACGCCCAGTTCAACGAGCGGACGGCGCTTCCCGACGTGTTCACCGACGTCGAGCATCACCGTGTCGACTGGACGAGTTACCTGACGCCGCAGGCACTCATCGACCTCGTGGCCTCGCGCAGTTACTGCATCACGTCCCCGGAGAACGTGCGCAGTCAAACGCTGGACCGGGTGCGCGAACTGCTGGCCACCCACCCCGCGCTGGCCAACTCCAACGGGCTGGCACTGCCGTATGTGACCATGTCCACCCGCGCGACGCTGTCCTGAAACTCGTCTGAACGCCGGCGGCGTGCCCGGCTAGCTAGCTGGTGCCCAACGGGTCGATCGTCCACGCGATGTACAGAATCGTCGCGCTGACGCTCGCGGTGGTGGCGACATCGACGATGCGGCTGCGCACCGCGAGCAGGCCCGCCCTGTCCTCGGGCAGGGTGAGCCGCAGCACCGCGGCGACGGCCACTCCGATCGCGAGCACCAGGGCTCCGCGACGCCAGTAGCCGGCGATCACGAGTCCGAACGCGACGATCAGGATCACGCCGGGCAACAGGATCGGCCATTGCCCGTGGAAGACTTTGCGCGCGAACTCCCGCAGCGTCATGCGCCTGCCAAAACCTCAGCCCGCTCGACCACATTGGTCAACAGAAACGCTCGGGTCAGTGGTCCGACGCCGCCTGGGTTGGGCGATACGTGACCGGCGACGTCCCAGACGTCGGGGTGTACGTCGCCGACGAGCTTGCCCGCATCGTCGCGGCTCACGCCGACGTCGATGACCGCGGCGCCCTTACGGACCATTTCGGCGGTCACCATGTGCGGCATCCCGGCGGCGGCGATGATGATGTCGGCCTCGCGCGTGTGCTGCGGCAGGTGCCGAGTCGCGGTGTGGCACAACGTGACCGTCGCGTTTTCAGACCGGCGGGTCAGCAGCAGGCCCAGCGGTCTGCCGACCGTGACCCCGCGACCGATGACCACGACCTCGGCGCCCGCGATCTCGACCTCGTAGCGACGCAGCAGGTGTACGATGCCGCGCGGGGTGCACGGCAGCGGTGCCGGCTCGTTGAGCACCAGCCGGCCCAGATTCGTCGGGTGCAACCCGTCGGCATCTTTACCCGGGTCGACCCTCTCGAGCGCCGCGTTCTCGTTGAGGTGCTTGGGTAGCGGCAACTGCACGATGTAACCGGTGCATTCGGGGTTGGCGTTCAGTTCGTCGATGGTTTCGTCGAGCTTGGCCTGGCTGATGTCGGCGGGCAGATCGCGACGGATCGAGTTGATGCCCACCTTGGCGCAGTCCGCATGCTTGCCTCGGACATACGCGTGTGAGCCGGGGTCGTCGCCGACCAGCACCGTGCCCAGTCCGGGCGTGTGACCGGCGGCGGTCAGCGTCGCCACCCGCTCCATGAGGTCGACGAAGATCTCGTCCCGTGTGGCCTTACCGTCCAGAACTTGTGCACCCACGCAAATTTCTCCCGTCGCTTCGCTCGCCCGCGAGGCCAGTCTGGCATGCTCGCAAACTATGAACACGCAGCCCAATGTGTTCACCCCGGCCAAGCTCGGCCCGGTGACCCTGCGCAATCGAATAATCAAGGCCGCGACGTTCGAGGCGTCCTCGCCGAACGCTCTCGTGACGGACGACCTCATCACCTATCACCGCCTGCCCGCCGCCGGCGGCGTCGGCATGACGACCGTCGCGTATCTGGCGGTGTCTCAGGGCGGGCGCACCGAGGGCAACGTGATCTGGTGGCGCCCCGAGGCGATGCCCGGCCTGAAGAAGCTGACCGAGGCAATTCACGCCGAGGGTGCGGCGATCAGTGCCCAGATCGGTCATGCCGGGCCGGTCGCCAATGCCCGCTCGACAAAGGCCACGGCGTACGCGCCGGTGCGCTTCTTCAACCCCTTGTCGATGCGATTCGCCAAGAAGGCCACCCGCGAAGACATCAACGACATCATCGGCGCGCACGCCAATGCGGCCAGAATGGCGATCGAGGCGGGCTTCGACGCGGTCGAAATTCATTTGGGGCACAACTACTTCGCGAGTTCGTTTCTCAGCCCGTTGATCAATCGGCGCGACGATGAGTTCGGCGGCTCGCTCGAGAACCGGGCCAAGGTGGCGCGCGGCATGGTGATGGCGGTGCGGCGCGCCGTGGAGAAGGAGGGCACGCCGATCGCGGTCACCGCGAAGCTGACGATGGCCGACGGAGTTCGCGGCGGCATCCCGCTCGAGGAGTCGCTGCAGACCGCGAAATGGCTGGAAGAAGACGGCGGCCTCGACGCCCTCGAACTCACCGCGGGCAGCTCACTGGTCAACCCGATGTATCTGTTCCGCGGCGATGCGCCGGTCAAGGAATTCGCGGGAGCGTTCAAACCACCGCTGCGGTGGGGCATCCGGATGACCGGTAAGAAGTTCTTGCGTTCGTATCCCTACCGGGAGGCCTTCTTGTTGCGGGACGCAAAACTGTTCCGCGCCGAACTCAAAATGCCGCTGATCCTGTTGGGCGGCATCACAAATCGCGAGACGATGGACCTGGCGATGGCCGAGGGTTTCGACTTCGTCGCCATGGGCCGGGCGCTGCTGGCCGAACCCGACCTCATCAACCGCATCAAGGACGACGGTGACGCGCACTCGATCCGGTCGCTGTGCACGCACTGCAACAAATGCATGGCCACGATCTACAGCCACACGCACTGCGTGGTGACGGGCTCGCCCGGTTAAGCAGGCGGGGTCGGCACCTCCACCGCGAGCAGCGGCTGCGCCCCGAACTGCACCACGGGCTCGGTGCGGGTCCACTCTGGAGTCTTGATGACCAGGTTCTTTGCGGTCACCGTGTAGGTGACGCCGTCCTTCTGGGCGAAGAACTCGCCGGGCACGGTGGGTTCGGCGACCACGGTGAGCACCGCGTTCTCGTCGGCCAGCCGCGCGCCGCGGTATTGGTAGTGACCGGCCTGGTCCACGCAGATCGCCACGATCGACTGATCCGTACGGCCGAACGCGACCGCCGACTGTGGCGCATCGCAGCGGATCTGAGAACCGATGAAACCGCGATCGTCGGTGGGATAGGACGGTTGGGCCGCTGCCATCGGCGCCAGGACCGCCGCACCCAGACCGACAGTCGCCGCTGCGCTGATCACCAGCCCTGCAGGCGCCAAAGACACCATGAACAACGACACCACGAACACGCCTGCGACCCACGCCGACTCGCCGTACCGACCGGCACATTTGTTTGTCTTTTTCAGCCCTTGGGGATCAATGCCCTCGCGCAGTCCGCCACGATGCCGTCCGCGCTGCCGGGGATCGCCCGCTTCGCGAGCAGGTGCCGCCGCACGACGGAGTAGGGAATGTCGATGATCGCGGCGTTCACCCGATCGGCGTCCGCAGGCAGCTCCGCCAACGACTGACGCAGTCTGCGGTGCAACCGTCGCCGTGCCGCCGTCAGGTGCGCGGGCCAGTCAGCGGCACCTAGGGCGTCGGCGCCGGCGAGCAGCACCTGCGCCTCATTCGGATGCTCACGGCACCACCGCACCGTAAACCGCGCCGCGGCGACACACCGCGTCTGCGGGTCGTCCGGGGCCGACAGCGCCGCCGTCACGCCGGAGTGGAAGCGCTGTTCGGTGCGAATCCACAATTCGCCGCACAGCGCAGCTCTGGTCGAGAAACGGTGGTACATCGACCCGCTGGGCGCACCCACCGCGCGCGCTACCGCCGACATGCTCACCGCGGCCGGACCCCCGTCAGCCAACAGGGTCGCGGCAGCATCGAGCAGTTCATCGACGGTGTATCGCGCGGGCCTCGGCATCGCTCTAGAATAATAGAGATCACTCTCTATTATTGTCCTGGAGGAACCCATGTCCCACTCCGAACCCACTCCGACCGCCGTCGCGAAACGCTTCTACGAGGCGATCGCGCGATCCGACGCAGGCGACCTGTTCGCTCTGCTCACCGATGATTTCGTCGGCACGGTGAGCGACGGAATGCCCCAGGGCGTCGGAGGCAGGCACCCGGGCGCGCAGGACATGATCGTCGGCGTCTGGGGCCAGATCGACGCGCTCTACGACATGGACGTCGATCCCGCCGAGTACCTCGTCGTCGACGACGACCGGATCGTCGTGATCGGCCGGTACCGGGGTGCGGCGAGGGACGGCGGCACCACGGTCGACGCCGCCTTTGCCCACGTCATCACGACGCGAGGCGGACAGATGGCGGCCCTGCATCAGATCACTGACACCGCCCGATGGCGCATTCCGTGTCGGTGACCGCAGACTGGCGACCTCCCCGACCCGCGCCGCGATCAACGTCATACCGATAGAGTTGGTCGCGATGAGCCGACCAGCACCGCCCGCGCTGACCGTTCGCTATGACGGGTCGACCCGAACTTTCGCGCCGGGCAACGACGTCGTTGTCGGACGTGACCTCCGAGCCGACATCCGTATCGCACATCCGTTGATCTCGCGTGCGCACCTTGTGTTGCGGTTCGACCAGGGTCGGTGGGTCGCCATCGACAACGGCAGCCTCAACGGGATGTACGTCAACAACCGGCAGGTCTCCACCGTGGATCTGCACGACGGTCAGCACATCAACATCGGCAACCCCGACGGGCCGCAACTGACGTTCGAAGTCGGACGGCACCAGGGCAACGTCGGCCGGCCGCCGACTCAATCGGTGCCCATCGGCACCCAGCGCCCAGGCGACACCTCGTGGCCCACCCAGGGACCCTCACATCCGCCCCAGGCCTCGGCGCCGATTTCACGACCGCAAATGCAGCCGCCGCCGACCGGCCCGCGTCCGCAAGGCCCATCCGCGTATCCGTCTGCGCCGCAACCGCGGTATCCCTCGGCTCCGCAACAACCGGCGGCACGCGGCCAGGCGTATCCGTCCGCGCCGGTGCGGCCACCTCAGATTTCGCAGCCGATCTCGCAACCGGCCCTCGAGTCGGTCACCGCGATGGGTCCCACGGCGGCTCCGCGTGCACCCGAGGGCAATCTCGCAACGAGCATGTTGAAGATCCTGCGGCCGGGAAAGCCAGCCCCCGCAGCGGGTCTCCCGGGGGCCGTCAAGATCGGCCGCGCAACCGACAACGACATCGTCGTCCCCGATGTGCTCGCGTCACGTCATCACGCGACCCTGGTGCCCGCCGCGGGCGGAACCGAGATCCGCGACAACCGCAGCATCAACGGCACGTTCGTCAACGGCGCGCGCGTGGACTCGGCGATTCTGCGTGAGGGCGACACCGTCACGATCGGCAACATCGACCTCGTGTTCACGGGCGGGACGCTGGCCCGCCGGACCGAGACCGCAGCGGCCACCCAGACCGGTGGCCTCGAAGTGCACTCGATCACGTGGACGATCGAGGGCAACAAGACGCTGCTGGACAACATTTCGGTCGCCGCGCGTCCCGGCACATTGACCGCCGTGATCGGTCCGTCGGGTGCGGGCAAGTCGACGTTCGCGAAGTTGGTGGCGGGCTACACCCATCCGACGACCGGCACCGTGACGTTCGAAGGCCACAACATCCACGCGGAGTACGCCTCGCTGCGCTCCCGGATCGGCATGGTCCCGCAGGACGACGTGGTGCACGGCCAGCTGACGGTGCGGCAGGCCCTGATGTACGCCGCCGAGCTGCGGCTGCCGCCGGACACCACGAAGGCCGACCGCGAACAGGTCGTCATGCAGGTGCTCGAGGAACTCGAGATGACCAAGCATCTCGAGACCCGCGTCGACAAACTCTCCGGCGGTCAGCGCAAACGCGCCTCGGTCGCCCTGGAGTTGTTGACCGGACCGTCGCTGCTGATCCTCGACGAGCCCACCTCCGGCCTGGACCCGGCGCTGGACCGCCAGGTCATGACGATGCTGCGCCAGCTCGCCGATGCCGGCCGCGTCGTGCTGGTGGTGACGCACTCGCTGACCTATCTCGACGTGTGCGATCAGGTGCTGCTGCTGGCGCCCGGCGGTAAGACGGCGTTCTATGGGCCGCCCAGCGAGATCGGCCCGTCCATGGGCACCACCAACTGGGCGGACATCTTCAGCACGGTCGCCGGCGATCCGGACGGGGCGAAAGCGCGATACCTCGCCCAGCACGGGCCGCCGCCGCCGCCGCCGGCCGTGGAGAAACCGTCCGACCTGGGCGCGCCGACGAAAACGAGTCTGCGAAGACAGTTCTCCACGATCGCGCGGCGTCAGGTGCGGCTCATCGTGTCGGACCGCGGCTACTTCACCTTCTTGATGTTCCTGCCGTTCATCATGGGTGTGCTGTCGCTGTCGGTGCCCGGCGATGTCGGGTTCGGCGTCCCTGTTCCAGCCATCAAGGGTGGACCGGCGCCCAACGAACCCGGCCAGATCCTCGTGATGCTCAACGTCGGCGCGATCTTCATGGGCACCGCATTGACCATCCGGGCACTCATCGGCGAACGGGCGATCTTCTTACGTGAGCAGGCGGTCGGATTGTCGACCACCGCGTACATGCTGGCGAAGATCGCCGTCTTCACCGTGTTCGCGATCATCCAGTCGGCGATCGTCACCTCGATCGCGGTGATCGGGAAGGGCTGGGGACCGGGAGCCACCGAAGCCGGCGTGTTCATCGGCAACCGCAGCCTGGAGTTGTTCGTCGACATCGCGATGACCACCATCGCCGCGGGCATGGTCGGGCTTGCGTTGTCGGCCCTGGCCCGGTCTCAAGAACAGATCATGCCGTTGCTCGTGGTGGCGATCATGTCTCAGCTGGTGTTCTCCGGCGGCATGATCCCGGTGACGGACCGCATCGTGCTGGATCAGCTGGCCTGGTTGACGCCCGCCCGCTGGGGTTTCGCCAGCTCGGCGTCCACGATCGACCTCACGAGACTCGTGCCGAGTCCGCTCTCACCTAATGACTCGCACTGGCACCACACGTCTGGCGCGTGGTGGTTCGACATGGCGATGCTCGTGGTGATCTGCGTCGGCTACACCGGGTTCGTGCGCTGGAAGATCCGGCTGGCCGCCGCCAACTGACGTCGATGTTCTGCAGCACCGCGCTGGCCGCGCGCATCGAGCACGCGGAGGCCGGGCTCATCGCGGCGGGCACCGAGGCGGCGCGGCAACGCGGCGGCGCAGCTTTCGCGATCCCGATCGGTGGCGGCGCGGCGTGCTTCGCCGGGGAGAACTCACCGTTCAACAAGGTCGTCGGCCTCGGCTTCGGCGGTGCGCCCGACGGCGCCGGACTGGACGCGATCGAGACGGCGTTCTCGGCCGAGGGAGTCGCCACCCAGGTCGAACTTTCGCACCTCGCGGACCCCGACATCGGCGCGATGCTGACCGGCCGTGGGTATGTGCTCGTCGGTTTCGAGAACGTGCTCGGCCGCCCCCTGGACGGCACCGAGCACCGGGTCGCGCCGCGGGGCGTCGAGATAAGGCCAAGCGGCGACGACGAATTCGAGACGTGGCTCGATGTGGTCGTCGACGGATTCGCCGCGCCCGACACTCAGGGCGTCGCGCCGCACGAGGAGTTTCCCCGCGAGATGATCGCCGCCGCAACCCGCGATATGGCCACCGCGGGTGCGACCCGGTACGTCGCGGTGCACGACGGAGTCATCGCCGGCGCAGGCAGCGTCCGAATGGCCGATGGCGTCGCTCAACTGACAGGCGCCGCGACCTTACCTGCCCACCGCAGGCACGGGATTCAGACGGCGTTGCTGGCGGCACGTCTCGTCGATGCGGCAGCAGCGGCCTGCGACATCGCGGTCGTCACCACAGCACCGGGATCGAAGTCGCAGGAGAACGTGCAGCGGCGTGGATTCCACCTGCTCTACACCCGCGCGATCCTGGTCAAGCCCGCGCCGGAGCCAACCGCTTGAGTGCCAGCCCGCCCTCGAACGGCCGGTAACCGAACGCGGGCGGAGCGACGTAACCGGTGTCCTCCAACGGTGTTGCCACCTCAGCGACTGTCGGCCCGATCTTGGCGGCGACGGGAGCAAGTGCGTCGAGATCGAATCGGTACAGGTGACCGGCGTTGCCGCCCAGGATCTTTCGGCAATTCTCCTCCGACTGGTTGTGCAGCGCCCACCGGATCGCCAGCTTGGAATGCGGCGCGAAGCCTTCCTCGTGCGGATAGTCGCTGCCCCACATCATGTGATCGGCGCCCATGTAGTCGATCATCGATTCTTCGTACGGCGTGAGTTCGGACGCCAGATAGCAGTTGCGCTTGGCATAGTCGCTCGGCGCCATCGTGAGCTCGTCGATCGACGAACCGCCGAACATCCCGTAAGTCCGGTTGCCCGCTTCGGTTTTCATGCTCGGCACCATGACGTCGAGCATCGTCATCTGGCTTTGCAGCCACATGGTGCCCTGCTCGGTCGGTACGAAGCGCAGCGTCGGGTGACGCTCGAACACCCCGGCCAGGATCAAGTGGCTGACCGTGCGTTGCGCCCACAGCGCCATCTCGGTCACCAGCACGGCGTTGGAGGCCGGCTGATCCATCGGCATCAGCGGGCTGCCCGCCCCCGCGTGTTGAACCACGGTCAGGTCCAGGTCGGCGCACAGCTCCCAGATCGGCTCGTAGCGTGTGTGAAAGAGCGGTGCGACGCTCGGATCCCCTGGCGAGACCGCGGGCAGCAGGACGCCGCCGAAACACTTCTGCTGCACACCCCAGCGGATCTCCTCCAGCGCCAGTTCGACGTCGTTGGGAAAGATCTGGATCAGCCCACGACGGCGATCCGGCGACAGTGCGCAGAAGTCGACCTGCCACCGGTTGTGGGCCTGCACGCCCGCCCATCGATGTTCGAACTCTTCACGGGTGCGCGGCAGGCTGATCGTGATGTTCGGCGACGTCGGAAAGAACGGCGGCACGGTGTTGGGCAGCAGTACCTCGGCGGCCACCCCATCGGCGTCCATCTCCGACATCCGCAGCTCGTGGTCCCAGTTGCGTTTGGCGGTCGCGATGATCAAGTCGTCGAACGGGCTGACGTAGGTCTTCGCCCACGCGTCGAAGTCGTCGTGCAGTCGCGCGGGCAGATACTCCTTGTAGTCGTAGAGATCCGCGCCGGCGTGCGTGTCCGTCGAGATGACGACATAGCGGTCGATCTTGTCCCAGGTGGCTGCCATTGCCCCATCTTTCAGGACAGCACCCGCTCGTTGGGTGAGAATTCGGCAGCGACTACCAGCGGGCGCCCCACACCACCGACTCGACGTCAAGACGCACCCGCCGTCCGGTGCCACCATCGGCATCGCTGGGTGTCACCCAATCGAGCGTGGCCTGGCCCGAGATGTGCAGCGTTGTTCCCGTGTCGAAGTCGATGAACAGCAGCGCGGCGCTCGGGTCCACGTCGAGATTGCCGAAGCTGTTGAACATGTTGTTGCCCGGGTAATCCGGCCACCACAGGGTCTCGCCCTCGATCTGAACGAATCCCGGCGGTCCGCCGCGATGTGATGCATCCGCGCCGCGCGTCGGGTGGATGGTGCCGAGGAAGAAGGTGTCGGCATGCCTGACGAGCTCTTTGTGCTCGGCGCTCAGCGTCGCCGAACGTTCGATGGGCGGCGCGGGGATGTCGGTGTGCTCGAGATGGCGCGGATGAATGTACTTGGGGCAGTTGCCGTATGCCTGATCGACCGAGATGAGTAGGCCGGCATCACCGACGTCGGCGAGGGTGCCGTTGACTCGCACCCTGCGGCGGGTGGCGAATTCGATCGCGAGCATGCCGACCGGCTGTCCGGGGGCAAGGCTGTGCAGCGGGTCACCGGCAGTCGGCACGGCGTGGACCCGGAGTTCGCGATCGCGCGCCTCGAGAAATCCGGGTGAGGAGAACAACGGCGACGTCCACAACCGACCGTCTGCGTCGCGGGCCGTGAGCACCGCGAACTCACGGTGAGCCAGGAAGGTGCTCATACCGCCGTTCAGGTCGGGCGTGGCCAGCATCGCGCCTCCGAGTCGGGCCGCCTGTGCACGGACACCTGCGCGGTCCTGGACCGCGAGCTCGCCCTCGTGAAACCCTGTCTGTGCGGTCATGATGCTCTCAACGGGACGGTGCGGCGGTTATTCCCCGCCGATGTTCAGGCCGTGCGCTGCCGCGTAGGCCAGCGCCTGGTCGACATCGATCTTCGCAGCCCGCAGCGTCGCGGTGGTCCAGAATGTCGCGTCGGTGCGCGCACCGCGCAGATCGGCTTCGTCGAGTCGGGTCTTCTGCAATCGCGCACCGCGCAAGTCGGCGCCGCGCAGCACCGCTTTTCGCAGATCGGTCTCGACGAGGCTGGCTTCGCGTAACCGGCAGCCGGACAGGTCGACACTTCTCAGATCGCAGCCGCCGAGGACGGCGAGCGTCAGGTCGACCTCCACCAGCTTGAGCGGGCGCATCCGGCACTCACTGAACACCGATCCGAGCATGCTGCATTGCGCAAACATGCTGTGATGCAAGGTCGCCCGTTCGAATCGGCAGTTCCGGAACGCCGACCCGACGTGTTCGGACTCGGTCAGATCGACGCCGCGGAAGTCACACTCGTCGAAAATGACGCGTTCGGTGCGCAGCCGGCTCAGATCATCGTCGCGGAAATCATGAGCGGCGAATTCCCGCTCCACCCAGACCTCATCGTCATTGCGCACCGATCAGTTGGGCAACGAGCTGAGGACGTTGAGCGCATACTCGGTGACCTCGATCAGCGCTGCACGCGCCGAGTTGCGGTCACGCGCGTCGACCGAGACCACGGGTATCCGATCCGAAAGCGCCAGCGCCTTGCGCACTGCGTGGGTGGAATGTCTTGGAGCGTCGTCGAACTCGTTGATGGCGATCAGGAACGGCAGACCACGTGCCTCGAAGAAGTCGACGGCGGCGAAGCTGTCCTGCAACCGTCGGACGTCGACGAGGATGATCGCGCCGATGGCGCCGCGGATCAGGTCGTCCCACATGAACCAGAACCTGCGCTGGCCGGGTGTGCCGAACAGGTACAGCACCAAATCCCGATCGAGCGTGATCCGGCCGAAGTCCATCGCCACCGTGGTCGTGGTCTTCGACGGCGTCGCATCGAGGCCGTCGACGCCTGCGGACGCGTTGGTCACCAACGCCTCGGTCCGCAGCGGCATGATCTCGGAGACTGCGCCGACAAACGTCGTCTTGCCGGCCCCGAACCCGCCGGAGATGACGATCTTCGTCGAGGCGGTCGCCCGCCTCTCAGAGTGCCCTGAGGCCACGAAGCGTCCTTCCTATGAGGTCTCGTCGTTCGTCGTCGGTCACCGAATCACCGAGCGTCGTGTGCACCTGCAGGTATCCCTGTGTCACCAGATCGCCGATCAGAACCCTGGCCACGCCGAGCGGCAACGCCAGTCCGGCGGCGACCTCGGCGACCGAGGGTAGGTCGACACTCATCGTCAGGATCTGGCCCCGTACGTCGTTTCCCGGCCAGCGCGGTGGCTTCTCCGTCGCGGGCTTGCCGATGGGCGCCTCCAACGGAAGTCGGACGCGGGGCTCCGTGCGACCGGCCGTCAGCGTGTACGGCCGGACCAGGCTCGGCTGGTCTGCGACTTCGGATTCCCAATCGTCCATCGGCTGATCACGAGTGCTGCGGTGCGCGCCGCCGCGCCGACTGGACCACGGCGCCCACCCGTTCCACCAGAATCGCCATCTCGTAACCGATTTGGCCGATGTCGCAGTTCCGCGACGCGAGCGTCGCCAGGTTCGAGCCGTCGCCGACCCGCATCAACAACAGGTAGCCGTTCTCCATCTCGACGACCGACTGCATGACATAGCCGCCCTCGAACAGTTGCGCGGCACCCGTCGACAGACTGGCCAGCCCGGAGGCGACTGCCGCCAGCTGGTCGGCACGCTCGACCGGGATGTGCTCGCTGGATGCCATCAGGAGCCCGTCCGCAGACACCAGAACGGCGTGGGTCACTCCGGAGACTTCGGCAGCGAACTTGGAGACCAGCCAGTCGAGCGAATCACGCTGCGTCGATCGTGGCGGGTAGGTCATTGGTGATCGGTTCCTCTTGTCTCTCGCGCGTGCGAACGTCCCGCGTGAACACCGCCGAAATGGCTGCTCATACTCGCGCGGACGGCATCGGGGTCGCGCTGCGGGAAGTCCCCGCGGGGGTCGGGCTCAGCCGCCGATGCTACCTCGTCTTCGGCAGAACCCGGCACCAGCCGAACGCCGGGCTCGCGCATCGGCAGGCCCTCTTCAGTGTGCTGCTGGACGGGAGTTTCGTCGGCGGCCTCTGCTGCCGACCAGCCGCTGTCCCAGACCGATTCCCAGTTCAGGTCGGCACTGTTGGCGAGTTCGTTCGGGTCGACCAGCCATTCGGAGAGCATCGACTGGTAGATGGCGTCCTCGGCGCCTGCCGTGGCAGACGGTTGCGGTTCGGGTTCGGCCTGCTGTTCAGGCACAGGCTCGGGCACATGGGTCGACGCCGCCTGTTGCCGCGCCGCGAAGAAGCCCGACGTATCGATGGGCCGGTCCGCGTGCGTCTGCGCCGGCATCGAGTCCTGCGGCCACTCGTCCTCGAGCTGTTCGTGCGGCGCGGCCGCGGGCGGACCGAACGACGAGGGCAGGTCGGATATCCCGCTGGCGCCGGGATTGCGCTGGGGCAACAACGCGACCGGCACATCGGAATGACCGTTGCGGTACTGCTCCTCGGGGTACTCGTCGTGGTCGGCCCAGCCGTCGGAGTGGTCGTCGTCGAGCGCCAGCGCGGTCGTGATACCCGCATGGGCGTCGGCGGGATGGGCGTAGTCGGGCTCCCCGAATTGGTGGGGTGCGTCGGCCCCGCCGAGGAGCTCGGCGGGCACATAGACGCCGGCGGTGGTGCCCGAGTTCGGCTCGCCGGCGATCGTGCTGCGCAACCTGACGACGAGGCCATGCTGCGATGCGAGCCGCCCGACGACGAACAGACCCATGTGCCGAGCGGTGTAAGGGTTGACCTCACCGCCCGATTGCAGACGCGAGTTGGCCACCCGCAGGTCCGCATCGGTCATCCCGAGTCCGATGTCGCTGACCTCGATGACCAGCCCGCCCTTGCTGGTGTGCACCGCCGACACCCGCACCTGTGAGATGGGCGGCGAGTAGCGCAGTGCGTTGTCGAGCAGCTCGGCCAGCAGGTGCACCAGATCGCCCGCGACGGAGCCGGCGACCTCGCTGTCCGGCACGGTCGCGGTGACCACCCGGGTGTAGTCCTCGACCTCCGACGCCGCGGCGTTGATGAGAGCGGAGACGGGCACCGGTTCCGCCTGTTCGCGGGGAACCCTCGCGCCGGCGAGCACCAGCAGGTTGGCCCCGTTGCGGCGCATCCTGGCCGCTAGGTGGTCGAGGCGGAACAAGCTCTCCAGGCGCTCGGGGTCCTCCTCGTTGCGTTCGAGCCGGTCGATCAGCGACAGCTGCTGGTCGACCAGTGAGCGACTGCGCCGCGACAGGGTCTCGAACATGTCGCCGATCTGGAACTGGAGTTGCGACTGTTCGCCGGCCAGCAGCACGGCCTGCTCGTGCAGCTCGTCGACGGCGTGTGCCACCTGACCCACCTCTTCGGAGGTGTGCACGGCAATCGGCTGAATCGGTCCGGGGTCACCGCCCGCACGCACAATTTCGATCTCGCGGGCGAGGTCGTCATGGGCGACTCGCAGCGCGCTGTCACGTAGCTGGCGAAGGGGCCGCACCAGCAGTCGCGCGACGATGATGACCACGATCAGTGCGAGCAGCATCGCTCCGCCGACGATCGCCGCGTCGCGGATGGCGGCGGTGCGCTGGGCGTCGGCCTGCCGCTTTACCGCCGTCGTCACAGATTTCGTGGTGTCGGTGATGATCTGTTCGGCGATCTGGTCGGTGACCGCCTCGGACGCGCGCAGATCCGGGTTGTTGACGAGGACGGCTGCTGGATCCGACATGATCGCCAGCCGCTTGACCATTTCGCCCTGCAGCTGTTGAGCCTCGGCCGACCCGACGCCCAGCGCCTGGCTCATGCCGAACAGCGTCGAGGGCTCAGTGCCTGCCAGCGCGATCATCCTGGTCCGCAGCTCGGGTTCGGGCAGTTCCGCGCCGAGATTCACCAGCAGCTGCTGCATCATCATCTGGCCGCGGGCGCCGACCGCGCGGGACAGCCCGAGTGTCTGGGCGGTGATGCGTTCATCGGCGACCCGCACGGACCCGTTGATGGCGTCCTCGGCGGTCAGCAGGATCGGCGCGTAGGTGGTGATGCGGTCGAACAGCGCGATGCTGTTGGACGTGACCTTGTCGATCAGGGCCTGGCCGTCGGCGATCATGCTCGCTACGCCCTTGGACACGTCGACTGCGTTGTCGGTGTCGGACAGCCTGCGCTGCAACTCCCGCTTGCTGGAGTCGAACTCGGAGAGCGCGGCCTGCGGATCGCCTCCGGAGGAACTCGCGAGCATTGCGCGGTCGAGAGCGGCCATATAGTTCACGATCGCCGGCGCCATTTCGGTGCGGTCGGCGGCGCGACGCAAATCCGCGGCTTCGGTGAAGCTGCTGTAGATGCGCAACCCGCCGAACGCGCCGGCGAGAACAAGCGGCACCAATACGATCGCGAACACTTTCCAGCGGACCGGCCAATTGGCCACCGACCACCGGCGCGGCCTCTTCAAGTGTGGAGCTTGGTTCATATGCTTCCTGCTGATTCGCTCGCCGCTGCGAGCTGGCGTTGGGCGCCCGGCAATTGGACGAGTATGCCAGCACTGCGCTGTCGTCTCCACGATTCCAAGTTGCTTTATGACTACGGAGCAAACACGTTTTGGACTGTCGCCTGTCCCGGCGCAATGATCTACGAATGTTTCGCGTGCTGTTCTACTCGCCGCGCATCGCACCCAACACCGGAAATGCGATCCGAATGGTCGCCGCGACCGGTTGCGAATTGCATCTCGTCGAGCCACTCGGATTCGATTTATCCGAGCCCAAACTGCGTCGCGCCGGACTGGACTATCACGACCTTGCCTCGGTCACCGTCCACCCCGACCTGACCGCGGCGTGGGACGCCCTGGCCCCACAGCGCGTATACGCGTTCACCGCTCACGCCAGCACGCGGTTCGACGACGTGGCCTATCAACCCGACGACGTCGTGATGTTCGGCCCGGAACCGACCGGCCTGGACGCCGTCACGCTGTCCGACCCCCATATCACCGCGCAGTTGCGCATCCCGATGCTCGCAGGCAGGCGGTCACTGAACCTGTCGAACGCGGCCGCGATCGTGGTGTACGAGATGTGGCGCCAGCACGGATTCAGCGGCGCGGTCTGACCCTCACCACGAATCCCAGTGCGCGAACTGTTCGGCGGGCAGCCGTTTGGCGCGACGGAAGTCGGTGCCCTTCGTATAGGCAATCGGGAAGAGGCCGCCTTGACGGTATTCGTTGAACGGGATACCGAGCACCTCGGCCGCCAGCTGCTCCCCTTTGCCGACTAGATGCAGCGTCGTCCACGCCGATCCGAGCCCGCGCGAACGCAGCGCCAGCATGTAACTCCACACCGCGGGCAGTAGCGAGCCCCAAAACCCGGCGCTGCCCGCCACTGCGTCCTCCGGGCTGCCCGCCAGGCACGGGATCATCATGACCGGAACCTCGTGGAAGTGCTCGGCAAGGTACTTGGCGGAGTTCATGACGGCACCGACCTGGTCGTCGCGGATGTCGCCGTGCGTCGGCCGCTCCCGGTCGAGGTACCGCGTCGCGTTGAACTTGTAGATGTCGGCGAGCGCCTTCTTCTTCTCGGCGTCGGTGACGAAGACGAACTGCCAACCCTGGGAGTTGGACCCGGTCGGCGCCTGCAACGCCAGGTCCAGACATTCCAGCAGCACCTCGCGCGGGACCGGCTTCTCCAGATCCAGTCGCTTGCGCACCGAGCGCGTGGTGGTCAGGACTTCGTCGACGGACAGGTTCAGGGTCATATTCGGAGACTACATTCGGCGGTATGGCAGTCGAATTCACGCAAGAGGTATCCACCAGGCTCTCGGCCGACCATTCGGGGTGGCTGACCACCGTGGCCAAGTCCGGCCAGCCCGTGCCCCGGCTGGTGTGGTTCTACTTCGACGGCGCAGACGTGATCGTCTACTCCGAACCAAACGCCGCGAAGGTGCGCCACATCAGGAACCATCCCCGCGTCAGCCTGAATCTGGATTCCGACGGCAACGGGTCGGGCGTCATCGTCGTCGGCGGGGAGGCCACCGTGGACGCCGAAAACGCTGATCCGTTGCAGGACGAGCAATATCGCGCGAAGTACGGTGAGCTCGCTGCGAGCCTGGGTTTCACCGACGAGTTCCTGTCCGCCTACAACCTCCGCCTGAAGATCAACGTCGACAAGGTGTGGACAACCCCGACCGAGGGCTGACAGTGATGGCCAACAGACCGGTAACAGCCATTGCCACGAATGCCCGCAGTGTCCCGAAGTTGTCGATCAGCGCACCGACGAGTGGCGCCCCCATGGCCTGACCCGCGGCAATCGTGAAAAACGCAAGGCCCACCCCGAATGACGTGCTGTCCGGATACAGCCGGGCACTCCACAACAGGACCAGCCCCGTCGAGGCGATGTACGCCGCGCCGAACAGTGTCGCCGAAGCGATCGTGGCCCAGACGTCGGCGGGCGCAGCTGCCAGCAACACGGTCGCCGACGCCATGGTCACCGAGGCCGCCACCCAGGCCTTGGCCAACCCGATTCGCTGCACGACATCGCCCGCCAGCGCACCGGCAATACCGGACGCACCGAGAACAACCCACATGAGCGTCGACTGCGTCGCGTCCGCGCCGCCCACTGAGGTGATCAGATCGCGGCCGAATGTCCACACAGCGGCACTGCCGAGTCCCATCAACAGCGACGCGCAGACGAGCCCGAAGGTGCCTGGACGCCAACGCTGTTCAACTGCTGCGGGCGTGTAGTGGTGCGTTGAAGCCGGCACGGCCAGCAGCACCAGGGTCGTCACGGCAACGCATATGAGGGCGTATGAGATCCAGGCCGCGCGCCACTGGTCGAACAACAGCAACGCGATGGGTGCGGACACAAGCACTCCGATGCCCGTACCGCCGTTGACGACGGTCTGAGCGCGATCTACCTTCGGCGCAGGAACGTACTGGGCGACGGCCGCAGCGAGAGGTGGCGAAGCGATGCCGGTGCTGCAACCGGCCACCAACACCCCCACCGCCAACCACCACGCCGACGGCGCCGCTGCAACAGTCGAAATTCCCACTGTCGCAACCACTCCAGCGGCTACCGCCACCTTCCGCGCTCCGATCCTGTCGGTCAGTATCAGACTTGCGACAATGGCGGCGCAGTATCCGAGGTAACTTCCGGCGCCGATCACTCCGGTGAGGGTGCGGTTGAGCCCGAAGGTCTCGGTGAACACGGGCGCGAACAATCCGTAGGCGAAACGCGCGAACCCATAGCAGCACGCGATCAACGCCGTCCCCGCCACGACGAGGAGGTGCACGGATTTCACCGCTCGACCCTAGCGAGCGATGCCGTCAGCGGAAGTCACGGGACTTCGACGCAACCCGCATGTCCAGCTTGCCCATGCGGTCGGCGACGACGGTGACCGCGCCGGTGGCATTCTGCACCTGACCGCGTATCACGAGCGCCGACGCCGTCTGCGCCAGCTTGCGGTGCCGCGCCCAGAGCCCACGCGAACACACGACGTTGATCATTCCGGTCTCGTCCTCGAGGTTGATGAACGTAACGCCCTGCGCTGTCGCCGGCCGCTGACGGTGAGTCACCGCCCCGGCCACCAGCACCCGCGTTCCGTCGGGCACCTCCAGCAGCTTGTCGGCAGGTACAACGCCGAGCGCATCGAGGTTCTCACGCAGGAACTGGGTGGGATAGCTGTCGGACGAGATGCCCGTGGCCCACACGTCTGCGGCAGCCAGCTCGAGTTCGGTCATACCCGGCAGCGAAGGGATCTGCGAGGAAGCCCCCACTCCCGGCAGTCGATCGGCACGCTGGGTGGCGGCCGCGCCTGCGGCCCACAGTCCCTCACGACGGGTGATCTCGAAGCAGCCCAAGGCGCCCGCGGTGGCCAGCGCTTCGGTCTGCGGAACACTCAGTTGAATCCGCTGGGTGAGATCCAGCAGAGAGGTGAACGGCCCGTTGGCTTTTCGCTCGTCGACGATGCGCTCGGCCAGATCGTCGCCGATGTGGCGGACACTGCCGAGACCGAGTCGCACTTCGGTGCCGACGTTCTCCAGCGTCGCGTGCGCGAGGCTCGCGTTGACGTCCGGCCCGCGGACGACGACCCCGTGCCTGCGGGCATCGGCCACCAGCGACTGCGGTGAATAGAAGCCCATCGGCTGTGCCCGCAACAGCGCGGCGCAAAAGGCCGCCGGATGGTGCAACTTGAACCACGACGAGTAGAACACCAGCGAGGCAAATGACAGCGAATGGCTCTCCGGGAATCCGAAATTGGCGAATGCCTCCAGCTTCTCGTAGATTCGGTCGGCCACCTCCCCCGTGATGCCGTGTCGTGTGCGCATACCGTCGTAGAACCTGCCCCGTAGCCGGCGCATACGCTCGGTGGAGCGTTTGGACCCCATCGCACGGCGCAACTGGTCGGCCTCGGCGGCCGAGAAGCCCGCGCAATCCACCGCAAGCTGCATGAGTTGCTCCTGAAACAACGGCACACCCAACGTCTTTCGCAGCGCGGCCGCCATCGAGGGATGTTCGTAGGTGACCGGCTCCTCCCCGTTACGTCGCTTGATGTACGGATGCACCGAGCCGCCCTGGATCGGGCCAGGGCGGATCAACGCGACCTCGACCACCAGGTCGTAGAACACCCGCGGCTTCAGCCGGGGCAGCGTGGCCATCTGCGCACGGGACTCCACCTGGAACACCCCAACGGAGTCGGCGCGCTGCAGCATCTCGTATACCGCGGGCTCGGACAGATCCAGCCTGGCCAGGTCGACGTCGATGCCCTTGTGCTCGCGCACCAGATCGATGACGTAGTGCAGTGCCGAGAGCATCCCGAGTCCCAGCAGATCGAACTTGACCAAACCGATTGCCGCACAGTCGTCTTTGTCCCACTGCAGCACGCTTCGGTTCTCCATCCGTGCCCATTCCACCGGGCAGACGTCGGCGATCGGACGGTCGCAGATCACCATGCCACCGGAATGAATGCCCATGTGCCGCGGCAGGTTGGAGATCTGCAGCGCCAGGTCGATCACCGGTTCGGGAACGTCGTCGACGTGAGTCGCTTCGGTCAGCTTGCCCCACTGACCGATCTGCTTGCTCCACGCGTCCTGCTGCCCCTGAGAGAACCCCAGAGCGCGAGCCATGTCACGTACGGCGCTGCGACCCCGGTACGTGATGACGTTGGCCACCTGGGCGGCGTAGTCGCGGCCGTAGCGGTCGTACACGTACTGGATGGCGTTCTCGCGCAGGTCCGATTCGATGTCGATGTCGATATCGGGAGGCCCGTCACGTGCCGGCGACAGGAACCGCTCGAACAGCAACTCGTTGGCGACCGGGTCGACGTTGGTGACACCAAGGGCGTAACAGACGGCCGAATTGGCCGCCGATCCCCTGCCCTGAGCCAGGATGTTGTTCGCTTTGCAGAATCGGGTGATGTCGTGGACGACCAAGAAATATCCCGGGAACGTCAGCTGCTCGATGATTTTCAGCTCATGCTCGATCTGGGAGTACGCATGGGGTGCACGCTCCGGTGGGCCGTACCGATGGTGCGCGCCTTCCATGACCAGATGCCGCAGCCAGCTGTCTTCGGTGTGCCCCGGCGGGACGTCGAACGGCGGGAGTTGCGGGGCGATCAGGGCCAGCCCGAATGCACACTGCTCGCCGAGTTCGGCGGCCGCCGTCACCACCTCGGGACAGTGGGCGAACATCCGCGCCATCTCGTCTCCCGACCGCAGGTGTGAACCGCCAAGTGGGGCAAGGTAACCGGCAGCCTCGTCCATCGATTTCCTGGCCCGGATCGCTCCCATGGCCATGGCGAGCCTGCCGCGGGACGGCTCGGCGAAGTGGGCGCTCGTGGTGGCGACGACGCCGAGACCGAACCTGGGCGCCAGTTCGGCCAGGGCGGCATTGCGCTCGTCGTCGCAGGGATGCCCGTGGTGGGTGAGCTCGATGCTGACCCGGTCGCGGCCGAACCGGTCCACCAGATCGCCGAGGGCCGAGGCGGCGGCTTCCGGCCCACCCGCGGAAAGAGCCTGGCGGACATGACCTTTGCGACAGCCGGTCAGGATGTGCCAGTGCCCTCCCGCCGCTTCGGTCAGCCCGTCGTAGTCGTAGTGCAGCTTGCCCTTCTCGCCGCCGGCCAGATGGGCCTTGGCGAGCTCACGCGACAGCCGCCGGTAGCCCTCCGGGCCGCGGGCGAGCACGAGCAGATGCGGCCCCGGCGGATCGGGGTCTTCGGTCCGGTCGCCCCCGCCCAGCGACAGTTCGGCACCGAACACCGTCGACATCTCCAGTTCCTTGGCGGCCTCGGCGAAGCGCACCACTCCGTAGAGGCCGTCGTGGTCGGTCAGCGCGATGGCGCGCAGGTCCAGACGGACAGCCTCCTCGACGAGTTCCTCCGGCGTGCTGGCACCGTCGAGGAAGCTGTACGCCGAATGCGCGTGCAACTCTGCATAGGGCACCGAGGACGCGGGCCGATCGATGTTCTCCGCCTGGTACGCCCCCCGCTTTCGCGACCAGGCGGGGCTGTCCCCGCCGTCGCCCACCTGCTCGTCGATGGGCCAGCCGGCCCGGCGCGGCTTTGCCCCTCCGGCGGGCCGGAGCGACCGGCCTGAGAGCACCCGCTCCATTTCCGTCCAGCTCGGCGGACCCGTATGCCAGCCCATGATCGCAGTGTATCGAACATGTGTTCTAACAGCACTCCGGTGGGTCCGGATCGGTGTGTAGGAGTTCTTCGGGGTGGTGGGCGTGGTTGATGTCGGGGGGTCGGGTTCCGTTGCTCCAGGCCAGCCGCCCGCTGTCGGTGACCGTCGTCTGCCACTGTCCTTTGGTCACGCGTGCGTGGTCGGGGCCGCAGGCGAAGAACAGTTTGTCGGCGTCGGTGGCGCCAATGGGGTCCCAGTCGGGGCTGTGGTGGACCTCGGAGTGATAGCCGGATTCGGTGCAATTGGGCCGCGTGCAGCCGCCGTCGCGTGCGTAGCAGATGATCCGCTGATCGGTCGTCGCGATACGTTTCTGACGCCCGAGGTAGAGCGGGCGGTCGCTGTGATCGTCGAACACCGCCAGGTAGTGGATGGCGTCGGTGGCCATGCGGATCAGATCGCGCATCGGCAGCGCGGTGTCCCCGCCGGTGCGCGCTGGTGGCGGCATCGGAATGTCGGGGTTGGTGACGGCGTGGGCGGCTTGATCGAGTTCGGCCAGCGTCGTGCGTGCGATCACCGTTACCGGATGCCCGCGATGCGATCCCAGCCCGCCGGAGGCGATCCCGGCCTTGAGGCCGAGTTTGATGCCGTCATGGCAACGCTGCGACGCCGAGCGGTCATCGCGGGAGTCCTCCACGGTGCCGTCGGGAAGGTGTCGGCCCGGACGCACCGCGGCAGTCGCGGCTTCGACATAGCAGCGGGTCTCGGGGTCGATCCACCCCGACAGCCGCGACCCCCCGTCAGGGCCCTGGGGCCCCATCACCATGCCGCGGCGCCGCGCCCGGTCGGCCTCGTCGAAATCGCCATCAGGATTGAAGATCTCGTCGACGTGGCGTGCCGCGGTCTTGACGATCTCGGCATCGTTCTTGCGCGCCTCGCGGACCAGGCTGGCCTCGACTTCAGACCGTTCCTCGGCCGACACACACGAGGGCAACCTGTTCATCGCCGTGGCGATGACGCGCAGATGATCCTGCCCGACCGCACCGACCGTCACCGCGTCGGCCACCAGCGGAAGCTCCGGTGGTAGCGGTGGACCCAGCAGCGAGCGCCGCGGCCGGATACGTGCAGCCATCTTCATCCGACGTTTGATCTCCGTGGGCGGGATCCGCAACCGCGCCCACAGACTGTCGATCACATCGTTGACCAACCCCACCTCGTCGGGTGGATCGGCGAGTTCGCCGAACACCCGGTACATCAGCGCGCGGTTGGTGCGTTCCTGGGTTTCCAGACGCTCGGCCATCTCCACCCGAAACGCGTTGCCCACCGCGTCAGAAGGCACCTCCCGCATCTGGGCATAGGCGTCATCGACGGCATCCAGCAGCACGCGAAACCGCTCGCGTGCCCCCGCTCCGGTGATGAATTCGCCCATACCACAACGCTAACGACGGCCAACGCCACAAACCGCCGCCACAGCACCCACCACCGACAACCTGTGGATGAATCCGCGATTGGGGATAAACCCACAGAATTGTCAGTACCGAATGGTAGGGCGGTCGACCATCGTGCGACCCACGAAGAAATCGGGACTGCGGGATCGCCAGATAAGCATCAGCACGGCACCGAGCAACAGGATGCCGAAGCCCATGTAGAACACCAACCCGATGCCGCCGATCGAGGCGCCACTGCCGTTCTCCGGGTTCATGCTCTCGCGCACCGAGATCACGAAGACCGTGGCGAGCATGATCCCGCCGAGCAGCGGAAAAAGGAACTTGAAGACCACGTTGTGGACATTGGCGAACAGCTCGCGGCGGAAGTACCACACACAGGCGAATGCCGTGATGCCGTAATACCAGCAGATCATGATGCCAAGCGCAGCAATGGTATCCAGCAGCACGCGCTCCGAAAGCAGGCTCACGATGGTATAGAACGCAGCGGTCACGACCCCGGCGACCACGGTGGCGTACGCCGGCACCAGGTACCGCGGACTGACGTCGGCGAACCGCTTCGGGAACGCGCCGTAGGCGCCCATCGCGAGCATGGCCCGAGCGGCGGGCAGGAACGTCGTCTGCAGGCTGGCCACCGAGGACGCGAGTACCGCGAGGAACAGCAAGGGCCCCGCCCACCCGAGAACCGGATCGGCGAGTGCGCCGAACACATTCTCTGCGTTCTCCTCGTTGCCGAGGCCGAGGCCCGCTGGCCCGACACCCGCATACATCATCACCGCGACGGCGACCAGAAGATAGGTCAGCAGGATCGACAGCACACACAGCAGACCGGCACGGCCGGGAACCCGCTTGGGGTCCTTGGACTCCTCGCCGAGCGTCAGACATGTATCCCATCCCCAGAACGCGAAGATAGACCCGGTCACGCCAACGACGAAGGCGCTCAACGCAAGTCCAGTGAACGGGTTGAACCAATCGAAGCTGAACGACAGTGCGGCGGGCGCCTCACCCCGGGCGACCAGAGTGATCGCCGCGACCGCGAAAGCCATCAGCACCGTCATCTGGAAGCCGACGAGCACATACTGCACCCGTTCGCTGGTGGTGATCCCGCGGCTCGCGATCAGGGTGGCCACGGCGATGAATGCCAGGGTCGTCACGATGTTGATCACCTTGTTGTCCGCCAGGTCCGCGATCGAGGGGTCGCCGAATATCCGCGCGATGAACAAGTACAGGAACTCCACGGCGATCGCGGCGAGGTTGGACAGCACGATGATGGTCGCGATCACCATGCCCCATCCGCACATCCATCCGACGTAGGGCCCAAAAGCCTTGGTGGACCAGGTGAATGATGCACCGCAGTCCGGTGCCCGCGAGTTCAGCTCGCGATACGCATATGCGGTGAGGAACATCGGGATGAAGCCGGCGATCAGGATGGCAGGCATCTTCAGCCCGACCGCCGCAACGATCAGCCCGATGCTTGCCGTGAGTGTGTATCCCGGCGCAACCGACGAAATGCCCAGCACGGCACCGGAAAACGTGCCTACCTTGCCGGTGGCCAGCCCCTTCGACACCAGACCGGTCTCGACGTCTGCCTCGCTCACGGCAGGTCCGCAGCGTCGAATTGATCCCTCGGCACCACCATCATCGGAACCTCGAGTACTCGCAACATCTTCGCGGCGGTAGAGCCGAGGAATAGCCGTTTGGGTGCGCTGAGCCGACTCGAACCCACCATGATCAGGTCACCGTCCTGCCATCCGAGCTTGCTGACCGCCTCCTCGACGGTGCGGCCGTCGACAATCGTCGAGGCGACCGGAAATCCCTCGGGCAATCTGCTTTTCGCCGTATCCAGAGTCTGCTGGGCATGTGCGCGGGCACGCTCATGCACGGCGTCCTCGTCGCCGCGAAGAGTGCCGAACATCGGGTCGAGCGCAACCAGCGATACCAGCCGCAGCGGAGTTCCCGCGGCTTGGCTGAAGCGCACGGCGGTGTCCAGCAGCAGGTCCGCACCTTCGCGCTCACCGATCGCGCAGGTCACCTCACGAACGCTGCCGATCGAGGAATCGCGGGTGCCGCGCGGTGCGACGGCAACGGGTACCGGCGACGAATGCAGCAGCTCGTTGACGACCGAACCCAGCGAGTAGCTTCCCGCCAGGCCACCACCCGAACCTCCGACGACGATGAGGTCGGCCTGCACGCGTGCGGCCTCTTTGATGAGCCCGTCGGCGTACGAGTCGTCGAAGCTGACATGGGTGCCCGCAGTGATATCGGGCGGTATGGACGCCCGCGCTTCGGCGAGCCAGTGTTCGGCCTGTTCGGCAAGGAGCTCGTCGTACCCGCCGACGGTGACCAGCGACGGCACCGCTCGATCCGGCGGCAGGATGATGCTGACGCCCACCTCTGCACCCAGTGTGCGGGCCAGCCGCACGGCCAGCGCCAACGCATCGGCGCCTCCCGGTGTTGCCAGATAACCAACGACCAGTTTCATAGCCCCACCATGTCAACGCGTGACCGCGGTTACCGCGGTTTGAGCGAAATCGGCTCAGGCGCTGTACTCGGCGGTGCCGTCCTCGAGCACCGGGCGCGCGTTCGATCCGTCAGGGTCGGACGCCTCGGTGCGGAATACCGCGTGCCCCGGTTCGGTGCGCCAGATCGACGTGGTGAGGGTCTCGCCGGGAAACACCGGCGAGGTGAACCTGGCCGCGACTGCGCTGACTTTCGTCGCGTCCCCGCCGCCGAGGTCGGCAACCAGCGCACGACCGGCGACGCCGTAGGAGCACAGACCGTGCAGGATCGGCTTCGGGAAGCCGGCCATCTCGCGCGCGAACCACGGATCGCTGTGCAGGGGATTGCGGTCACCGGAGAGCCGATAGATCAGCGCCTGGTCCTCGCGGGTGGGCAGCGCGATCGTCGAATCCGGTTCGCGGTCGGGGATTTCCGGCGCCGTCGGCCGTTGGCCGGGCTGGCCGCCGAATCCGCCTTCGCCGCGGATGACGGCAGTGGTATGTGTTTCGGTGATCACCTCGCCGGAGTCGGGATCGGTGCCCGTCGCCTTGAGCATGACGATGGCGTTCTTGCCTTCTCCCTTGTCCTGGATGTCGGCGACCTCGGCGACGACGCTCAGCTTGCCGGCCGGTGGCAGCGGCTTGTACAGCCGGATCCCCTGCGACCCGTGCAGCAGCATGGCGAAATTGAAGCTGCCGATCATGGCGGCCGCCGCGAAGGGCAGGCACGCGATGACCGCGTAGGTGGGCAGTACCTGCTGCGGGGTGTCGTGACTGTTCTCTGTCGTGAACGCGAGATCGTCGAGTCCCGCTCCGACGCCGAGCGCGTACAGCAGCGTGTCGCGGTCGGTCCAGGTGAAAAGTTGCGGCTCCGTCTTGGCGCCAATGGCATTCGGGTCGAGCGGCATCGGGACTCCCTTCGCTGGTGTGTCGGACGATACACAGCACCGCCGGCCGAGCCGGCAATTCGGTACCGCCGGCCGAGCCGGCAATTCGGCACCGCCGGCCGAGCCGGCAATTCGGTACCGCCGGCCGAGCCGGCAATTCGGCACCGCCGGCCGAGCCGGCAATTCAGTCATTGACGTATTCCCCGCCAGGGGCGACCATGGCTCGCATGCGCTATGTCGTTACCGGCGGTACCGGGTTTATTGGCCGGCGCGTGGTCTCCCAGATTCTGGCGACCCGCGATGACGCCGAGGTGTGGGTTCTGGTCCGCCGGGAGTCGCTCGAACGGTTCGAACGACTGGCCGCCGACGGTGAGCAGGCCTGGGGTGAACGGGCGAAACCACTGGTCGGCGATCTCACAAGCGCACGTCTGGGGCTCAACGAGGACGCGGTCGCCGAACTCGGCGCCGTCGATCACGTCGTGCACTGTGCGGCGATCTACGACATCACCGCTGACGAAGCCGCGCAGCGGATGGCCAACGTCGAGGGCACTCGGGCGGTCATCGAGTTGGCGCGTGACCTCGACGCGACGTTGCATCACGTCTCATCGATCGCCGTGGCCGGCACCTACCGGGGCAAGTTCACCGAGGACGACTTCGACGTCGCGCAGGACCTGCCGACGCCGTACCACCAGACGAAGTTCGAAGCCGAACTCCTGGTCCGCTCGGCGCAGGGCCTGCGATACCGGATCTATCGGCCGGCGGTCGTCGTCGGCGATTCGCGCACCGGAGAGATGGACAAGGTGGACGGGCCCTACTACTTCTTCGGTGTACTGGCCAAGCTGGCGCGATTGCCCAGAATCACGCCGATGGCGCTGCCGGACACCGGCCGCACCAACATCGTTCCCGTGGACTTCGTCGCGCAGGCACTCGTTGCGCTCATACACAAACCCGAGCGTGATGGGCAGACATTCCACCTCACCGCGCCGAAAACGATTGGGCTACGCGGCATCTACCGTGCGGTCGCCAGGCCCGCCGGTTTGCCGCCGCTGCTCGGCTCGCTTCCGCGTAGCGCCGCGACGCCGATCGTGCGGGCGACCGGGCGTGCCAAGATCCTGCGCAACATGGCAGCCACGCAACTGGGTGTACCCGCCGAGGCGCTCGACGTCGTCGACCTGTTCCCGACGTTCACCTCGGACAACACCGACGAGGCGTTGCGCGGTACCGGCATCACGGTGCCCGAGTTCGCTTCCTACGCACCGCAGCTGTGGCGCTACTGGGCCCAGAACCTCGACCCCGACCGCGCCCGCCGCGACGACCCGGCCGGTCCCCTGGTCGGCAAGCACGTCATCATCACCGGGGCATCCAGTGGGATCGGGCGTGCGTCGGCCATTGCGGTCGCCGAACGTGGCGGATGCGTATTCGCATTGGCGCGCAACGCCGAAGCCCTCGACGAACTCATCGCCGAAATCCGTGAGGCGGGCGGACAGGCATACGCGTTCACCTGCGATGTGACCGACTCGACGTCAGTCGAGGCCACGATCAAGGACATCCTCGGCAGGTTCGGGCACGTCGACTATCTGGTGAACAACGCGGGGCGGTCGATCCGCCGGTCGGTGTCGGCATCCACCGACCGTTTGCACGACTACGAGCGTGTGATGGCGGTGAACTACTTCGGTTCGGTGCGGATGGTGCTCGCCTTGCTGCCACACTGGCGCGAACGTAGGTTCGGCCATGTGGTGAATGTGTCCAGCGCGGGTGTGCAGGCCAGCAGCCCGAAGTACAGTGCCTACATCCCCAGCAAAGCAGCGCTTGATGCGTTCGCCGAAGTCGTTGGCAGCGAAACACTTTCCGACCACATCACTTTCACCAGCATTCACATGCCGTTGGTGAAAACGCCGATGATCGCACCGTCGCAGCGCCTGAACCCGATGCCACCGATCACCGCGGAGCACGCTGCGGCAATGGTGGTGCGCGGGCTCGTCGACAAACCGGCCAGGATCGACACTCCGGTCGGCACGCTGGCCGACGTCGGCTTGTACTTCACACCAAAGCTGTCGCGTCGCGTGCTGCACCAGATCTATCTGGGATATCCGGATTCCGCGGCTGCTCGCGGCGTCACCCCCGCAACGCCCGCGACGGCGCGCCGCCCGAAGCGACCGGCGCGCGCGACGGTGCCGCGGGTGCGCGTCCCACGGGCGGTGACCCGCCCGGCCAAGCGCGCCCTGCGACTGGTCCCCGGCGTGCACTGGTGACGCTGCCCGTCTTCGTCGACGTCGATACCGGCGTCGACGATGCGATGGCATTGATGTACCTGTTCGCCAGCAGCGACGCCGACGTCGTAGGGATCGCCTCGACGGCGGGAAACGTTCCCGTAGAACAGGTCTGTGCCAACAACCTGGGGCTGCTGGAGCTTTGCGGACTGGACATCCCCGTGTCCAAAGGAGCCGAGCAGCCGATCACGGCACCGCTGCGGACCGCCGAAGACACCCACGGACCCGAGGGCATGGGTTATGCGCAGTTGCCTGCGACGGACCGCGAACTCACCGCGCACGACGCCGCCGACGCGTGGATCCGTGCGGCGCATGCACATCCCGGTGAGTTGGTGGCCATAGCCGTCGGTCCGCTGACGAACCTGGCACTGGCCCTGCGGAGGGAACCGGCGCTGCCGAAATTGTTGCGGCGCCTTGTCATCATGGGCGGCGCATTCGACTATCGCGGCAACACCACACCGGTCGCGGAGTGGAACATCAGCGTCGACCCGGAGGCCGCCGCCGAGGTCTTCGCGGGGTGGGGTGCGGCGTGGGGACTCGAACCTCCGCGACATCTCCCGATCGTGCTGGGTCTGAACCTGACCGAGAACATCGCGATGACACCCGCGCTGCTTAGCCGGCTCGCAACGGCGGCGGAGTCGTCGACGACTCCGATGAGCGTGCTGGACGATCGCGGCACGAGGTCGAACGCATCGAATCCGCTGATCGCGGTGCTCGAGGACGCGATGCGGTTCTACTTCGAGTTCCACTTCGACCAGAACGAGGGTTATCTGGCGCATCTGCACGACCCGCTGGCCGCCGCGGTGGTGCTGGATCCCGATCTGGTCACGTGCCGGCCCACCACGGTCGACGTCGAGCTGACCGGCACCCTGACCCGAGGCATGACGATCGCGGACTGGAGCAACCGGTGGGGCCGGGAGCCCAACGCGCTCATCGGTGTTGACGTCGACCCGAAGGCGTTCTTCGACCGGTTCATCGCACGGGTGGGCGCGTTCGCCAAGAAACTCGGTTGATCGTCAGTCGAACAGCACCAGCACGGTCGCGGCGAACGGCAGGACGACGATCGCGAGCGCGATGAGGCTGGTCAAACGAACTACCCCGCCCTGAACCACTTATTCGTAGATCCCCTCGAGGAACCACCTCCTCTGCCGATAGCACAGCAGCAGCGCTTGCCCCGGCTTGCCGTCCAGCAGCACCTGCGCCCTGGCCGTACGCCCTGTCTTCGCAAGCTCCGGATCCCACCACCGCTCGTCGACCGGCCACGGCCCGGCCCACCAGGACAGCCGATCCTCCCGGCCGAACACGACCAGACGCGACGGGTCCGCGGAGAACAATCCGCGGCCGGTCACCCGCACCGGCTTCCCGCCGGCGTCGAACAGTTCGACCGGATCGTCGAGCAGCACCGTCGGTGACGGTTCGGGAAGCTGGCCAGGCCAGGGCTGAGCAGGATCGGCACGCGGTACCTGCTCGTCACCCAGCGGCGTGAAAGTGATGCGTTCAGCAGGCCCGCGACCACCGCTGAGCATCGGCACCTGGACCGCCTCAGGTCCGAGCAGACCCTGTACCCGCACCAGTGCACGACGGGCCCGCAGCCGGTCCTCCTCTCCGATGCCACCCCACAACGGCAGCTGCAACGCCTCGGCCGAGACGAGTTCGACCGGACGCAGCCGGATCACGGTGACCGGCGCGGTGGGCCGATCGTCGCGGTTGCGCCGGTTCAACCAGCCGTCCAGCTGCCAGCGCACCCGGTCCGCCGTGGCATCCTCGGTCAGCGGTTCGGCACAACGCCAAACCCGTTCCAGCTCTTCGCCATTGGCAGTGATGGCGTGAATGGCAAGCCGGGTGCACCCCGCCCCGGATGCCTCCAAGCTGCGGTGCAGGGTGCCCGCCAGCGAGCGACCGGCGAACGCGGCGGCATCCACCCGATCGATGGGCGGGTCGCAATCCATGACGGCGTCGAGCTCCTGCTCGGGTTCGCGACCCGAAGGACCGCGGGTGGACTCGCCGCGGGCAAACCGGTGTGCGGTCACCGCGTCGGCGCCGAACCGCGAGGCCACATCGCTGCGAGACAACGCCGCGAACTGACCGATGTTACGTACTCCCATGCGCCACAACAGGTCTGCCAGGTCTTCACGCCCCGGCGCAGCCAGACTCGGCTCGGTGGCCAACTGCCGGATCGACAGCGTCGACAGGAACAGGGCGTCCTTGCCGGGCTCCACGATCCGTCCTGCCCGCGCGGCGAATACTGCAGTGGGCAGGTGATCGGCGACGCCGACCTGGCATTCGGCTCCGGCGGCGGCCACCGCGTCGACCAGCCGCTCGGCGGCGGCCTGTTCGGACCCGAAGTAACGGGCCGCCCCGCGCACCGGCAGCACCAGCAAGCCGGGCCGCAGAACCTCGGCCCGCGGCACCAGATCGTCCACCGCGGCCGTCACGCCTTCGAAATGACGGGCATCGCGCGCCGGATCGGCAGTGACGACGTGCAGATCCGGACACCTGGCCTGCGATTCCCGACGGCGCAACCCTCGACGCACACCCACCGACCGGGCCGCCGCCGAGCAGGCGATGACCCGGTTGGCCAACGTCACCGCGACCGGCGCCGTCGGAGCCAATCCCGCCGCCGCCGCGGCGGCGACCGCGGGCCAGTCCATGCACCAGACGGCCAAGACGCGTGACGACTGAGACGACGACACAGCCCGCTCACTGCGCAACCGATGCCAAACCGGCCCGGCCACTGACGGAGTAGGTCAGCTGCACCTTGCCGATTCGGCCGAAGCCGGGAAGGGCACGCCCGGTGATCTCGTAACCGCAGACCCTGGCGTCCAATCGGGCGGACGCACCCTGCCAGTCCCCATTGGTGACCAGCAGGGTGCAGCCCTTCTGCCGCGCCCGGGCAACGACCGCCCGGGCGCGGGTGGCAGGCACCGAACGCCCGCCCAGCCCAAGCACCACCATGTCCATGCCGTCCATCAGCACCGCGGCCACCTCGACCGGATCGCTTCCGGGATCGGGGATGACCGCGATCCTGCTCAGATCCGCTCCCATTTCCACCGCGGCCAGCAGCCCGGCATCGGGGTGACCGACGATCGCGGCATGCCCACCCGCGGCCGTCACCGCCGCCACCATGCTCAACGACAGCGACCGTGCACCCGACAACACCGCCACGGTTCCGCGCTGCAAAGGCGCCGGCAGCAAACTTTCCGAGACTGGCGGCGGCTCAATGGCAGGCGTCGCCTCACGATGCCGGCCACCCACTTTTCCGGACACTGCCGCCATCCTGCGACGCAGGTGTTCTAGCTGTTCAGCGCGGTTTGTGCGGCGCTGATCCAGACTCAGGGCAGCTGTCACAACAGCACCTCCTGCATCACCAGAATCATCCTGTTTTCGAATATATGTTCGATCTCCCGAGTAAACACCCGCCCACCGACAAGCGTCAAGCGGTCAGGTGCCGACCAGAATGCCATTGGCCGATGATGACATTGACAAATGTCATCATTCGGTGTTGTACTCCGGCTGTGCTCAACGAGGAGCCCGCAATGCGCGAGCGTGGTTCGCTGCGCTCGCGCAGCGCGGCATCGATCAGCAGCATGACCCTGCGGCAGATCAGCGCCGTACTCCCGTCGGATCAGGCGTGGGGTGTATGGCTTTCGCGTCAGATCGTGGCCCGCATCATGGATACGTTCGGCCCACCGTTGACCGGCACGCACGTACAACGTGTCGACACCAGGACGTCTGACGGTCGTCGCGTCATCGGCGAATGGGTTTTCGGCCACGGTGTCGCGCGCACCGGTCCAGATTCAGCGATCTACTTCATCCACGGCAGCGGATTCGTCCTCTGTTCGCCGCGCACACATCGCAGGCTGGCGTCGTGGCTTTCGCATCTGACAGGGCTGCCGGTTTTCTCCATCGACTACCGACTCGCGCCCAAACACCGGTTCCCCACCGCCGCAGACGATGTCCGTACCGGATGGGACTGGCTGACACACGAGAACGGCCTCGCACCTGAGCGAACAGTCGTCGCAGGCGATTCCGCGGGCGGACACCTCGCCGTCGACCTCTTGTTGCAATCCGACATCGCCCATCCCGCCGCACTCGCACTGCTCTCACCCGTACTGGATCTGACGTTCGCCCTGGCTCGTACACGCGAACGGCTGCGCCGCGACCCGGCCATCCGCTCGGCGGATGCCTTTCGGCTCGTCGAGTTGTACTGCACCGGAATCGATTCGACACATCCTCGCCTGCAGCTCGACGTGGCGGCGGGACGCCCGCTGCCCGCGACGCTGATCCAGGCGGGCGGTGCCGAGATGCTGGCCGCCGACGCGATCGCGCTGGCCGAGCACATCCGCACCGCGGGCGGCACCTGTGAACTGGAGGTGTGGCCCGACCAGGTACACGTCTTCCAGGCACTGCCCCGGCTGACGCCCGAGGCACGCCCTGCGATGCGCCGAGTCGCATCGTTCCTCTCACAGGCGTTGGGAGACAACGCCATCGACCAGGCAGCGGGGTAACCAGGCATGGGCCTGTTCGGCTCGAAGAAGCGCAGCCATGACGCCGCGGCAGTCATCACCGGCGCGGGTAGCGGCATCGGCGCGGCGTTCGCGAAAGAACTCGCCAGGCGCGGCGGCCGCGTGGTGTGCAGCGACGTCGACGAGATCGCCGCCAAAGCCACCGCCAACGCCATCCTCGAAAACGGCGGTGATGCGCTCGCATTACCCTGCGACGTCTCGCAGATCGACGACGTCACAGCGCTGGCCGCCGAGGCGCAGTGCTGGTTCGGCGGCCCGCCCACCGTGGTGATCAACAACGCAGGCGTCGGCGCGGGCGGCGTGCCGATCGGGGAAATGAGCCTGGACGATTGGCAGTGGGTCCTCGACATCAATCTGTGGGGGCCGATCCACGGCTGCCACGTGTTCGCACCGATCCTGCGCGAGGCGGGATATGGCGGAATCATCAACGTCGCATCGGCGGCGGCCTTCGGCGCGGCACCCGGTATGGCCGCCTACAACGTCAGCAAGGCGGGCACGCTGTCGCTGTCGGAAACATTGGCCGCCGAACTGTCCGGCACCGGCGTCAACGTCACGGTGCTGTGCCCGACGTTCGTCAAGACGAACATCGTGGACGCCGGCCGGATATCCGCCAAGTCAACGCAGCTCGCCGACCGGCTGATGCGGTGGACCGGCTTCTCTCCCCAGCGCGTCGCCCGCACCTGCCTGGACACCCTCGACCGTGGCGGCCTGTACTGCATGCCACAGCCCGACGCCCGGATCGGCTGGGGCATCAAGCGTTTCACCCCGACGGTGTACACCCGCGCTGTCGGTCTCACCACCCGCGTCACCACCCCCTAGGAGGAGCGCATGGCCCCCAAGACCAAGATCGATATGGACGTGATGCTCGACAAGATCAAGGACCGACAGTGGTCGCTGGCCGACATCGACTGGGACGCACCGGGTGCCGAGACGATCACCGATGAGCAACGCCCCAAGCTGAAGGCCTTCATGGCCGATCTCTGCTGGATCGAGAACATCGGTGCCCGCGGTTTCGCGGCGTTGGCCAAGAAGGCTCCCACGCCGACGATCGCCGAGATCTACCGATACTTCCATGCCGAGGAGCAGCGGCACGCCAACGCCGAACTCGCACTGATGAAGCGGTGGGGCATGCTCGAGGACGGTGAAGTCCCCGAACCCAACGTCAACATCCGGCTGGCCATCGACTGGCTCGACCGCTGGGCCGACGACATGCCGCTGTCACTGCTCGGCACGGTCATCCCGATGCTCGAGGTCGCGCTCGACGGCGCACTGCTGAAATTTCTGCTCGACGAGGTGCATGATCCCGTCTGCCACCAGGTCTTCGAGAAGATCAACAACGACGAGTCCCGTCACCTCGTGGTCGATTTCGAGGTGCTCGACATGATCGGGCAGGCGAAGATCCGGCGGCTGCTGATCGACTTCGTCGGCCACAACGCCACCCCCGGCCTGATCATCGGCGCGGTCATGGGCGCACCGCTGATCAACCGGATCCGCAACGAGATCACCGCGATGGGCATGGAACCCGAGCGGTTGTACCGGGCGGTGAAACGTTTCAAAGAACTCGGCGACCGCGGCCAACACACCCAGCGGGTGCCGACGTACCTGTTCCTCCGGCGCTACGCCGGTGTGGTCACCAATCCGCGTCACCCCTACCACCTGCTGGCCAACTCGATGATCTGGCTCTCCGACCGGTATCCGCGACCGCTGTTGCCGTCGGTGCCGAGCTGGGTCAAAGAGGTCACTCACGAGCCGGCAGCCTGATGATGCCCACTGACATCTACGACACCCTCATTGTCGGCGCCGGGTTCACGGGTATCGGCGCGGGGATCAAGCTCTGCGAGGCGGGTGTCGACGACTTCGTCATCCTGGAGCGCAGCGACCGCGTCGGCGGAACCTGGCGGGACAACACGTATCCCGGTGCGGCGTGCGATGTTCCGTCGCTGCTGTATTCGTATTCATTCGTGAAGAACTCGTCATGGTCGCGGGCCTACTCCCCCGCCGACGAGATCTGCCGCCACATCGAGGACATGACCGAAGAGTTCGACATCATACGTCGCATCCGATTCGGCGTAGAGGTCAACGGTCTCGAGTTCGACGAGAAGACCGGCGTCTGGACGGTGAAAACCACAGGCCGCAAACGGTTCTGCGCCCGCACCGTGGTGATGGCGTCCGGCCCGCTGCCCGACCACAAATGGCCGGAGATCCGCGGCCTGGACACCTACGAAGGCCACAAGATCCACAGCGCGCAGTGGGATCACGACTACGACTTCTCCGGCAAGCGCGTCGCGGTCATCGGCACCGGCGCAAGCGCCGTGCAGATCGTGCCCGAACTGGTGAAGCAGGCCGAGTTCGTCAAGGTCTTCCAGCGCACACCGGGCTGGGTGATGCCCCGCCTGGACGGTTCCACACCTGAGGCCGCAAAGGTATTGTTCGCCAAAGTTCCTGCAGTGCAGGAACTTGCGCGCCAGGCCCTGTTCTGGGGTCACGAGATCACCGCCACCGCGATGGTGTGGGACACGCCGCTGACGGGTCTGGTCGCCCGGCTGGGCAAGGCCCACCTGCGCAGAGCGGTCAAAGATCCCTGGCTGCGCCGCCAGCTCACCCCGGATTTCAGGCCGGGCTGCAAGCGGATGCTGATCTCCAGCGACTATTACCCTGCGCTGCAAATGGACAACTGCAAGCTCATCGACTGGCCGATCGCGACCATGAGTCCGGTCGGCATCCGGACCAGCGACGGTGTCGAGCATCACCTGGACTGCATCGTGTTCGCCACCGGGTACGACGTGCATCTCACCGGACCGCCGTATGAGGTCACCGGACTCGGCGGCCGCTCGCTGTCGCAGGAGTGGGCAGCCGGGGCGCAGGCATACAAGAGCATCAACGCCCACGGTTATCCCAACCTGTTCTTCATGACGGGCCCCAACTCCGGCCCGGGGCACAACTCACTACTGGTGTACGTCGAGGGTCAACTCGACTACGCGGTCAGCGGCATCACCACGATCCTGCGGGAGAACCTGAAGTATCTGGACGTGCGCCAAGACGTCCAGACTCGGTACAACGAGGGCATCCAGAAGCGTCTCACCAAGACGACGTGGATGTCGGGGTGCAGCAGCTGGTATCTGACCGCCGACGGGTTCAACGCCTCGATGTACCCCGGCTTCGCCACGCAGTATCTTCGTCAGATGAGGGATTTCCGGTTCGGTGACTACGTCGCCGTCGAGCACGGCGTCCGCACCGCCGGCGGTGCCCTCTCCAGCGCATGACCAATCCGCCCGACAAGGCACGCCAGCAGGCGGGGGCGATCTCGGCGATCCTCAAGAGCCTGCGGCGCGCACCCCGGCGCGTGCGCCGCGGATCTCGCGACGTCATCGAGACCGCGGTGTCGCAGTTATTCGACGCTGCGGTACGTCATCCGCACGGCACCACCGAATCCGGCGAGTACCGCATCGACGACCTCGCCCGCCTGGCGGGCACGGCGACCCGCAACATCCGCGTGTACCGCGATCGAGGCCTGCTGCATCCGCCGTTGCGTGTGGGTCGGATCGCGCTGTTCAACGACACGCACCTCACCCGGCTGCGGCTGATCTCCTCGATGCTCGATCGCGGATACAACATCTCGCATGTGCGCGAAATGCTCACCGCATGGGAACAGGGCAAGGACCTGGGCGACATGCTGGGTATCGAATCCGCGATCGCGGGCAGCTGGGCGACCGAGAAGCCCGAGCGGATGAGCGTCGCCGATGCCCGACGGCTCGTGGACGACGATCCCGGATTCGACCGCATGGTCGGGCTGGGCCTGATCAAACTCGAAGACGGGGAAGCGGTCGTCGTGCGCCCCAAGCTGATCGAGGCGTTCACCGAGATCAGGCAGTACGACGTCGCCTACGACAAGCTCATCGACCTGCACGAGCAGATCTCGCCGCTGCTCGATCAGATCAGTGGACTGCTGGTGCAGGCAGGCATCGAGGAGGTGCTGCACCGGGTGAACCCCGGCGCCGCCCTACCGCCGGATACCGAAGTGGCCGAACTGATCACGATGCTGGTCCGGTTCCGCACCCAGGCCGTGTCCGCGGTCTCGGCGACGCTGGCCTACTCCATCGAATCCACCATCGAGACGACGGTCGGTCAGATACTGAGTGAGTTCATCGAGAAGGAGCCACCGGACGACGGCGACGCGTGAGGCTCATTCCCACTCGATGGTGCCCGGCGGCTTGCTGGTGATGTCCAGCACCACGCGGTTGACCTCGCGAACCTCGTTGGTGATCCGCGTGGAGATGCGTTCCAGAACCTCGTAGGGCACCCGCGTCCAGTCGGCGGTCATCGCGTCCTCGCTGGACACCGGGCGGAGCACGATCGGATGACCGTAGGTACGGCCGTCACCCTGCACCCCCACCGAACGGACTCCGGCGAGCAGCACCACGGGGCACTGCCAGATCTGGTTGTCCAGACCCGCGACGGTCAGTTCCTCGCGCGCGATCGAGTCGGCGCGTCGCAGCGTCTCCAGCCGGTCCGCAGTCACCTCGCCGACGATGCGGATGCCGAGCCCTGGGCCCGGGAAGGGTTGGCGCGCAACGATTTCCTCAGGCAGTCCGAGTTCGCGACCGACCGCGCGCACCTCGTCCTTGAACAGCAGCCGCAGTGGCTCGACGAGTTTGAACTTCAGATCGTCCGGCAGGCCGCCGACGTTGTGATGGCTCTTGATGTTCGCCGTTCCCGTGCCGCCGCCGGACTCCACCACATCCGGGTACAGCGTGCCCTGCACCAGGAAGTCCACCTCAGAACCGGTATCGCCAGCGATTTCTCGGACGGCGCCCTCGAACGCACGGATGAACTGCCTGCCGATGATCTTGCGCTTACCTTCGGGATCGGTCACGCCCGAAAGCGCTTCCAGGAATCGGTCGGCGACGTCGACGGTCACCAGGTTGGCGCCGGTCGCAGCCACGAAATCGCGCTGTACCTGCGCGCGTTCCCCGGCCCGCAGCAGCCCGTGGTCGACGAAGACGCACGTCAGCCGGTCGCCGATGGCACGCTGCACCAGAGCGGCGGCCACCGCGGAGTCCACCCCGCCGGACAGGCCGCAGATCGCCCGCCCGTCGCCGATCTGCTCGCGCACCTGGTCGACGAGTGCGTCGGCGATGTTCGCGGGAGTCCACGACGAGTCGATACCGGCGAATTCGTGCAGGAACCTGCTGAGTATCTGCTGGCCGTGCGGAGTGTGCATGACCTCCGGGTGATACTGCACTCCTGCCAGGGCCTTGGCGCGGTTCTCGAACGCCGCGACGGGTGCACCCGCACTGGCCGCGACGACCTCGAAACCGTCCGGCGCGGCGGTGACGGCGTCGCCGTGGCTCATCCAGACCGGCTGGGTTTCGGGCAGATCGGAATGAAGTTCTCCCCCAGTCACTTTCAGCTCGGTGCGACCGAACTCGCTGGTGCCGGTGTGGGCGACAGTTCCGCCGAGGGCCTGCGCCATCGCCTGAAAGCCGTAGCAGATGCCGAACACCGGCACTCCGAGGTCGAAGATCTCGGCGTTCAGCTGGGGCGCGCCCTGCTCGTAGACACTCGCGGGGCCGCCGGACAGCACGATGGCCTGCGGGTCACGGGCCTTGATCTCCTCGAGGCTGGCCGTGTGCGGGATGACCTCGGAGAACACCCGGGCCTCGCGCACCCGCCGTGCGATCAGCTGCGCGTACTGCGCGCCGAAGTCGACGACCAAGACGGGACGGGGAGAACCTGTTGTCACCCGCACAGTCTAGTCAGCGACGCCCGCAGCACCCATCAGTACTCCTGCAGGCTCTCGCGCAGTGTGGTGCCCGGGTAGCGGGTGCGGAAGCGGCCGCGTCGCTGCAACTCGGGTACCAGCAGCTCGGTCATGTCGTTGAAGCAGCCAGGCGTGTCGGTCGCCAGCATCATGAACCCGTTGCAGCCGCCCTCGTCGAGATACTGCTCCATCTGGTCGGCGACATCGGACGGAGTACCGACAGCCACGGGTGCGCCCATCGAAACGCCGTAGATCTGCGCGGCCTCGCGCACAGTCACCGGGGCACCGTCCTTGGCCTCCAGGATCGCGTCGAACAGACCGCGGATGCCTTGCACGTCGGCATCGACCACGTTGTCATCGAGGTCGAGTGTCGAGAAATCGAAACCGGTGTGGCCGGAAAGGATTCCGAGCGCGCTCTCGATCTGCACCTTCTCGACGAACTCGGCGTAGCGGTCGTTGGCGCGGCCTTTGTCTCGATCGATGATGGTTTGCAAGCCGTAGATCAGCTTGACCGACTCCGGGTCGCGGCCGGCATCGCTGGCGCGGGTACGGATGTCGTCCGCGTAAGCCCGCATGCTCTTCGGTGTCGGAAAGATGCCGAACACGGATTCTGCGTGCTTGGCAGCGAATTCGCGGCCCTGTTCCGAGGATCCCGCCTGCCACAACACGGGCCGTTTCTGTGGCGAGGGTGCGACGAAGTGGCGACCCTTGGATTGGAAGAACTCTCCTTGAAAGTCGACTTCCCGCACCTTCGCGGGGTCGGCGAACACACCGTTCTCGCGGTCGTAGACGATCGCGTCGTCGTCCCACGAGTCCCACAGCTGATACAGCAGCTGCATGTACTCTTCGACCACCTCGTAGCGTTTGTCGCGCGGCGTCAGGTTCTCCTTGCCCATCGCCTGGAACTCGCTCTTGGAGTAGGACGTCACGATGTTCCAGCCGACCCGGCCGCCGGTCAGGTGATCCAGCGTGGACAGCTGACGGGCCATCATGTACGGCGGCACGAATGACGTCGACAACGTGATGCCGATCCCGAGGTGTTTGGTGAACGCCCCGACGATCGGGACGACGCTGGCGGGCTCGTGCACCGGACACTGGCCCGCGAACTTCACCACCGGATCCGAGCTACCCTTGTAGGTCGTGTACGGCGCCAGTTCGTCGGCGATGAACATCGCGTCGAACAGGCCACGCTCCATGGTGCGGCCGAGATCACGCCAGTACTCCGGCCGAGACCAGTGGTAGCCGACCTTGTCCCGCGGGTGCGCCCACATCGTGGACGCGTGGTTCATCACGCCGTGCTGGACGAATCCCAGCAGGTGAGCCTTTTTCTTGGTCACACGCCAGACCCCACACGATCGCCGCGCAACTCGAGGATGAAGGCCACGATCACCGCTGCGGCGGTACCGAGTCCGCTCAGCGCGAGCACGTACCAGAATGCGCCGCTGTAGGACGCGATGACCAGCAGGACCAACGACGTCAGGACCGCCAAGGTGGCCTTCCACGTAAAGCCGGGAACAAGTGCCACATCCGATGCGTCGAGTTCTTCATCGAGAGCACCGATTCCCGTCCCTGCGGCCAACTCTCGCCGGATCCGCAGGAAGCTCAGCGCGCCGACGATCACGTATATGACGGCGAGCACCAGGCCGATGCCCGCGCCAATGTAGAAGAGAGTCACGAGACTGCCTTTCTCTTACTGCTGTCCGGCGATGACGGGGTCACCTGCGGTGGGATTCGTCGGCTCCTCGGGCTTCTCGGCGGTCGCAACGTCGCGTGCGAGGAGTGCCGCCTTGCCTTCGGCGAGGCTGTCGAAGTCGAACCGGCTGTTGGCACGCAAGCTCACCACGACCGAGACGATTGCCGACGCCGCGATCAAACCGATGATTCCAAAAAGCGGTCCGTAGGTCGGGCCGAGCGTCTCGCGGAGCGGACCGCCGACTGCGATACCCGCGAGCACCCCTGCGACATACCCCGTCCCTGTCATGCGCGACCAGAAGATACTGAGTGTCACAGGGATGAGCAGGCTGGTGCCGTAGAAGTACACCGTGGTCACGAGATTCACGTAGTCGATACCGGTCAGCACCACCCCGCCCGCGACAGCGGCCGCGACGATCATGCTGGTCTTCGTGATGGTGAGCAGCTTGCGCTCGGACACCTTCGGCCAGTACCGGTGCACGATGTCGACCGCGACCAGTGAAGTCACCCCCGAGAGCGCACCGTCGATGGCCGCGAAGCACGCGTTGACGACGACGAGCGTGTAGAGGGCAATGATGAACACCGGCAGCCCGAGACTGGCGATGACGTGCGGGCCGATGGCTCCCGCGCCCAGCGAACCCAGCTGCTCGGGCGTGACGCCGTAGGCGACACCGATGAAACCGAGAAGGCCGAGCGCAAGCGGGATGGGGTAGAACCACACGCCCGCCCAGAGGAAGCTGCGACCGAGGTCCTTTGGCCTGATCGCCCAAACGCGTTGCCAGAAGGACTGATCGGCGATGACATTGGTGAGCAGTCCGAGCGCTAGCGCGAGGCCGAAGCTGGCGGCGGTGACCGGGTTGAACGGGTTGAGGTGTTGATCGCCGAGCGCGTCGACCTCATTGAAGACGAGTTCGGCCCCGCCTGCCTTGGCGAGAGCGAACAGCACCACCACGGACGAACCGACGCCGAGCAGGAGGGTGTTCAACGTCCCCGTCACCGCTGATGTCGTCAGCCCGCCGAAGTACGAGTACACGGTGACGACGACGATGCCGGTGATGACGATGCTGATCGGGGTGAGCCCGAAGATCTTGTTCATCACCAGCACCAGCCCCGCGAGGTTGATCATGATGACGCCGAGCAGCGCACCGATCAGGAAGATCAGGGTCGCCACGCTGCTGATCGAGTTGTTGAACCGCGCTCGGATGAACTCCGCGAGTGTGTATCCCGACGGCATCTTCTGGCGGAGCTTCAGGGCGAAGGGCACCATGATGATCACGGCGAGTCCGTTGGGCACGATAAACCACACGAGACCCGAGGTACCCCAGGTGTAGGCCTGGGCGGACGACAGCATGACCGCCATCGACCACGTCCACACCGAGATGAGCGACGCCACCCCGAAACCGAATCCGAGTAGCCGGCCCGAGATCACGAAGTTGTGCGTCGTCTTGACGGCGCCCTTCACCGCGAGGGCGATGAGCAACAGGACGATGCCCGGACCGAACAGCAGCGCATATCCCAATGCGCCTGACTGCTGGATGAATTCGAGCTGCGGCAAGGGAGTTCTCCTATGGTGCGTGATGAAGCGTGAAGGCGGCCGCCGGATGTCGTCGGCGGGTGCAGACCTCGAAGACTAGGTAGCGCCGGGCCACGCGTTAATTGTTTGGATCGCGGTGAACGCAAAGCGCGCTGTGCCGCTCGCTAGTGATGGGCGGCAGGCTTCCAGCCGAGTTCCGGTGCAATCTCCTCGGCGAACACTTGCAACCGTTCGATGTCGAGGTCAGCTCCTGAAGTCCCTTCTCTGACAGACGGGAACAGTCCGGTCGTGGGGAAGAAGTCGGTCACGAATCCCAGTAGTGCGGGATCCTCCAGAAGCTGTGCAGCGATATCTCGCGAGGTACCGCTGCGCGTCACCGACCGTAGATACTCGTTCGGAGACAGCGATCCGAGTTGTGGGAAACGGGCCTCCAGAGTCTTCTGAGTGGCCGACACATGCGGGCCGAGTTCTGCCGCTATCGCTTCCGCGCTCTCACCGTGATAGGTGAACCGCTGCGCCCCCACGCGCGCATCGTCCAGATTTCCGTTGAGTGCCAGCCATTCTTCGAGGTAGCCGACGATGAACCGAAGCTGGTGAAAGATGACATGGTCGTGGAACGCGCCGATCATGAGTCCGTTCCCGTTTCGCGCGATCTTCCGAGCTCGGTCCTCGCTGCTGGCTGTCTGCCACAACCGGCTGCGAAGACTCGGCGCGCTGGGGAAGAGCCGCTTTGGCTCGAGGTCTGCCGAAGCCTGTTGCCCGGCAACGGAATCAGAGGCCGAGAGCCGCTGCGGTGAGGTGCGGGCGCCCTTGTCAGGGGCGTCCTCATATTGGGCGAACTCGGCACTGGTCCGGCCTTCCAACAGATATTGAAGAACTTCCAGATGTTGGTCGAACAGGTCGTGCCGCGCCGAGAAGTCGACTCCAAAGGTGTTGAAAGCTTGCAGATCTCCTCGGGCTCCCCCTAATCCGACCTGGACTCGGCCCTCCGATATCTCGTCCAGCACTGCAAGATCCTCAGCGAGTCTGATCGGGTGTTCGAAAGGCAGAGCGATGACCGCCGTCCCCAGCTGGATCCGCCTGGTCCGTGCCGCGGCCGCCGCCAACACGACCAGGGGAGATGGCACACCGCCATCCTCGGGGCTGAAGTGGTGCTGCCCTATCCAGACGCTGTCGTACCCGATTTCTTCTGCGGCCACAATGCTTTCGACGAGCTCGGCGAATGTACGTCGCGCCGGCTGGTCGACACGGCTCGGCACCTGAGTGAAGAACCCCAGTTTGAACTGCTTGCCCGGTTGCTTCAAACGCGCCGCACGCTCTTCGATCGCTTGCTCAGACACCGACATGCGCGCGAAGCACTCCGTTCTCATCGAAGGCATCCTGAAACAGGAAGCTGGATATGTAACGATCTGCGGAATCCGGAACCAGAGTGACGATGGTTCGGATCGACGGGTCTCGGCGTTCGGCCACCTGCCTGGCCGCAGCTACCGAAGCTCCGCCGCTGAGGCCTGCGGGGATTCCGGCGTATCTGGCAAGTTCCCTGGCAGTGGCGGCCGCGTCGTCCTCGGTGACTCGGAGAATCTCGTCGACGACTTCATCTGCGAAATTGGGACTCTTGAAGTTGGGACCCAAGCCGTAGATCTTGTGGGGATTGAACTTCTCGCCGCTCAGAACGGCGGAATTGTCAGGCTCGACCGCGAAGATCTTGATACCGGGATTTTTCCCCTTCAGGAAGGATCCGACACCGCTGAGCGTCCCGCCCGACCCGACGCCGATCACTACTGCGTCGACGTCTCCTGCCGTGTCCGCCCAGATTTCAGGTCCGGTCGTTTCCCGATGAACTTCGCGGTTGATGGGAATGATGAACTGGTTCACGAAAAATGCGCCAGGCGTGGTGTCGGCGATTCTCTCGGCTTCCTCAACCGACCCTCGCACGCCATCTTCCTTCGGGGTCAGAACAAGCTCCGCCCCGAGGTTCTGTACAACGACCTTCCGCTCGTAACTCGTGTCCTCGTAGATGACGATGACAACGCGATAACCGCGGCTCGCACCTGCAGCGGCCAGTCCGATGCCGAGGTTTCCGCTGCTCGCAGCGACGATCGTGCCACCGGGTTGCAGTTTCCCGCTCTTCTCCGCGAAGTTGATTGCGCCGACGGAGAGCCGATCTTTCACGCTGGCAGTCGGGTTGTAGTACTCGAGCTTCAACAGCAACTCCGTGCCGTCGACCCCGAAACGGTTGTTCAAACGCACGATGGGGGTGTTGCCCACCGTTTGTGTGACGTCATCGAAGATTCGCTGTTGACCTCTTGCCACGTTTTCCCGTATCCGTTGTTCGAGTTCGACGCTCCTGCAGCCGTATTCAGCCGATGGGCAAGTTAACAAGCATCGTTAGGCCGCGGAACGGATAAAAGCGGGGTGAATCGAAGTCAGCCCAGAAAGTCTCCGAGGGTGCGGCCCATCCACGCCTGGTCGATGAGAAACGCGTCATGGCCGTGCCCGCTGTGAAGTACCACTGGTTCGTCTCCGCTGACGCTGCCGGGCGAGTGACGAGCGATGAATCGCTGTTGCTCCAACGGAAAGAGCCGGTCGGATTCGATGCCGACGACGAGAAGCGGAGCCGTCGACGACTGCAGCGCGCGTTCGGGGCCCCCACGGCCACGCCCGATATCGTGCGAGCTCTTGGCGCCGCCGAGTGTGATGAAGCTGTTCGCGTCGAACGATTCGGCGAACTTGGCTCCGTTCGCACGAAAGTAGGACTCGACCACGTACGGTCCCTCGTCGACGTCCTGTCGTGCGCGGCCGAACCGCTCGTTGAACTCGTCGTGAGCGCGGTACTGCAGCATCCCCACCTGCCGGGCAAGTGCAAGACCGGCGCGCGGCCGCGTGCCGACTCGGCGGTAGAACCCGTCATGAAATTCCGGGTCCAGCTTCACGATCTCGGTCTGCATGGTGTTGGTCGCGAGCTGTTCGGCGGTCGTCGCCCAAGGAGCCGCGATCACCGCCACGCGTTCGGCTCTACCCTGTTGAGCCACATGCCATTCGAGTGCGTGCATGCCGCCGAACGACACCCCCACGATCCCGGCCCAGGTGGAAATTCCGAGGTTCTCGCCCAGCCGCACCGCAGCGGCTACCTGGTCGCGGATGGTCAGCGCCGGAAACCGGCTCGCCCAATACTGACCGTCAGGTGCGATGCTCGTGGGACCCGTCGATCCGTAGCAGCCGCCGAGAACGTTGGCGGAGATCACGCATAAGCGTTCGGTGTCCAAGCCGAGGCCCGGCCCTACCACGCCCGACCACCAACCGGCATCCGCTGTGGCGGAGTCACATGCAAGGTGACTATTGGCAGCGAGCCCGTGGAACACCAAGACCGCATTGCTCTTATCGTCGGCAAGATCGCCGAACACCTCGTAGAAGAGACTTACGTCCGGAAGCGGCGCACCGGATTCGAGAATGAGATCGCCGATCGTCGCCCACGCACCACCCGAACGCACCGCATCCTGTCGATCGGTGCTCTGAACACTCATTGCCTCGATTGCATCACCAGGCTGACGCGAAGGCGAACAGTTTCGATTGCCGTGGTCCGAACTACTTCGCGATCACATGCCCAAGTATGCCCGGAGACAAAATTGGGAATGGTGAACTGGAGGCACGAACCCGAGAGCGAAGCGAGGTCACCCAGTGCTCGGTTTACCGGACGATATCCGTGCCACCCTTTTCGACCTCGACGGAGTACTGACAGATACCGCCAGCGTGCACAAAAAGGCCTGGAAGTCGATGTTCGACGACTTTCTGGCGGCCGATGCGCAGCGCACAGGGGCGAAATTCGTCCCGTTCGACATCGACTCGGACTACCTGAAGTACGTGGACGGCAAAAAGCGAGAGGACGGCGTCCGGTCCTTCCTCGCCAGCAGGAACATCGACATTCCCGAGGGCGCCCCCGATGACGGAGGCGATGCGGTGACGGTTTACGGCCTCGGCAACCGCAAGAACGAGCAATTTCAGCACACGCTGCAGGCCGACGGGGTCGAAGTCTTCGAAGGGTCCCGCCGCTATCTCGAGGCGGTCGTGGACGCGGGGTTGGCGACCGCGGTGGTGTCGTCGAGCGCAAACACCCGCGAGATCCTGGAGCTGACCGGGCTCGATAGATTCGTCCAGCAGCGCGTTGACGGGGTCACCCTGCGAGAGGAGAACATCGCCGGCAAGCCCGCCCCGGATTCATTTCTTCGTGCCGCGGAACTCCTCGGCGTCACTCCGGCGCAGGCCGTCGTGTTCGAGGACGCGCTTTCCGGTGTCGAGGCGGGGCGGGCCGGCAACTTCGGCTACGTGGTCGGCGTCGACCGCATCGGACACGCAGAAGCGTTGCGGCGCAAGGGTGCCGACGTCGTGGTCACCGATCTGGCCGAGTTGATGTCACGATGATCAGTGGGAAGAACTTCACCGTCGAGCCGTGGCACATCCGCGAAACCTCGTTCGACCTCGACCTCCTCGATGAAGCCGAGTCACTGTTCGCGCTGTCCAACGGGCACATCGGCATGCGAGGCAATCTCGAGGAGGGCGAACCACACGGACTGCCCGGTACCTATTTGAACTCGTACTACGAGGTGCGTCCACTCCCGTACGCCGAAGCGGGGTTCGGCTATCCCGAGGCCGGTCAGACGCTGGTCAACATCACCAACGGCAAACTGATCCGCCTGCTCGTCGATGACGAGCCGTTCGACTTGCGGTACGGCGAACTGCTCGAACATGAACGCGTCCTCGACATGAGGGCCGGCACACTGACCCGCACCGCGGATTGGCGTTCTCCGGCGGGCAAGCAGGTCAGGGTCGTGTCGACTCGTCTGGTGTCGCTCGCACAACGCAGCGTCGCTGCCATCGAGTACACGGTCGAGGCCGTCGATGAATTCGCTCGTGTCACGGTCCAGTCCGAATTGGTGGCCAACGAGCAGCTTCCCGACTCGGCAGACGACCCCAGGGTGGCCGCCGTACTCGACAATCCGCTGGAAGCCGTTGGACACGAACACTCCGAGTACGGCGCGATCCTCCTACACCGGACCAGGATCAGCGAGCTGCTGATGGCCGCGGCGATGACGCACGACGTCGAGGTTCCCGGTCGCGTCGAGGTGACCACCGGCGCCCGCACGGATTGGGCCACCACCACGGTGATCTGTGGTCTGCGGCCGGGCCAGAAACTGCGCATCGTGAAATACCTCGCCTATGGGTGGTCCAGTCTGAGATCCCGTCCAGCACTGCGTGATCAGGTCGCGGCGGCGCTCAGCGGTGCTCGCTACACCGGCTGGGAGGGCCTGCTCGAGTCTCAGCGTGAATATCTCGACGAGTTCTGGGACTCCGCCGATGTGGAGGTCGAGGGTGACCCCGACAGTCAGCAGGCAGTGCGGTTCGGGCTGTTCCATGTACTGCAGGCCAGTGCGCGCGCCGAACGCCGGGCGATCCCCGGAAAAGGATTGACGGGCACCGGATACGACGGGCACGCGTTCTGGGATACCGAAGGTTTCGTGCTGCCGCTGCTCACCTACACCGCACCCTATGCGGCCGCCGACGCGTTGCGATGGCGCGCCTCCACGTTGGATCTCGCGCGGGAGCGTGCCGCACAACTGAATCTCACCGGCGCCGCGTTCCCGTGGCGCACCATTCGCGGTGAGGAGTGCTCAGCGTACTGGCCGGCGGGCACTGCCGCCTGGCACGTGAATGCCGACATTGCCATGGCCTTCGAGCGGTACCGCGTCGTGACGGGTGACGATTCACTGGAAGCCGAGTGTGGCCTGGCGGTCCTCGTCGAGACCGCGCGGTTGTGGCTGTCGCTGGGGCATCACGACCGATTCGGGGTGTGGCATGTCGACGGAGTCACGGGCCCAGACGAGTACACGGCCGTCGTGCGGGACAACGTGTTCACGAATCTGATGGCGGCACACAACCTTCGGACCGCGGCCGAAGGCTGCCTGCGCCATCCTGACCGCGCCGAAGAGTTGGGGGTCACGGAAGCTGAGATGGCCGATTGGCGCACTGCCGCCGATGACGCGTTCATCCCGTTCGACGACGATCTCGGCGTCCATCCGCAGTGCGCAGGATTCACCACGCTCCAGGAGTGGGACTTCGTGACCAACACGACGTATCCGCTTCTGTTGCACGCACCCTATGTGCGGCTGTACCCGGCACAGGTGATCAAACAGGCGGATCTGGTATTGGCGATGCAGTGGCAGAGCCATGCGTTCACGCTGGAACAGAAGGCGCGCAATGTCGACTATTACGAGCGCCGGACTACGCGCGACTCATCGCTCTCGGCGTGCACGCAGGCGGTGATGTGCGCCGAAGTCGGCCATCTCGAGTTGGCACATGACTACGCGTACGAGGCCGCGCTGATCGACCTTCGCGATCTACACCACAACACCCGCGACGGTCTGCACATGGCGTCGTTGGCGGGAGCGTGGACCGCGTTGGTGGCAGGCTTCGGTGGGCTGCGCGACGACGACGGGGTGCTGTCGCTCGACCCGCGACTGCCCTCGGGGATCACCCGGCTGCGATTCCGGCTGAGGTGGAGGGACTTCCGAATCACGGTTGATGTCAACCACGAGAACGTCACCTATACCGTGCGGGACGGGCCGCACACGGCCATGACGATCCGGCACGGGGGCGAAGACCTCGAGATCAGCACGGACGAGCCGTCGACGGTCGCCATCAAACCGCGAGAGCCGTTGCTTCCGGAGCCGCAACAACCGCCCGGCCGTGAACCGTTACGCCGCAGGCTGCAGCAAGGTTAGGCCAACTGCTTGGTGGACGGCATGCCACCGGTCGCCTCGAACACGACCCGCCTACCGATCTCCACGGCGTGGTCGGCGAATCTCTCGTAATAGCGGCCGAGCAGTGCGACGTCGACCGCCGAACAGACGCCGTCCTGCCAGTTGTGGTCCATCAACAGCGTGAACAGATGCCGGTGTTCTGCGTCCACGGCGTCATCGAGCTTGTGCATCCGCGACGCCTTCTCCGGATCGCTCGACAGCAGGACCTCACGCGCGGTCCTCGCGAGTTGAACTGCCCCCGCACCCATTTCGGTGAAGCTGGCACGAACGTCGTCCGGCAAGGCGCAATCGGGATGTCGCAGCCGCGAGATCCTCGCGACGTGCACCGCGAGCGCACCCATCCGCTCGATGTCGGCCCCGATGTGGATAGCGCAGACCAACCTCCGCAGGTCGCCGGCGACGGGCTGCTGAAGCGCGAGCAGTCGCAGTGCTGTTTCCTCGGCCTGACGGCTCATGACCGCGATCTGCTCGTGGGACGCGATGACCTGTTCGGCAAGCGACAGGTCCGCCTCCAGCAGTGCGCGGGTCGCGTCATCCAGGGCGTTCGCGGCAAGGCCGCACATCTCGGCCAGCCGGACGCCCAGGCCCGACAGTTGTTCGTGATAGGCGGTGCGCACCGGCACTACCTACCCGCGGCCGCCCACGTCAAACCTCTGTCGCTCGCCATTCATCCCGCCGAGCTGACCGGTTCTATCGGGAGATGCCGCAACGCCGCGGGCGCATCGGCCGGGACGACGGGGTTCTCCGGCGGGATCGGCGCAAGCCGCTTGTAGGGCCGGCCCTGGGCGGGGCGCTGGTCCACCTGACCCTTGTTGGGCCACAGCGACGCGGCGCGCTCGGCCTGCGCGGTGATCGACAGCGACGGGTTGACACCGAGATTCGCTGAGATCGACGCGCCATCGTGCACCGAAAGCGTCGGATAGTTGTAGACCCGCTGATACGGATCGATGACGCCGTGCTCTGGGCTGTCGCCGATGGCCGCGCCCCCGAGGAAGTGCGCCGTCAGCGGAATGTTGAACAGTTCGCCCCAGGTGCCGCCTGCGACGCCGTCGATTTTCTTGGCAATCCGGCGGGTCACCTCGTTGCCTGCAGGAATCCACGACGGGTTCGGCTCGCCGTGCCCCTGTCTGCTGTCCAGTCGCCGGATGCCCAGCTTCGTGCGTCGGGTGAACGTCGTGATCGAGTTGTCCAGATGCTGCATCACCAGCGCGATCATCGTGCGCTCGCTCCAGCGCGTCGGGTTGAGTAGCCGCAGCAGGTTGCGCGGGTCCGCAGCAGCCTGCTGGAAGAACTGACGCCAGCGTGGCACGTCGGAACCAGTCGGCCCGACGCCGTCGGTCATCAGAGTCTGCAGCAGCCCCATCGCATTGCTGCCCTTGCCGTAACGCACTGGTTCGACGTGGGTGTCGGCGGTTGGGTGGATCGACGACGTGATGGCCACACCATGCGTCAGGTCCAGGTCCGGTGAGACACTGAAACGTCCTGCACCGACGATGGATTCGGAGTTCGTCCGCGTAAGCACGCCGAGCTTGTCGCTCAGTTTCGGCAACTTACCCGTGTCGCGCATCTTGAACAGCAGCTTCTGGGTTCCGTAGGTGCCCGCCGCCAGTACCACGTGGGTCGCGGTGTACTTGCGACGCCGCAACGGCAGCAATCCCGTTCGTGCAGTGCGGATCTCCCACATCCCGTCGGGACGCTGCTCGAAGCTCTTGACGGTCGTCATCGGAATGACTTCCGCGCCCGCCCTTTCCGCGAGTCCCAGATAGTTCTTGACCAAGGTGTTCTTGGCGCCGTAGCGGCATCCCGTCATGCATGACCCACACTCGATGCATCCGGTGCGCTCCGGGCCTGCGCCACCGAAGTACGGGTCGGGCACCGTCTTGCCGGGCGTCTTGCCGCCATCCGGACCGAAGAACACGCCCACCGGCGTCGGCACGAAGGTGTCGCCGACACCCATGTCATCGGCGACTTCCTTCATGATGCGGTCGGCGTCGGTGAACGTCGGGTTCGTCACGACGCCGAGCATCCGCTGGGCCTGGTCGTAGTGCGGGGTCAGCTCTGCCCGCCAGTCGGTGATGTGCTTCCACTGCGGATCGTTGAAGAACGGATCCGGCGGCACATACAGAGTGTTGGCGTAGTTCAGCGATCCGCCCCCGACTCCGGCGCCGGCCAGAATCATCACATTGCGCAACAGATGAATTCGTTGGATGCCGTACATCCCGAGCATCGGTGCCCACAAAAACTTGCGCAGGTTCCACGAAGTCTTTGCGAACTCGTCGTCGGCGTAGCGCCTGCCGGCTTCCAAAACCCCGACTCGGTAGCCCTTTTCCGTGAGCCGCAACGCCGTCACGCTGCCGCCGAATCCCGAACCGATCACCAGGACGTCGTAGTCAGGCTTCATCGACCCAGTATCTCCCTACCCACCAGTAACATCCAGTCAGGTAAGCCTTACCCAAAGGGTTGACGGGCTATGCGCCGACGGTCAGGCCGACCTTCTGAAATTCCTTGAGATCGCAGTAGCCCGCCTTGGCCATCGACCGGCGCAGGCCGCCGACCAGGTTCAACGAACCGAACGGGTCGTCGGACGGACCGGTGAGCACTTGACCAAGCGACGGCCGCTCACCGAGCGCCACCTGTAGCAGAGCACCGCGCGGCAGCGACGGGTGCGCGGCGGCCGCCGGCCAGAACCAGCCGTCACCCAGCGCCTCGGCAGCTGTGGCCAGCGGAGTGCCGAGCACGACGGCGTCGGCGCCGCAGGCAATCGCTTTGGCCAGATCGCCGGAGGTGTGGATGTCACCGTCGGCAAGCACGTGCACGTAGCGTCCGCCGGTCTCGTCGAGGTATTCGCGGCGGGCGGCGGCGGCGTCGGCGATCGCGGTAGCCATCGGCACGCTGATGCCCAACACCTCGTCGCTGGTGGTGACGCCGCGGGTCGAGCCGTAGCCGACGATGACGCCCGCCGCACCGGTACGCATCAGGTGCAGTGCGGTGCGGTGGTCGAGCACACCGCCCGCCACCACGGGGATGTCGAGTTCGGAAATGAAGGTCTTGAGGTTCAGCGGTTCGCCGACACCGTGATCCTGGGCGACCCGCTCGGCCGAGATGATCGTGCCCTGGATGACCAGCAGGTCGACGCCCGCCGCGACCAGAGCCGGCGTCAACGCCTGGGCATTCTGAGGGCTGACCCGCACCGCCGTCGTCACCCCGGCGTCGCGGATCCGCGCGACCGCGGCCCCCAGCAGGTCGGGGTCCAGCGGTGCGGCATGCAGTTGTTGGAGCAGACGGATCGCAGACGACTCATCGGACGCGGCCGCTGCGGTCTCCAAGACCTCGGCGATCTTCTCCTCCACGTCAGCGTGCCTGCCGATAAGACCCTCGCCGTTCAGCACCCCGAGGCCGCCGAGACGACCCAGTTCGATGGCGAACTCCGGTGACACCAGCGCATCGGTCGGATGCGCGACCACCGGGATCTCGAACCGGTACGCATCCAACTGCCAAGCCGTCGAGACGTCCTGGGACGATCTGGTGCGGCGCGACGGCACGATGTTGATGTCGTCGAGTTCGTAAGTGCGGCGGGCGGTTCGGCCCATGCCGATCTCAACCATGTCACGCATGGCTTGGCCTCCCCTTGTCAGCGGGCGTAGTAGTTCGGCGCCTCGACAGTCATGGCGATGTCGTGCGGGTGGCTCTCCTTCAATCCCGCAGCCGTGATCTGGACGAATTGCGCCTGCTGCAGATGCTCGATGGTCGCCGAGCCCGTGTAGCCCATCGCGGCGCGCAGCCCACCGGTGAGTTGATGAATGACTGTCGACAGCGGACCGCGGAACGGCACCCGTCCCTCGATACCTTCCGGCACCAGCTTGTCCTCGGAAAGCGCGTCATCCTGGAAGTAGCGGTCCTTCGAGAACGACCTGGCGCCCGCGCGCCCGGCCATAGCGCCCAATGAGCCCATGCCGCGGTAGCTCTTGAACTGCTTGCCGTTGACGAAGATCAACTCGCCCGGGGATTCGGCGGTGCCGGCCAGAAGCGAGCCCAGCATGGCGGTCGACGCACCGGCGGCCAGCGCCTTGGCGATGTCACCGGAATACTGCAGGCCGCCGTCGGCGATGACCGGGATGCCCTTGGGCGCGCACGCGGCAACAGCCTCCAGAATCGCGGTGATCTGCGGGGCTCCGACACCCGCCACCACGCGGGTGGTGCAGATCGAACCCGGACCGACACCGACTTTCACGGCATCGGCGCCCGCGTCGACCAGAGCGGCCGCCGCGGAGCGGGTGGCGACGTTACCGCCGATCACGTCGACGCGTTCGCCGACCGCCACCTTCACGCGGTGCACCATGTCCAACACGCCGCGGTTGTGAGCGTGGGCAGTGTCCACGATGAGCACGTCGACTCCCGCGTCGACCAGCGTCATAGCCCGCGTCCACGCGTCATCGCCGACACCCACCGCGGCGCCGACGAGCAGCCGGCCGTCGCTGTCCTTGGTGGCAAGCGGAAACTGCTCGGTCTTGACGAAGTCCTTGACGGTGATGAGTCCGGTCAGCTTGCCGTTTCCGTCGACGATCGGCAGCTTCTCAATCTTGTGGCGGCGCAACAGACCTAGCGCGGCTTCGGCCGAAACACCTTCCTGCGCAGTGATCAACGGCGCCTTGGTCATCACCTCGGACACCGGCTTGGACTGGTCGACCTCAAAGCGCATATCGCGGTTGGTGATGATGCCGACCAGTGAGCCGGTGGCGTCGACGACGGGCAGCCCCGAGATGCGGAACCGCGCACACATCGCGTCGACCTCGGCGAGCGTGTTGTCCGGTGAGCACGTCACCGGGTCGGTGACCATGCCCGCCTCGGAGCGCTTGACCGTCTCGACCTGGCCGGCCTGTTCGGCGACGGGCAGGTTGCGGTGCAGGACACCCATGCCGCCGGCGCGGGCCATCGCGATGGCCATCCTCGATTCGGTCACGGTGTCCATCGCCGAGCTGACGAGCGGGACCCTCAGACGGATGCGTCTGGTCAGCTGGCTGGAGGTGTCGGCTGTGGCGGGGACCACATCTGACGCTGCGGGCAGCAGCAGCACATCGTCGAAGGTCAGGCCTAGCATCGCGATCTTCGTGGGATCGTCGCCACCGGTGGGCACCGGAACGGCCAAAGGAAGGCTGCTTTCGGCGATCGACATGGGTGGGGCCTCCCGGGACAGACGAAGACTGATTCCCCATCTTATCGGCATGGACGACACCGGTTCGGCCCCACACTCCGGGTGCGCCATGCCGGGCGACGGCTGGCGCGAAATGTGGACGGCTGCGTAGGCTGGTGTCGTGCGCGACCACCTCCCGCCGGGTTTGCCGCCCGATCCGTTCGCAGACGACCCGTGCGACCCCTCGGCCGCGCTCGACGCCCTCGAACCGGGGCAGCCACTGGACCCGCAGGAGCGGACCGCGGTCGAGGCCGACCTCGCGGACCTGGCAGTATACGAAGCGTTGTTGGCGCACAAGGGAATTCGCGGCCTGGTGGTGTGCTGCGACGAGTGCCAACAAGACCACTATCACGACTGGGACATGTTGCGCGCCAACCTGCTGCAGCTGCTCGTCGACGGCACGGTCCGACCGCATGAGCCCGCCTACGATCCCGAACCCGACGCCTACGTCACCTGGGACTATTGCCGCGGATACGCCGATGCCTCACTCAACGAGGCCACGACGGACACCGACGGGTATCGCTGAGGGCGCAACCCTCGCTCAATTGCCTTCGCTGCCGGAACCGGATCCCGCCGCAGGTGCCTCGATGATCGTCGTGACCGGCGCTTGCCGTTCCACCGAAGGTGATTCCCGCTGCGGGGACGGCGCCTGAACGGTTGCCGTCGGCACCTCGACCGTCGCCGTCGGCACATCGATCGTTGCCGTCGGCACTTCCCTCGGTGCCTCCTGTTGCTCGATGACGGCCGTGGTGGTCACCGGCGGCAGCTGCGCCACCGACGAAGTGGGCGCTTCGACAGTCGGAGTCACCACGGAAGTGGGCTCCGCCGTCGGCGGCACGGCCGTCTGCGGGACCCGGGTCGGCGTGGGCGACGGGACTGACGGCGTGGGCAACGGACCCGACGGGGTGGGCAGCGGTCCGGACGGCGTCGGCAACGGACCCGACGGCGTGGGCAGCGGACTCGACGATGTCGGTAGCGGCGACGTGGGTGTCGGCAACGACGTGCTCTCCGACGGCGGCGTCGTCTCCGACGAGGTGGTATCCGACGAAGTCGGCGTCTGCACCACGACCACCTCAGGGAAGGTCGGTGGTGGCACGTCGGGCGGCAGCGTCGCGGCGGCATCCTTCGCCTCGACCTTCACCGTCAGGTCCTGCCACTGGCTGACCAATGCCTGCTTTTGCGAATCGTCGTTGACCGTCGCGACCGTCGTGGTGATGGTCTGCAACTTGTCCTGCGCTGCTTGCCATTGGCCCTGGTCCACCAGTTGCTGCACCTCGGCGAGTTGCTGCGAGGCGAGCATGACCGCGTCGTCCCGGGTCGCCTGCTGCTCACCGAAAATCATGGTGCGCAATCCATAGAGAGAGTCGCCCGGTTCGGACCCCGCCACAACGCTGACGAAGCCTCCGAGGCACAGCACTGCGGCGGCGGTGGAGCCGACGAGAGTCAGCATCCTGCGCGAACTCTTACGCGAACGCTGCGCGGCGTCCAAGGCGATCACCGCGTCGCGCGGGGTCACCGGAACGGTCAGTGGTTTCTCGCGGATTTCGTCTCGCCAACCGGACAGCAGGTTCATCAGCTCGGCCTCGCCGGCATCGGTCGCATACACCGGCTGTTGGGAAGCCAGCGCGTCCAGGAACCGGTCCGACCGGTTGATCTCGTTGAGCGACGGGTCGCCCCCACTTGGAGTAAAGCGTCCGAAGTCAGGCATGGTCGTGCCCCTTCGACATGATCTCTTCCTTCAGCCGTGACAATGCACGGTGCTGAGCGACTCGTACGGCACCCGCTGTACTTCCGACCGCCTCGGCGGTCTCCTCGGCACTCATGCCGACGACCACGCGCAGGATCAGGATTTCGCGTTGCTTCTCGGGCAGCACGGCCAGCAACTGCTTCATCCTGGCCGATGCTTCCGAGTCGAGCGCCATTTGCTCTGGGCCGGCGTCCAGCGAGAACCGTTCCGGCACGACATCTGTCGGGTCGGATCGATTCCTGCCCGCTGCGCGATGTGCGTCAGCGACCTTGTGCGCCGCGATGCCGTACACAAAGGCGAGGAACGGTCGTCCCTGGTCCTTGTAGCGCGGCAGCGCCGTTATGGCGGCCAAGCAAACCTCCTGCGCGACGTCATCTGCTGAGAGGCCGCTGCGCTCTGCCGAACCCACCCTGGCGCGGCAGTACCGCACAACGATGGGACGAATAGTCTCCAGCACCCTCCGGAGCGCGTCTCGATTGCCCGCTACAGCCTCAGCAACGACAGCATCGAGATGTTCTCCCGAAATTGTCATCGTGTGCGATCTCTCCAGCGTTACTTGCAGGACACTTACCGGTTCGGCAGTTGGCTCAGCTAAACAATAACTTTCAGGATGCCGTGCTCCCGTCGCAGCTGGTCGCCCACACGCCGCCCCGTGACCGGACTGTGTCTGCCGACCCGTCGCGGATGGCGATCACCTCTGCCGGTGAACGCGTGGTGCTGCCGATACCGACCAGCAAACTCGCCAACGCCCAGCGCAAGGGAATCATTCCGTGATGCTCGGCGTCGTCCAGCGCGGCCTCCGCCACCTGCCGGGAGCCGTCGAGGTCACCGGTGCAACACAGTGCCGCAGCGAGGACGACGTCGGATTTCAGCGTGTGCCGTGCCGAACCGAAAGCGGCGGCGGCCGCCACCGCCCGCTGGGCGTGTTCCACCGCTGCCGTCCCCTGCCCTCGGCCCATCGCCAGTTCGGCGGACACCCAGGCCAACCGCACTCCTATTCGGGCGGATTCGGCGCCGAGCTCCGCCGCCCGGTCCAGCGCCCGCGCCGATGCCGCGAATCGGCCCACTCCCAGCGCGTCGGCGGCCAGACCAATCAACGCGTCGGCCCCCGCCTCCGGGTCGGATCCCGCGAGCGCCGATGCCCGGCCATCCCATGAGCGGGCTCGGTCATGCCAGCCGAGTTGGCGCAGAAAGGACGCGCGGGTGCTGTGAGCCAACGACACCAACGACCCTCGTGAGCGACGGCGAAGTAGTTCGAGATCGGCGACCGCGCTGCTGTAGCGGCCCTGTCCGCCCGCCGCCACGGCACGCAACCACAGATCCTCTGCCGTGACCGCGGCGGGCAGGGGCCACCGTCCTGGGTTGTCCCCGAAAGCGATGTTCGACAGCGTGGGCGTGGAGGTGGTCATCGGTGCGCAGACGTTATCAACGCCCCCCGAACGAAATCACATTGGTTAACAGTTGGTGCTGCCAATGTTAATTCCGTGTAAGCCGGCGTCCGGTCGCGAAAAGTTGCCAGAGTCGGACAGTTTCACGCGAACTGGACAAATGCGGGTGATCGACCGCCGCAGCACGTTTGCTTAACACTCTTCTCGTTGGCCGTGGGTTTCAATGATGAACGTGACGTAAATTCTGGACCTGCTGTTATGTCAATAAGCACATGCTCAGGCTATTGACGGAATTTCGTGAGCCCTTCTAGTTTGTGTGCACGAGAAGTCACCGGCGACTGCGCTCGGATCGGTTCCAAAACTCACGCACTCGCGTAGTTGGCGAAATGGGTGTGTAGAGAGGGGTTTTCCAATGCCACAGCCGCAACAGCTTCCCGGACCCAATGCTGACATCTGGGATTGGCAGATCGCCGGTCTATGCCGGGGCGTCGATTCATCCATGTTCTTCCATCCCGACGGTGAACGGGGACGGGCTCGTGCACAGCGCGAGATGCGCGCCAAGGAGATGTGCCGCAGCTGCCCGGTGATCGCCCAATGCCGCTCCCATGCGCTCGCGGTCGGAGAGCCCTACGGCATCTGGGGCGGACTGTCCGAGTCCGAGCGCGAATTGTTGCTGAAGCGCGGTATCCGGCGCGCCTCGTAGTCGACAACTGATAGAGCCAACGGAAGGTCCGAATTCGGCCCAAAGTTGTAGTAGAAGTTAGACCCGTGATCACTTCGCAGGACTCTGACGGGAGCCTGATCGGCGTAGCAGACCCGACGACCAGCACCGCTGTCGCCGGCTCTGTGTCGACGACGGCCAGTTCGGCGGTAGCAGGTTCGGCCGCGACGGTGGCGAGCACTGCGGTTGCCGGATCCGCGGCAACAGTGGCCAGCGCCGGTGTGGTCACCTCGGCGGCCACCGTCGCCAGCACCGCCGTTGCGGGCTCGATCGCGACCGCGGGCAGCGTCGCAGTTGCCGGAAGTATCGTCACCGCAATGTCGCTCGCTGTCGCGGGCAGCATCGCGTGTGTGGCGTGCGCCTTCTGCAAGAATTGTGTCGCGTGCCTGGGCTGCGTCGGCTGTACGGACTGCGTCGGGTGTGTGGGCTGCTACAACTGCTCAGGGGTGCGGTTCGCTGTCGGACTGCGCGACGTCCACGTCTGATTCTTCGGCCGGCTTGTTCACGACGGGTGTCCTGGGACGGCGGGATCCCGCGAACCGGATCACGCCGTACAGCAGTGCGACGGCGATGACCACCACGATCAACCAGGGCAGCATCAGGCCGAACAGCAGCACCAGATTGCCGACAAGGAAAACCATGTTGTCCCAGCCACGTTCGACCTGACCTCCGAAGCCTTGGTACTCCTTGGGCGCCGGCCCCCCAATCGTCTGCGCCATGAAGGTGACGTCGACAGTGCTGTACTCGATTTGGTCGCCGAGCGCTTCGCGTTGGGCACGCAGGCTGTCCAGATCGGCTTGCCGCTGTGAGAGTGCATCTTCGGCGGTGATGAGCGCATCGGGATCCGTGGCGTCGCGCATGATCGCCAGCAGGCGGTCCACTGAGGTCTGCAGGGCCTTGATGCGGGCGTCGAGGTCGACGCGCTGCGCCGTCACATCCTCTGCCGTGGTCTCGGCCGACTGGACGGTTCCCAGCGTCTTGAGCTCGCGCACCACCCCGTCGAGCTTCGCGACAGGAACTCGAAGCACCACCGACGTCTGGGCGAATCCGCGGTCAGACCCCGCGTTCTCGCTGCGGCTGTCGACCCGGCCGTCGGCATCCTCCACCAGCACGGCCGCCTTGTCCGCAGCTTCAGAGGTATTGGCTACCGAGATGGTCATCGACGCGGTCTTGACGACATCGCGGGTCACGTCGTCCACCGGCGCCGGCTCCTGCTGCGGTGGAGCCTCAGGCGCGGCGACACCGCCGTCCGCCAGTTTGGATTCGGCAACAGTGTTGTCGCGGTGCGACGGACCCGAACCGGCACACGCCGTGACGAGACCCAATGATGCGACGCCGGTAATCGCCAACGCCACCCAGTTGCGGTACAACCTGCAGGATGTGCTGCTCATGCCAGCCACCATGCCATTAGCTGTGGACTTCGACCATTTTCGCTGGTTGGATAGCCGACGGGCGAACTGCTAGGCGTCGTTCGTTCATTGCACGCGGATGATTGTCTTGCCGCGTCCGCGGCGCATCGGGTCGAAAGCCACGGCCGCCTCCTCGAGGGGGCGTATCGCGCTGACATGCGGGCGCAGTCGCCCGTCTCGCAATCGTTGCTCGAGTTCGGCGAGCACCGCGCGATCGGGCTCGACGACGAAGAAGACGGCCCGGCTGATGTCGGGCGTATCCGGCGGCGGTTCGGCGATGCTGACCAACGAGCCGCCAGGACGAACCAGTGCCGTTGAGCGAGAAAGGATTTGACCACCGATCACATCGAAGACCATGTCCACTTCGCCGATGTCTTCGAGCTGATCGCGATCCAGGTCCACGAATGCCTCGGCCCCGAGCCCGACTGCGCTCTCCCGATCAGCGGCCCGTCCGGTGCCGATCACCCGCGCCCCTGCCTCCAGCGCCAGCTGCAAGGCGATCGATCCGACTGCTCCTGCGGCACCGTGAATCACGACGGTCTGCCCGGCTCGTAGCTGTCCATGATCGAACAGTCCCTGCCACGCCGTCAGACCTGAGATCGGTAGTGCCGCAGCCACTGCGTGATCGACTGCAGCTGACAGCGGCGCAAGATTGCGGGCCTCCACCGCCACGAACTCGGCCAGTGTGCCGTTGCGACACCAGTCGGTGATGCCAAACACTCGCTGGCCCACGGTCAGTCCGGTGGTCCCATAACCGAGTTCGGCGACGACACCGGAAACTTCGTGGCCGGGAATGGTCGGCGCTCGATCACGGCCTGCACGGTCGGTCCAGGTACCCGGCCAGTCGAGTTCACCCGGTGTGAAGCCGGCCGCATGCACTTCGACAATGACGTCGTTCTCCGCAGCATGCGGATAGGGCATCTCCGTCAGGGTCAGGCCGCTGTACCCGGATTCGCGGTCACGCGCGACGAGGGCTCGCATACCGTCAACGCTAGCCTCGCAATGGCACCTCTAGGCCTCGGCAGCAGACGACGCTCTAATCCTTGCCCTTCTCGTCCTTCTCGTCATCATCATCATCGTCGTCGCCGTCGTCTTCGTCGTCATCATCGTCATCGCCGTCGCCGTCATCATCGTCATCATCGTCATCGTCATCGTCATCGTCATCGTCATCGTCGACGGAGTCCGATTCACTGATGCTGTCCGCGTGCTTCCTTAGCAGCCGAGCCAACTGGCGCGCCTCTTCAGGTGCCAACAAATCTTCGAATAGTTGCTTGTCGTCCTCGGACACTCGCTCGAGATAGACCGTGTTCTCTTTCGTGGCGACGTTCCACTGGCCGCCTTCGGGTTCCGCCATTCAACCCGAGTACCCCGGCGTCCGCGTTGTCACTCAAACTTTCAGGGCACCCGGGTCCACGGTTGACAGTTTCGCGATTCGAAGGCCATCACCTCGGCATTGATATTCGCGAACATGGGGCCGATCGACATGTTCGTCGCGACCACATGGTCCTTGTTCGCATCGGGCGTGCTGTACGCGAACCACGCGCACATCGAGTCCAGGGTCGGCACGTCGTTGATCCACACGCCGAAGGTCGATGCCGAACCGGCCGTTTGGTACAGACCCGGCGAGATGTCGGGCCCGACGAGAAAGAACCCATTACCCGGGATCGGATCCATCGGGGCAGCATCGGCCGGCGACACAAAGGTCGCTGCGGCCACAGCGGCAGCGAGGCCGCCAACTGCGTAACGCCTGACCACACCCGCAGCGTATGCCCAACCAAGAGCGTCGGAAGGCGAAACGAAACACCCGTTCGCGACGAATACACCCCCATGAACTCGACACGTGCAGTGGCCATCGCCGGCTTCGCGATACTCATCGCAACGCTGCCAGACGTCCCCGCTCACGCTGCCCCGCTGCCCGACTTCTGCGTGCCCGCAAGTGTGGTCGACAACGTCTGCACCGCGCGACTGACGTCGGTGACCGCCGACGCCGTCAATGGGACGATCACCGGAACACCGGTCGGCGGCGGAACGGCGGTAACCCTAGCGGGACAGGGAGATGCCTACCTGAAGTCGGCGGGGTTCGGAGACGCTCGGCCCGAGCCCGTTCAACGCTGGGACGAGACGATCGACAGCGTCACCGGTCTCAGCGTGGACCCGGCCGATCCCAACTGGTACGGCAACGCCAAGGCCAGGGCCTTCCTGCCGAGGACCCTCAACGACTTGGCGACTCAGTTTCCTCCCGGCATCCTGACGGTCCGATTCACGTCCGACGACGCCCAGCCCGCCGTGTCTCGCCTCGTCTCGGTTCAGCCTTCCGTGTAGGTGTACGTGCTGGTGGTGCACACGTTGATGCCGTTACGCACCAGCTCCTCGCCATCATCGAACACAGCCTTGAAGTCGTACATGCAGGCTTCGCTGCCGTCGTCGATGTTGATGTTCGCCGTCTGGCCGACCGGCAGAACGGCCTCGCCCAGGATGTCCTCCTCCCAGGTGCCGCGCTCGACGTTGGAGGCGTAGAACTGCACGATCGCGTGCTGCGTTTCGTTGACGATTGCCACGTGGCGGTCTTGCGCGTTCGCCGGGGCCGCACCCAGGCCAATCAACGCGCCGGCCGCCGCCACAAGGCTGATCGTGGGTTTCTTCAACATGCTGTGCATCTCTTGTCCCTTTCCTCGAATTGAGCTGTGCCCCGCAATCCCCGAGCGGCAAACTTATCTTGATTTCCCTAAAAATGGAGTCGATCCGTCCATTTAACGAAGTAGACGCCCAGGGTTCGCAGTCGAGGCGCATGAATGCCGCGATACCGATCGGACCGAACAGGCCCGGCTCAGCACCATCTGGCGGTCGCATAGCAAACGAACCTTATCTGGCTCGGCCAGCTTCAACCAGTCATCGCTCGGCGAGGCCGAAGACCCTCACCGCTGTTGACTTACCTTTGACGGGGTGCAACCCCCTGTCGATGAGCTCGAGCGGTCGCGATGTCAAGGCGTTGACGGTCTGTTCGGACAACAGGATGTCGTCATCGATGTCCTTCGTGAGTTGCTCGAGCCGGGCAGCGACGTTGACGCTGTCGCCGATCAGCGTGAACTCCAGCTTGCTGCCGCCCCCGATCGTGCCGGCGATCACCACGCCGGTGTTGATGCCGATTCCGATCCGCATCCCACCACCAAAGCGATCAGCCACACGCTGATGAATCAACACCGCTGCGTTGACCGCCGCATCGGGATGCTCAGCCAGATCGTTCGGCGCGCCGAACACCGCCAAGGCGCCGTCACCGAGAAACTTGTTCACATGTCCCCCGGCCTGCACCACCGCGGGCACCACGATCTCGAACAACGCGTTCAGCCGCGCCACCGTATCCTCGGCGGAGTTCGCTTCGGCGAACGGGGTGAAGTCTCGAATGTCGATGAACATCACCGTCACCTCGCGCCGCTCCCCGCTGAACACGTCATCGCCCTGCTCGAGCAGCCGCGCCGCGAGTGCCGGATCCACGTAGGAGCCGAAAGCAACCTGAAGCCGTTGCCGCTCAGCCAAACCCGCTTGCATCCTGTTGAACGACGCCGCCAGAGCACCCAAATCGTCATCCTGGACAACCGGAAGTCGTTGACCGTAATCACCCACTGCAACACGGGCGGTTCCAGCAGCCAGATCCCGTATGGGCTTCAAGGAGGGCCAGAACACGGAGCCGACGGTCAGTGGAATTCCGAAGCAGAGAGTCAATGCGAGCCCAATCGCAACAGCCAGTACAGGCATCTCATCGCTCCTACCGATTACGTCCGCCAAAGTTGCACCCAGTACAGCGAAAGCAAAAGCAACGGCAAGTACGGCCACGGCCGACCAAGTAGCGAAGCTGGGACGCGAGCGAGGCAGCGCGTCGCCGACTCCTGTGTCGCCGATGATGGAAAGCCTGGCAGGCCGCAGGAGCGCTTCCACCAAGTTGTGCACGGCAGGCAGATAGGTGGCAGCACCCATGGCGGCCCCGAGGATCGCGTATTGGACAAGCTTTGCTTCCCCAGCGCCGACGACAACGCCGACAGCAACCAGCAGGGACGCACCCCAGACAACGTTGACCAACACCCTGCCGACCGCACTGCGGGCAACCATGTAGGTGGCGTCCAGCGCTTTGGCTCGATCGGCTTCCTGGCCGGCGGCCCAAAGCTCGATAGGTCGAATCCGGCTTCCGCCCGGTCGCACTAATGCATACACCAGAACCGGCAGTCCGACCATGGTCACGATTGCCGCTTCGACAAAGTGAGTAGACCCCTCGAGTGCCACGACGATTAGGGCCAAGACGAGGTAATTCGGCAGGGCCATCAAATACGCGACTGCGCAAACCGCCCACGAGTACCTCGGCCCGTAGCGATCCCAAATCCACTGCCAAATGCGCTCCATGCCGCGAGGCTAGAACGCTCACAGGTGCCGAGCTGCGGAAATCAGCAGGCCGGCCTACCAGCAAATGAAACACCCCCGGCCCAGCGGGACCGGGGGTGTTCCTCTTGCTGAATCAGTGGTGGTGATGACCGTGACCATGGCCGTGGCCATGACCGTCGTCCTCCGCCTCGGCCGGCTTTTCCACGATGGCCGTCTCGGTGGTCAGCACCATCCGCGCGACCGACGCCGCGTTCAGCACCGCCGACCGGGTGACCTTGACGGGATCGACGATGCCGTCGGCCGCCAGATCGCCGTACTCGAGCGTGGCCGCGTTGAAGCCCTGCCCGTCGGGCAGTTCGGACACCTTGTTCACCACGACCGAGCCGTCCAGTCCGGCGTTGGTGGCGATCCAGTACAGCGGCGACGACAGTGCCGCGGAGAACACCTCGGCACCGATCCGCTCGTCGCCCTTGAGGTCGTCGCGCACCTTGTCGACGGCCTTGCGGGCCCGCACCAGCGCAGAACCGCCGCCGGTGATGATGCCTTCCTCCACCGCAGCCTTGGCCGCGGATACCGCATCCTCGACGGCTTCCTTGCGCTTCTTGAGATCGGTCTCGGTGGCCGCGCCGACCTTGATGACCGCGACGCCGCCGGACAGCTTGGCCAGCCGCTCCTCGAGCTTTTCGCGATCCCAGTCGGAGTCGGACGCCTCGATCTCAGAGCGCAGCTGAGCCTTGCGGCCCTCGATCGCGTCCTTGGTGCCACCGCCGTCGACGATCACGGTGCTGTCCTTGTCGACCACCACGCGGCGCGCGGTGCCGAGCACGTCCAGACCGACCTCACGAAGGACCAGACCGACGTCGGGGTTGACGACCTGTCCGCCCGTGACGACCGCCAGATCGTCGAGGAACGCCTTGCGACGGTCCCCGAAGAACGGCGCCTTGACTGCAACGGCCTTCAGTGTCTTGCGGATCGCGTTGACGACCAGCGTCGAAAGCGCTTCGCCCTCAACGTCTTCGGCAACGATCAGCAGCGGCTTACCGGCCTCGGCGACCTTCTCGAGCAGCGGCAGCAGGTCGGGCAGCGAGCTGACCTTTTCGCGGTGCAGTAGCACCAGCGCGTCCTCGAGCACCGCTTCCTGGGCGTCGAAGTCGGTGATGAAGTACGCCGAGATGAAGCCCTTGTCGAAACCGACGCCCTCGGTGATCTCCAATTCGGTGTTCAGAGTCGATGATTCTTCGACCGAGACGACGCCGTCGGCGCCCACCTTGGTCATCGCCTCGCCAACCAGCTCACCTACCTGCTCGTCACGCGAGCTGACGGTGGCGACCTGTGCGATGCCCTTCTTGTCCGACACCGGCGTGGCCGAGGCCAGCAGCGCCTCGGATGCCGCGTCGGCGGCCTTGGCGATGCCGAGACCGAGCGCGATCGGGTTGGCGCCCGCGGCCACCTGCCGCAGCCCGCCCTTCACGATCGCTTGCGCCAGCACGGTCGCCGTAGTGGTGCCGTCGCCTGCCACGTCGTTGGTCTTGGTGGCCACCGACTTGACCAGCTGAGCGCCCAGGTTTTCGAACGGATCCTCCAGCTCGATCTCGCGCGCAACCGTAACGCCGTCGTTGGTGACCTGCGGGCCGCCGTAGGCCTTGGCAAGGACCACGTACCGACCGCGCGGCCCAAGCGTCACGCGTACCGCGTCGGCAAGCTTGTCGACCCCGGCTTCCATTGCGCGGCGCGCAGTCTCGTTGAACTCAATCTGCTTGCTCATAGAATTCCTTATTGCCTTAAAGGGGAAGAACGAGTGCCGCCCCGGAACTCACCCGTCGATGCGGGAAGCTCCGGGGCGGGACACGGGTGCTTACTTGTTGACGACAGCCAGCACGTCGCGGGCGGAGAGAATCAGGTACTCCTCGCCGTTGTACTTGATCTCGGTGCCGCCGTACTTGCTGTAGATGACGGTGTCGCCTTCGGAAACGTCCAGGGGGATGCGCTTCTCACCGTCCTCGTCCCAGCGGCCGGGGCCGACTGCGACGACGGTACCCTCCTGGGGCTTCTCCTTGGCGGTGTCGGGAATGACCAGACCGGAAGCGGTCGTGGTCTCGGCCTCGTTGGCCTGTACGAGGATCTTGTCCTCGAGTGGCTTGATGTTGACTGCCACGATGGAGCCCTCCACTTAGTTGGGGTCGTCGATCCCGGGGGATCCCGGAATCTCAATTACCAGGTGTTCGGCATAACGTCCATGCCTCGCTCCGTCGTCGCGGGTGCCGGCGCAGGGCTTGGGGTTCTGCCACCTAGCACTCTATACATGAGAGTGCTAGCACTCAAGATCGGACTATGCCTATCTCGCAAAGCGAACGCGCAGGTCGCCGAAGAACGCGGTGACCAGCGGATTGAGGACGTCAGCGCGCTCCCATTGCAGGAAATGGCCAGCACCCGGCACCACGACCGGACCCGCGCGGTTCGTGAACGCCACCTCGCAGGTGTGCAGAAAATCGGGGCCGATCGCCTGGTCGTCCATGCCGTAGAGGATCAGTGTGGGCACGTCGACCTTGCGGTCGAGTATCGGCGGCTCGCTCATCGGCCTGCCGTACTGCAGCTGATAGCAGGCCCAGCTCGCGCGCATCCGATCCTCGGTCGCAAACGGTTCGGTCATGAAGTCGACGTCCGCCGCCGTGAAAGTGCCCGGCGACGCCCACAGCCGGTGCCCGTACATACCCGCGACGTGCCGTCGTCGCTTGTCCTCGGTATCCAGTTCGGCCGCCAACGCGTCCGGTGTCGCACCCTGCAGACGGCGATAGTCGGCTGTCGGCCCGTCACCTATCGAGCGGATCGATGCGACGTCGATTCCTGCGGCGACGAAGTCGTCGAAGACGAACGGCGGCACGGTGTTGAAGTAGACGAGCTTCTCCACAAATCCGGGATAGCGGTGCAGTAAGTCCACCGCGACCGCGCCGCCGAGGTCGCCAGCCACCACGGCACACCGCGCGTGGCCGAGGACGTCGTGCACGAGCAGATACGTGTCGCGGCTCCACGCAGCCAGGTCGTACACGTCGGCGTCCGAGAGGTCTGAGTCGCCGAACCCACGCAGATCCGGCGCGATGACCTCGTATCCGGCCTCGGCCAACGCGCCGATGTTGCGCCACCATATGCGTTTGGTCTCAGGCCATCCGTGCAGCAGCACGACGGGATAACCGGCCCCTTCTCGGACGAACGCGATCGACAGCCCGTCGCGGCCCTCGCTGGGCGCCACCTCGCGACGGTGGACCGCGAACGCATCCGGCGCCGGGGTCGCCGGTTGTTCGGGTCGCAGGCGCAGGTCGTAGTGCACGGCAGCGAGTCTGCCGCAGCGACGGTCAGAAGTTCGTCGGATCGACCATCAGGTGATCGGAGGTATCGCCGATCATCTGGATCTGGACCTTGCGCTCGGTGAAGTGCCAACCGCCGCCGTCGCGAGCGAACGCGTCGAAATACCGTCCGACGACGATCGGCTGGATCGGCACGGCCTCGGTGTCCTGCATGACGCAGAAGGTGGAACGGGAAACCGCGGTATCCCCGGTCAGCTCCACGATGGGGTTGAGCACGAGGTGGCGCGTCCGCGGTGTGTTGCCGTGGTCGGGGTAACGCCGAGTCGTCGCAGCGAACAGCTTGGCGATGTTGTCCGCACCGGACACCCCCTGCGGACCGGTACCGCCGAACGACGCCTTGGAGAGCAGCGCCCCGACGCCGTCGAAGTCACCGGCGTCGATCAACTCGGCGTAGCGGTAGAGCAACTCGATGATCTCCAGCTTCTCGCTCACAAGACCTGTCCCTTCACCACCGGCAACCCCGGATCGCTGGCCGAATCCAGCGGCGACGGCGCCGCACCCGCGGCGATCAGATGCGCCGCGAACGACGCGATCATCGCGCCGTTGTCGGTGCACAGTCGCGGCCGAGGGATCCGCAGCGTCAATCCGTTCTCGGCGCAGCGCTGCGCGGCGAGCTCACGTAGCCGCGAATTGGCTGCCACCCCACCGGCGATCAGCAGCGTCGACACACCCAGCTCCGTGGCTGCGCGGACGGCCTTGCGGGTCAACACGTCGGCGACCGCTTCCTGGAAACCGGCGGCGACGTCGGCCTGCGAGGCGTCCGGGTGGCTCTCGACGTAGCGCGCCACCGCGGTCTTCAGCCCGGAGAAGCTGAACGTGTAGGGATCGTCGCGAGGCCCGATCATCCCGCGCGGGAACACGATCGCGTCGCGGTCGCCGGTGCGCGCGAGGTCGTCGAGCACCTTGCCGCCCGGGTACCCGAGGCCCAGTAACCGCGCGACCTTGTCATAGGCCTCACCCGCCGCGTCGTCGACGGTGCTGCCGAGTTCGACGATCGGTTCACCCAAGGACCGCACGTGCAACAGGTTGGTATGGCCGCCGGACACCAGCAGGCCGATGCTCTCCGGCAGCGGCCCGTGGTCGAAGACGTCGGCGGCCAGATGGCCACCGAGATGGTTGACGGCGTAGAACGGCACCTGCCACGCAGCCGAATATGCTTTGGCCGCAGCCACTCCCACCAACAGTGCACCTGCCAAACCCGGACCGATGGTGGCGGCGACGATGTCCGGTTTGTCGATGCCGGCGGTGGTCATGGCGCGGCGCATCGTCGGACCAAGTGCCTCCAAGTGGGCGCGTGACGCGATCTCGGGGACGACGCCGCCGAAGCGGGCGTGCTCGTCGACGCTGGAGGCCACCTCGTCGGCCAGCAGCGTGACCGAGCCGTCAGCACCTAGTTCGGCGATGCCGACACCCGTTTCGTCGCAGGAGCTTTCGATGGCCAGGATGACTGTCATGACGGATCCTCTGGAGGAAGGCGCTTCATGGTATAGGCATCCGCTCCGCTGGCGCGGTAATAGCGCCTGCGCAGACCGACATTCACGAAGCCTAAGCTCTCGTAAAGGCTGATCGCGGGCGTATTGTCGGTACGGACCTCCAGAAAGATCACGCTGTCGCAAGCCAATTCGATCAGCTCACTGACCAATCGCCTCCCGATACCCCGGCCTTGGTACTCCGGGTCGACACCGATGGTGTGAATCTCGTACTCGTACGGGCGGACTCGGCCAAGCCGCGCGATCCCCGCATAGCCGACGAGCTTGCCGTCGGCGCGTGCGGACACATAGTGGATGTGCTTGGCCCGTAGTTCGGCCAGGAAAGCCCGCTCGGGCCATGGATCGTCGCCCTCGAACAACTGGGATTCCAGCTCGGCACATCGCGCGGCGTCAGACGGCTTCAGCTTCCCGTAGACAACGCTCATCGAGCCGCCCGCTCGGCCAGCGTCTTCGCATCGGGACGGCGCAGATACAGGGGCACCAGAGGCGCGGGCGGCGCGGTCCAGTCGGCGACGGCCCGCACCAACCCCCCGGGAGTCGGATACAGCGGCGGCCGCGCCAGGGCTTCGCTCGCACCGGGCACGTCGGCGGGGGCGGCGACGGCCGGCCCCTCGACGCGTACGCCGTCGCGGTAGCGCGCCCAGTACACCTCCCGCCTGCGCGCATCGGTGACGACCAGTATGTCGCCAGCCGTGCCGACACCGATGGCGTCGAGGCTGCACACGCCGTACACCGGCAGCCCGAGCGCGTGACCGTACGCCGCGGCGGTGGCCATACCGACCCGCAGGCCGGTGAACGGCCCTGGCCCGCAACCGACGACGATCGCTTCGAGGGCTTCGACGCGGACCTCGGCGTCTGCGAGCGCTCCGACCGCATTCGGCGTCAGCTGTTCGGCGTGTGCGCGGGCGTCGTGCGTGACGCGTTCGGCGAGCACGTCGAGGGTGTCCCCGTCTCGACGGACCACCCCGGCGGTGACGGCGGGCGTGGCCGTGTCGATCACGAGAATGAGGCCGCTCACGACGTACTCCACTGCCAGATCGCCGTGCGCACTTCGCTATCGCTGCCCCGTTCGAGGCGCACATCGAGATGGTTCTCGGACAGGCGCTCGGCGAGGCCTTCACCCCACTCCACCACGACGACGGCGTCTTCGAGGTCGGTGTCCAGGTCCAGCGAATCCAGTTCGGCGAGAAGGTCGACCGAGGAATCGTCGAGCAGACGGTAGAGGTCGACGTGAATCATGGCCGGCGCATCGGCGTTGCGTGCCCGGTGCACGCGGGCGAGCACGAACGTGGGAGATATGACCGGACCGTCGACATCCATGGCCTGTGCAATCCCCTTGGCCAACACGGTTTTACCCGCGCCGAGCGGTCCGGACAGCACCACGACGTCGCCGGGGCGCAATTCCCTGCCGAGTCGCACACCCAGAGCGATGGTGTCGTCGGCGGTCGGTAGTTCTGCCGTCCCGCCGGAACGTTCAGCCATTGTTGCGGACCCGGTCGCGGACGCGCCGGGTGAGGGCGACGAGCTTGGAGGGAGTGGCGCGCTCGACCAGCTGCACGAGTGCATCGTCGATGATCTCGGGCTGCTCCAACTGCACGAGATGCCCGGCGCCCTCGACGATCACGAGCTCGGACTTGGGCAACGCATCCGCCATGTCCTGGGAGTACTCCATCGGGGTGAGCAGGTCCTCGTCGCCGCAAGCGACCAGCGTGGGAACCTTCGCCAGGGTGGTCAGCCCTTCGGTTTCGTCGTGCACCTCGAGTGCGTGCAGGAATTCGACGAGTGTCCCGATCGGGGTGGCGTGCATCATCTTCTCGGAGAACTCGACGACGGTAGGGCTGATCTTCTCGTCGCCGTAGGAGGCGGCACGCAGGATCGGGGCGATCACCGATTTGGCGGCGCCGCGGGTACGGTGCACGGTCTTCGGCGCGTACCGCACCGCGAAGCGGACCGCTTCCAGTGCCGGATTCTTCAGGATCTCGCCCAGCGGCGACCGTGAAACCCCCTCGGCCGCAGACGCAATCAACGCCGCACCCACGATCCGCGTGGGGTACCGCTTCGGGAACTGCCTGGCGTGCGACAAGACGGTCATGCCGCCCATGGAATGACCCACCAGCACGATGGGCCCGCGCGGAGCCATCACCGCCAGCACCGTCTCGAGATCCTTGCCCAGTTGCTCCACGTTGTACGTGTCGGGCGGCGCCTGCCCGGACAGGCCGTGGCCGCGCTGATCATAGAAGACCATCCGCACCTGCGAGCCCCACTCCTCGGTAAGCCGGGCGCGCTGGAAATGGAAGGCGCCCATCTGAAGACAGAAGCCGTGGGCGAAGACCACCGTCAGCGGAGCATCGGGGTCTCCCGCCTCACGAACCGCCAGGTCGACACCGTCGGGCGTGGTGACGACGCTGCTGCGGTCGGTGTCGAGAAGACCGAAATCCTCGTACTGGTAGGGATCTTCGCTACTGACCCGTCGTCGCAGAGACCTGGCGACAGACACCGCGGTCGCGGTGCCGACAGCGGTGACACCCGCCGCACCCGCCAGCCAGCGCGCACCCTGGTCACTCAATGTGGGGTTCCCCGGTAGG